>JAJZTQ010000044.1:0-8835 GCA_021848825.1 Pseudomonadota bacterium
CGGAATGCGCGATGGCGCAGTGTCCGCCGAGCATGAGCTGCTGTATTTCTTCATCGGCTTGCGGCGCAGTCAGCGTCGTGAGATACCTGTTTGCGCTGTCGATCATCTGATAGGCGCTGCCCACGACAGCCACGTCCTCATTGTTCCTGAGGAAATCGACCTGCCGATGAAGCCGCGTCGGCAGGGCGATGTCGTCATGATCGAGCTGCGCGATGAATTCTCCATTGGCATGAAGAACCAGTTCATGCTGGGTCCTGCCCAGTCCCCTGTTCTCCCTTGAGATGACGCGTATTCTGCTGTCCCTGGAAGCATAATGATGCAAAATGGAAAGCGAGTCGTCGGTCGATCCGTCGTCGAGCAGAACGAACTCGAAATCGGCGAATGTCTGACCCAGAATGCTTTCTATTGTCCCGGCCAGATATTTCGAGCCGTTGTAGACAGGCGTCACGACCGAGACAGTCGGTCTGATTTCTTCGATAATCGGGGCAGGATCAGGCATGTTCGAATATCCTGGAGAATTGGAGGGCAACGATCAGGATGGAGAGCAGGATGAAAGGGAAATCGACCCTGGGCTGCCAAAGCCCGATCTTCGCGTGTACATAGGCCTGCACAGGATAAAGCAGCCAGCCTGCTGCAGCGACGCTCAAGATCACCCCTCTTTCGCCATAGAAATGGTAGCCGGCGATCATTCCAAGAAGCTGCACTGCAACCTGCACGACGAGTATCCCGGTGCTGGTCCTGACCAAGCCTTTGGCCCAGAGCAGCCCCGAGTAGGAGCCGCCGATGACGCCGACAAGCGTGCCCATGGCCAGCATCTGAAGCAGGTATCCGGATTCCGCATAGCGATGATCGTAAAGCAGCTGCATGAAATGATCGCCCCGGAAAACGAAAAAAAGAGCGACAAGCCATCCCGGAATGATCACGAACAGCCGGCTTCTTGCCGCCACTGAATTCAGGTTTTCCGGACGTTCTCTTGCCACCTCCGAATAGGCCGGAAAAAGCACCTTGCTGCTCACCTGCTGGATGAGCTGCCAGAAAACCAGGCTCATCGTGCTGGCCAGCGTGAAATAGGCCAGCATCTTCACGTTCAGGAAGGAAGCGATCAGCAGCTTGTTGCCTTCTCCGGCCAGAAAACCGAGGATGGAGCTGAACATGATCCATTGCCCGAAGCCGAAAATCGCCGTGACGGAGTCCTTCTCCCAGGCGAACCTGTTGCCTTCCCCTTCGAGCAGAAAATGACTTGCAGCGGTCTTCGCGGAAGCGCCGAGCAGGCCGCCGCCCACAAGCGACCAAATGGAGCGATCGACCCACGCCCAGAAGACCGTCATGACCAGCCCGAGCGCATAAGCCGCAACCTCGATCAGAACCCGTTTTTTCAAGGCCAGCGTCCGGTTTGCCTGGGCCAGCTTGGTCGATTCGAATCCACCGATTATTGCACTCAGACCCACTACGGGCAGCAGGCTCGCCAGCATCGGCTGCGAATAGAATGAAGCAGCGAAAGGCGCGATCAGGCACAGCAGGACCCAGATCAAAAGGCCCTGGATCACCTGGATCGTCCATGCGGTATTGGCATAGGCCGCTTCATGTCCCCGGGAATGCTGGATGATGCTGGGTTCTATGCCGATATCCGAAAGCATCTTCAGCCCGAATATCACGGTTTGAACGATGGTCATGAGACCGAATGCTTCGGGAAAGAGGAGTCTTGTCAGTATCAGGTTGCCGCCGAGCCTGAGCGCCTGGTTCGACAGATGGCCGATGACCGTCCAGCTTCCCGACCGCAGGGCGCGATGGCGGAGGGAATTCATCGACTCCGTTTTTGCGGCAGCTGCGAATTCCATTTCAAAGGGACCTGTTGAAGGGGCGGGTCATTTCACGCTCAGCCTGTAGATCGAGCGGGTTCCGCTCAGCTTGAGAAGATAAACCCCATCGCTGAAGGAGAGATCGTCCGAACCGGAGAGCTTCAGCCCCCTCCCGGATCGGATGCTCACTATCCCGGCAAAAGGCTGCTTGTAATAAAATCCCTGCATTTTTTGAACGGCGGTGGTTGGGCCGGCCAGGGTGATGACGATGTCCCTGGATGACCTGATTGGTTTTCCGTCCATACTCTGCACGGCCACTGTTGCATTCTTATTAAGCATGTCGATTTCGACGTCCGAAAGCTTCAGTTTCTTTCCGCCTAGCCAGCCCATAGCGGCCTGTGTGCGCGCGGTGTCTACGGTGTAGATCCCCTTTTCCCAGTCGCGATTCAGTTCACCCGTATCGGTCACGGCATGGGTGGCATCAAGAGGGAGAAGGGACTGATCGGGGTTCGTGATGATCCTGGCGCCTGGAGGGATCCTGCCCGGCTTCAGCCAGGGAAGAAAGCGTGTTTCAGGCATCATGATGACCAGCCGTCCGAGCTCTGCCGCCGTTCTCAGCGCAACGGAATTGGCGGGGCTGATTTTTTGGCCGAAAAGCTGAGCCGCTGTCGGGGAAAAAGCATAGGTGCTGGTCGCTTCCCTGACATGGCCTTCCCTGTATAGCAATGCAGCTGCAGGCAAAGCGGAAATCAGTTCGGGATCGTTGTAGCAATCCCAGTTGGAAGGATTGCCGGGGCCCTTCATGTTTCCCTGGGAGTAGGCGAAAAGCATCACTGCGTCCCAGCCCTGATGGGCCGCTTGTGCCGCGACATAAACAGGCATGTCGTACCTGTCCGGGACGGGGTAGGGGGAGACATTCCATTCCGATATGCTCATCGGCATGCCCTCGACCTGGCCCGAGGCGAGCCAGTCGATCATGTTTGCCGCATGGATGGGATTTTTCCCTATTTCCTCGCTTTCGCCGTAGCTGTGCACATCGATCATGCTTCCCGAGGTCAGCGCTGGGAGCGAGAAAAGCGGATTGTTCGCCCAGGTGCTGGTGGTCACGATCGGCACCTTGACGCCGATTCCGCGCAGATAGGCGATCATGTCGGCATCGAAGCGATGTTCGAGATCGTTGAGGAAGTATTTGGAAGGCCCTTCTTCCCAGGAGCGCCAGACGAGATTGGCGTTCAACCCCGTTCTTGCCGCGAACTCCTTCGCTTCATGCATGTATCGCGCATCGTGCCATGGCACATGCTTGTCAGGCAGCAGGGCATTGCCGTAATGGTATGTCAGGTCGTTTTCGTTGGTGATCAGTATGGCTGCGATGGCCGGATCGTTCTTGTAGGCGAGCGCGGTATACCGGTTGACGTGATTCAGATAGGCGGAACTGAAATCCTTCATGGCGCGCTCAATGCTGGGGTTGACGTAATTGAAGCCTTTCAGGTCGGCAGCGGATTTGCCTCGGCTTATTTCGTCGAACGCGGTGATATGGTCTTGCGGCCCGAGCGCGCGCTGCACATGCAGGTCTAGCCAGACGTAGATGCCCTGATCTTTCAGGCACTTGATCCACCAGTCCAGCTTGTCGAGCATTTGCGGATCGAGCCTGTCCGAATGGCTTTGTCGGCTGCCGAATATGTTCGGATTCACCCAGGGCGAATCGTGGTGATGAAGCCTGACCAGATTGAATCCGAGTTCGGAAAGCCGCTTTGCCTGCTGTACCACGACATCCTTCGGCGTATCGAAAAGCGCGTACGCTGAAAGGTTTGTTCCCCAGAATCTCGCACTATTTCCGTCCGAGAAGACCAGTTTTTCCCCTTCCGCCTTGAGAAATCCATGCTTCCCCGCAGGCATTTCGTTCAGGAATGAGAGGTCGATAGGCGAATGCTGCCAGTCCAATCCCTGGATTTTCCATGAAGCATCATCTGTTCCGAATCGCTCCGATCGGGTCGGAATGATCTCGGCATCGGTCGAGAGCGTGAATGCATAATGCCTGTGCCCGGCGCTTATTCCCTTGTCGTAGAAATAGGCGCGGATCTCGTTTGCATTGGTGGGTTCGAAGAAAACGGAGGCCAAAGGCGGTTCGAATTTCATCTCGATGGCAGCACCCGGGCCGCCCCATGCCCATCCGCTGTTTCCCGAAAGAAGCCTGGGCTTGCCCAGTCTCGAGCGAAAGGAATCCGGGTTGAATCTGAAGGCGATCCCGCCTCCCACCGCATCGGGAATGGATTTTCTTGCATCGAGGTCGATCGTCCAGCGCAATTTTCCTTCGCCGATTTTTTCGACATGCTGGCGGATGGAGAGGCCGAGACTCTCATCCTCCGCATCCGCTTCATAATTGAAAGGGCTGGAACGCTTGAATGACGATTTCACGGGGGTCCATTTCCATTGGCTTCCCCAGAAAACGAAGCGGCTGGACAAGGCCCCCCCTCCGCCTATCGTCACGCTCGGGAGCCCTTCCGGTTCACTCACCGTCACCTCGACATCGGATCCGAAGGCGGGACAGATGCAAAAGAGGAGAAATGAAACGGCAATCTTTCCGATCAATCGCATGAATTCGCACCCGATGGATTCATCCGCATATAGGCCGCTCCCATGCCTGCCATGGCCCAGTAGATCGTCGGTATCACGGTGATGCTGCTGACGGTGTAGATCGTCAGCAGTATGGCGAGCAGCACTGCGAAAAGCGTGACCCCGAGAAGGTAGTATTCGTCGTCGAGCGCCAGCTCGCCAGTTCCGTAGAAGACCGCTCCGAACAGATAGCGTTGGACGTTCTGCGAACGGAATCGGCGCAGGGTCTTGTAGATTCCCAGAAGGATGCTGATGAAAATGCCGGAGAAAAGGCTGAGCCCGATGACGCCGTATTCGAGCACGACTTCAAGGTAGCTGTTGACGATGTCTATGATGCCTTCTCCCTGCTTCATGGCCTGAAGCTCGGGTGCAGACCTGAAGCTGACGGAGCCCAGCATGGGGTTCTGCTGGATCACGGAAAGCGCATGAGTGAACAGGTTCTCACGGTAGCTCACGTTGAATGTGTCTGTCTTTCCGATGAAAGGAAGGAGGTTGATGATTTTTTCACCGCCAGGCAGAACCAGCGCCAGCGCGAATGCGGAAAAGACGACCAGCATGAGCCAGGTCATGTTTTTTCTTGCATTGGGTCCGAGCCAGAAAAAAAGCAGGAGAAGAAGCGCCATGCCCACCCAGGGCCCGCGGGAAAGGGAAGCGAAAAGGCCTCCCGAAAGGAGTGCGATCAAGAGGAATTTCGTTGACGCATTCGGCATGTGACGCTGCAGGAAAAGATAGAATCCGAGGCCGACCATGATGGCAAATCCCAGTGCGATCGGCTGCCCAGTGGTCGCCAGCGCGCGCAAAGAACTTCCCCTCATGAGGTAGTTCGACATCTCGAGGTTGGCGCCGATGGAATGGCCCATGGACGAATAGAGCAGATGATGGCTTGCATATTCGTAGATCGCCGAGCTGGAAAGGAGCAGTGCGGCGATAACGAAGGAGGAGAATGCCTTCCTGAATTGCCCAGCATGCCTGACGGAACGGCTGATCACGTAATAGGGCAGGAAGATGTCCAGAAAGATGTAGAAACCTTCCCTGAGCGTGTCTGTCAGCGTCGTTCCCCTGATCTGCAGGGCAAGGGTCAGCAGAATGTACCCGGTAATCAGCTTGTCAGTGAGGCTTCTGCCGAAAGGCAATTCGTCTTCCTGCCCGAGGAGGGCGATGAAAGCGGGAAGGAGGATGACGAGTTCAAGCAGCCTTTTCGGGTTCAGGGTAAAGAGCTGATCCATGAAACCCAGCCCGGGAATCTTGTCCCATACAGGCGGAACGACGAGAAGCAGCAGGAAATAGAGGGAAACCCTGTCCTGATCGAGAAACTGTGCAAGCGTGATCGCGATGATACACAGCAGGATGAGCAGCCAGAAATTGTGTGAAAGAAAGACGATCAGGGTGAGGGCAAGCCACAGGTTTCTGCTGCGGGCGAACTCTTGCGCAGTCAGCAGACCTGAGAACGCCGGCTTGACCAGCATGAATGTCGGTACCGAGATGACGAAGACGACGAGCAGGTCCTTCAGGGTCTCATGCATGGCGCTGGCCTGGCCTCATGAGCCTTCGAAATGGCCGACGAGGTGCGACCTGTCTTCCTTGTCCATCGCCGAAAGCAGGGCCCGGATGAATCCGTCCTGGAGGGCGTAGGCTGCCTTCGTGTCGGGGTCGATTGAAGAAACCCGCACGAGCATTCCATCAGGGATTTCTCCGGTCAGGCTGTAGCGCAGCTGGGCGAGTCTCACTTTCATCCCCACTGCCGTTTCGTTCCCCACTCTTATCCAGTAGGTGATGGGCTCCTTGCGATTCTCGCTGACTGCGAACATCCGCTTGATGGGCAGGGTCCCGAATTTCGTCTTCAACTCGTCCTGATGGTCGTTCAGGATCTGGAAGCCGCGCGCGGTGTAGCAGGATTCGGGATGATGGACCTGCAATTCCTTGCTCTGGTAGCCGCCGTAGGCGATCGTCAGCATGATGACTCTGCCTTTCGAATCCAGATAGTTCCTGGTCAGGATTTGACCGTATAGCGATTTCTCCAGGGCCGATGTCGCGGGATCGATGATCTCGACTGGAGGAGGGCCGATCTTCCATTCGCCGAAGCTTGCCGGGACGATCTTTTCCAGACGCCATGCCGGAGCCGAATCGATCATGCGCTTCGTAGGCTTCAGGTATTCGGCTGACGCAGAGGCGAGAATCATCAAGAGGCCGATGAAGATGATCCGCCTGCTCGCGCCCAGGATCATCTTCTCTTCCCTGCGAAAAATCTCTGGAACTGGATGATCGATCCGTCGAGAAGGAGGAAAAGCGACAGCGCTGCGATGAAGAGGACGACGCCTGCGGTCTTGTGGGCGAATCCTTCTCCGACTTCGTAGCCGAAATAGTAGGTGATCAATACCAGCAGCACGACGCGCACGACATTCGAGAAAAAGGCGATGGGGATGATGCTCCCCAGCAGTATCGAATTGTGTATCCAGCCGGGTCGTCTTGCGACATAGATGTAGAAGAGACCGAGCGCGCTCAGGCTGAACATCGAATAAAGGCCGGAACAGGCGTCCGCCACGAGAAGCTGGTAAGGGCCGATCGAGAGCATCACGCCATTCCTGGCGATCGGGTAGCCGAGGTCGTACAGGATGTCTTCGGCGAGCACCGAGACATGCTGCTTGAGCGGCCCAGTCAGGTTCTCCATCAGGGATTCCGGAAGGGGGATGAGGAAGATCAGGAAGAGCAGGGGGTACCAGTATTTTTTCGCGATGCCGGCGCCGTGGGTGATCAGCAGCATCCCGAGAAGCAGGGGGATTTCAGATCCTGCCTCGAACATGAAAATGCTCTGCGAGCGGCCGACGACATAGAGCAGCAGCCCGAAGGTCAGCAGGAAAAAACCCGATAAGGGATTGGTTTTTTCCACCTTTTCGAAGAGATTGGCGCGCAGCTTCCAGGCGAGCCAGATCACCACTGCCAGCACGATGGGGCCATGCGCATTTTCTTCTCCCGGCCAGTAGCTCTGCGCGAAGGAACGGTAGGTCGGGACATACAATGCCAGAAGCCCGAGCACGATGGGCCACGATTGCCATGCAGGATGCTGCGTCAGGGCCTTGTCGCTAGTATTCATTCAATATCGCACCGACGACTTCTATGCCCGATCCTGTCATGCTTTCAGCTTCCTGACGCACCAGGAATACCGGGGTATGATTCTTTCTCGCCAGAACCATGGCGCTCCCCGCCCTTGCCGCCACAACATGGGCGTCCGCGAAGTCCGAAGAAGCAGGCGTATCGATCAGCACGACGTCGTACTCCTTTTTCATGGACGAGAGGAAATCCGTCATGGCCGGTCTTCCGAGAAGCTCCTGCGGATTCGGGGGAATGGGCCCCGAAGTCAGCACGGAGAGATCGACGAAATTTTCGACGCGCTGTATTGCGGGATCCAGGTCCCTTCCTCCGAGGAAAGAAGACAATCCCTGGCGGTTATTCAATCTGAAGAGTTCGTGCTGAAATGGATGGCGCATGTCGGCATCGATCAGCAGCGTTTTTTCACCCATTTGAGAGAAGACGATGGCAAGATTTGCCAGAAGAAAACTTCTTCCCTCTCTTCGCCCGGGGCTGACGACTGAAAGCAGCTTGGAATCCGTTCTGGACAGCCTCCTCATCATGAGCTGGCTGCGCAGCTTCCGCAATGTCTCGACCTGCCGGCAATAGGGATCGTAGGCTGCAACGAGGCTTTCGCTGACCGTCTTGTCCCCTTTGAGAAGATAGGGATAATCGTATTGCCTGGCAAGCGCATACTGGATGTCGGAATCTGCAAGCAGGCCGAGATGGATGGCGGCATCGCCGAAGCGCAGCCCTTCGGATTCCTGCAGCTTCAGTATCCTTTCCATGTCGGATGCGGACAACTTCCCTGATTCCGTAAGGATGGCGCCTATCGATCTGCTCGTGGATTGCATTGTCTTCCTCAAATCCGCTTCGGTTTGAACACCTTCAGAAACATCAGGATCTTTTCTCTCGCACTGTCCGAAGAGGCGTGGGGCGTGAAGCGGATCATGACCGGCAGGCCGGTGGCGATACCCAGCGTTTCGGCGGATCTGACGCGGTAATCGAGCAGTTCCCAGGCGAGGATCGCGCCGATCCCGCCCAGCATCCCGAGGAAAACCGAGATCATGATGTTCTTGAATATCTTCGGAGAAGAGGGTTCGGTCGGCTCCGCCGCAGGCGTCAGGATCGAAGCATTGGTCTGGTTCGACTGGCTCTGAAGATTGCTTTCCATGTAATGCTGCATGACCATGCCGTAGGCATCCTGCGCAGCCTTCACTTCGTTCTTCAGCACCTGAATCTGGTTTCGCTGAGACATGTCCTTGATGGCCTGCTGCTTGTGGGTTTCGATGGTCGCCTTGAGCTCGGTCTCGCGCTGCCTGTTGACGCGATTGGCGGTATTGAAGCTGTCCATGAT
>JAJZTQ010000044.1:8935-10541 GCA_021848825.1 Pseudomonadota bacterium
AGGCCGAGCTTCAGGAGATTGCCGAGCCAGGGAACGAGCTGGCCTTTCCCTTTCGTCTCGTTCATCCATTGCGACCGGATGGCGGGGTTCTTGTCGAGAGCGAGCTGCTGGACGACCTTCTGCGCGACCCTGTTGCTCTTGATGATGTCCACCTGCGTCGGCATGTAGCTGTTCATGGTTGCGGCAACGGAGTCGCTGGCGACGAGGGGGTCTGCGGATTTCATGTCCAGAAGCACCGAAGCGGTGGCTTCGTATTTCTTGGGCGAGGTGAAGGTATAGGCGAGCATGGCCGATACCGTCAGAAAAAGGACGAGCACCCCGATCTTGTAGCGCGCCTTGAGTGTCAGCAGAATCTGTTGAATATTCATGGATTGTCCGGGATCAGAAGAGGCTTTCCTCGACATAAAGCACGTCGTTGCCCTGCAGCGGGGCGGTGATGTCGGGGGTCAGTTCCTCGGTCTTGCCGCTCTTGTCGCGGTAGAGCTTCAATCCTCTCACCGTTCCCTTCTGGGTCGGGCCGCCCGCCTCCGCCAGCGCGCGCATCACGTTCATGTTCCGCTCCACGCGGTACATGCCCGGCCGCTGGACTTCTCCGTAGATGTAGAACATCGGTGCGCGGCGGACAAAGATGACATCTCCGGCCCGAACCAGGATGTCGTCCCCGGTCATGTGATTGATGAACATTTCAGGAACGTCGATTTCCTTTCTGTAGGGCTTGCCATCGCGCGTACCGACAAGAATGATGAGATCCGCTCCGTTTTCGGAAATGCCGCCGGCTTCGGCAAGGATGCTGCTGACTTTCATGTCGAAAGTGTCGAGCGGGTAGAGTCCGGGCTTGCTGACCTGGCCGAGAACCGAAACCTGATTTCCCTGGATTTTCGTTGGCACGATGTTGACCTGGGGATCATGGACGAATCCTCCCGCCTCGAGAAGATGGGCTATCTTCTGCTGGGCTGCATCGAGCGTGAGTCCGCCGACCTTCACCTTGCCTATCATCGGGTAGGAAATGAAGCCGCTTTCGGAGACGCGGACATCGGTGGCGAGATCGGGGTTCGGAAAAACGGTAATGTGGATGATGTCGCCTGCGCCCAGTCGGTAATCGTTCGATTCTTCTCCCCTTGACGAAATGCCGAAGGTCACGAGACCTATCAGAAGGAAAATGCGAAGAATGATATTGCAGTTCATAAATGTTCTTCAGAAATCGGAAATTGTCAAAATGACAAGGCGTCCGATGCGGACCCGAAAAGCAAGGTCCTGAAATTCAAAAAGGATTCAGGTTGCAGATTCTATCCAGCGAACATGACAGCTTAATGAAAGGTTTTTGCGGAAAGGAGCGTCGATTGCCTGAAACATTTTTCCTGTAGTCTCGAGAAATTTTCACATCAAGGAAAAGGGAATTGAAGCTGGAGGATCTTTTCGACCGGATCTACATCATCAATCTGCCTTCCCGCCCCGACAGGAGGAAGGAGATGGCGGCGCAGCTTTCCAGAATCGGGCTGTCTTTTTCGCATCCCAAGCTTACCCTTTTTCCGGCGATTCGGCCGGAAAGCGCAGGCCCGTTCCCGACGATCGGAACAAGAGGCTGCTTCATGAGCCACCTCGGGGT
>JAJZTQ010000021.1 GCA_021848825.1 Pseudomonadota bacterium
CATCGAGAATATCACCGCTTCTGCAAGCGGAACGAACAGATATTTCGAAACCCCTTCGAGGAAGAACATCGGGATGAACACGATGCAGATCGAAAGCAGTGAAACGAAGGCCGGGACCACGATCTGGCCCGCACCATCCAAAATGGCTTCTTCTACCAGCTTGCCGTGCTCGAGATGCCAGTTCATGTTCTCTATTGTCACGGTCGCATCGTCGACCAGTATCCCCACGGCAAGCGCAAGCCCGCCGAGCGTCATGATGTTGATCGTCTGGCCTGCCGCCGAAAGACCGATGATGGCCGCAAGAACAGCGAGCGGAATGGATACCGTGATGATCAGGGTAGAGCGCCAGCTTCCCAGAAAGAGCAGGATCATGAGCGAAGTCAGCGCCGCCGCGATCACCCCCTCCCTGATCACGCCCGCCACCGCCGATTTCACGAAAACAGACTGATCGCCGACGAGCTTCACGATCAGGCCCTTGGGCGCACCTGCTTCGATCCTGGGAAGCAATTCCTTGACATGCTTGATGATGTCGAGCGTGGATGCCGATCCGTTCTTCTGGACCGTCGTCAGCACGGAATGCCTGCCGTTCACCCTGACCATGTTCTGCTGCGGTGAAAAGCCGTCCCGCACCCAAGCCACATCCCTGATATAGATCGTTGCGCCGTTCACGGTCTTGACTGGAAGATTATTGAGATCCTCGAGCACGTCCGGGCTCGCATTGAGCAGGACGTTGTACTCGAATACGCCGAGCTTTTCCGTTCCGGCCGGCAGGATCAGGTTCTGCTTTGCCAAGGCATTCGTCACATCGTCCGGCGAAATCCCCTTCGATCGCATGGCGTGGTAATCGAGGTCGACCTGGATCTGCCTGTTCTTTCCGCCATAGGGAGAAGGCACCGCGGCGCCCTCCACTTCCGCGAGCTGGGGTCGGATGAAATTGTTCGAGATGTCGAAAAGCTGGTTGTCGAGAAGCGTCTTGCTGGATAGCGCAAGCTGGAGGACAGGGACGGAAGAGGCATTGTAGCTCAGGATCAAGGGCGGCGTGATCCCGGGCGGAAGACGCTTCAGCACCGTCTGGGAAAGCGCGGTCACCTGGCTCACTGCCGCATTGATGTTGACGTCCGGCTGGAAGAAGATCTTGACGATGCCGACGCCGGAAAGCGACTGCGATTCGATATGCTCGATGTCGTTCACTGACGAGGTCAGCTGCCGCTCGTAAAAAGTGACGATGCGGTTTGACATGTCCGCAGGAGGCATGCCGTTGTAGGTCCACACGGCCGCGACGACAGGCACTTTGATGTCCGGGAAGATGTCCGTCCGCATGTTGAAATACACAAGCGGCCCCAAGATCAGTATCAGTATGGCCAGAACGATAAACGTATACGGTCGACTCAGTGCGACCTTGACGATCCACAGCATGACAGGACCTTTCCATCCTTATCTTATACATCCCGACTTTTTTGCCGGTGCTGTGCATTATATACTTGCCCTGGATGGAATATATTAGAATATTGCTAGTTTTCTTCACTGGAATGCACCAGGCTGAATATGACTGGCACGAAGAAAAGCGTCGCGCAGGTGGCGAAAACCAGTCCACCTATCACCGCGCGGCCCAGCGGCGCATTCTGTTCACCGCCATCGCCCAGGCCGAGCGCCATCGGAATCATGCCGATGACCATGGCAAGCGCAGTCATCAAGACGGGGCGGAAACGAACGAAGCCTGCTTCGACCGCCGCGGTGATTGCGTTGTCTCCGCTATCCAGCCTTTCCCTGGCGAAGCTCACGACCAGGATACTGTTCGCCGTCGCCACCCCCATGCACATGATCGCGCCGATCAGCGCCGGCACGGATAGCGTGGTATGGGTGGCGAAAAGCATCCAGACGATCCCGGCAAGCGCCGCAGGCAGCGCCGTGATGATGACGAAAGGATCGAGCCAGGACTGGAAATTCACCACGATCAGCAGGTAGATCAGCACGATCGCACCCAGAAGACCGAAAAGCAGGCCCTTGTATGAGCTGTTCATGGCCTTGATCTGTCCGCGCATCACGACTGTCGAGCCCTTGGGCACATCCTTCGCGGTCTCCTTCATCGCATGATTGATGTCTCTTGCCACATCGCCCAGGTCGCGTCCCTGGGTCGAGCCGAAGATGTCTATGGTCGGCTGGACGTCGTAGTGCGAAACGACCCCTTCACCCTGCCCCCTGACGATGGTCGCCACTGCGCCGAGAATCTGCGGTTTCGCCCCGGTGCTCGATGACAACGGAATGTTCTGCAGATCGTTGAGGGTATCCATGCGATATTGCGGCGCCTGCAATACCAGCGGATAGGACACATGATTCTTCGGGTTCACCCAGAAGTTGGGCTTGGTCTGCAGGCTGCCCGAGAGCGAAACAAGCAGATTGGTGGCGATGTCGTGCTGGGTAAACCCGAGCTGCTGGGCGCGGGTGCGGTCGACCACGACACGGAATTCAGGCTGGTCGAATGCCTGCTGAACCCGCAGATCGACCAATCCCGAAATCTTCCTGATATGGCTCATCAGCTTCACCGCATAGGCCTGATCCGCCTTGCGGTTGAATCCGATCACCTGCACGTCGATCGGCGCGGGCAGACCGAAGTTCAGGATCTGGCTGACGATGTCTGCAGGCAGAAAGGCGAAGGTCACGCCGGGGAAATCCGCCTTCAGCTTGTCGCGCATGTATTTCACATAGCCCGCCGTGGGCTTGTGCCCTTCGTTCAGCGAAACCAGGATGTCGGCATCGGCGGGACCGATCGGCGAGGAATTGCTGTAGGTCAGGTTCACCCCGCTCACAGGCAGGCCGATGTTGTCGACGATGTTCTTCAGTTCCTGCTGCGGCACCATGGTCCTGATGTCGCGCTCTATCAGGTCGCAAACCCTTGCCGTCTCCTCTATCCTCGTTCCGGTCTGCGCCCTGATATGCAGCTTGATCTGGCCGGCATCGACTGCAGGGAAGAAATTCTCTCCCAGCCAGGGAACGAGCAGGAATGAAAGAATCACGAAACCGAGAAAACCGAAGATGAAGGTCCGCCTGTAGGAAAGCGCGATCAGCAGGAGATTCCTGTAGCCTTCCCTGACTGCGGTGAAGCGCTTCTCGAAAGCCTGCTGGAATCTCACCAACGGATTTTTCGGCGCAGGCCGATTCTCTTCGTCGTGCATCACATGGGGCTTCAGCAGGTAACTCGCCAGGGTCGGCACCAGCGTCCTGGAGAGAATGAAGGAAGCGATCATCGAGAATATCACCGCTTCTGCAAGCGGAACGAACAGATATTTCGAAACCCCTTCGAGGAAGAACATCGGGATGAACACGATGCAGATCGAAAGCAGTGAAACGAAGGCCGGGACCACGATCTGGTTGGCACCGTCAAGAATGGCTTCCTGAACATGCTTGCCGTGCTCGAGATGCCAGTTCATGCTTTCTATCGTCACGGTCGCTTCGTCGACCAGTATCCCCACGGCAAGCGCAAGCCCGCCGAGCGTCATGATGTTGATCGTCTGGCCTGCAACCGACAGTGCGATGATCGCTGTCAATATGGAAAGGGGAATGGAGATCGTCACGATGATGGTCGAGCGCCAGCTTCCCAGAAAGAGCAGGATCATGAGCGAAGTCAGCGCTGCCGCGATCACCCCCTCCCTGATCACGCCCGCTACCGCCGATTTCACGAAAATCGACTGATCGCCGACGAGCTTCACCACCAGCCCCTTGGGCGCCCCCGCAAGGATTCTCGGAAGCAGTTCCTTGACATGCTGGATGATGTCGAGCGTGGATGCCTTCCCGTTCTTTTGGACCGTCGTCAGCACGGAATGCCTGCCGTTCACCCTGACCATGTTCTGCTGCGGTGAAAAGCCGTCCCGCACCCAGGCCACATCCTTGACGTAGATCGTTGCGCCGTTCACGGTCTTGACGGGAAGATCATTGAGATTCTTGAGTATGTCCGGGCTCGCATTGAGCAGGACGTTGTACTCGAATACACCCAGCTTTTCCGTTCCGGCCGGCAGGATCAGGTTCTGCTTTGCCAAGGCATTCGTCACGTCATCCGGGGAAAGGCCCTTCGAACGCAGAGCATGGTAGTCGAGGTCGACCTGGATCTGCCTGTTCTTTCCGCCATAGGGGGAAGGCACTGCGGCGCCTTCCACTTCCGCGAGCTGGGGTCGGATGAAATTGTTCGACAGATCGAAAAGCTGGTTGTCGAGAAGCGTCTTGCTGGATAGCGCAAGCTGGAGAACAGGAACGGAAGAGGCATTGTAGCTCAGGATCAAGGGCGGCGTGATCCCGGGCGGAAGACGCTTCAGCACCGTCTGGGAAAGCGCGGTCACCTGGCTCACTGCCGCATTGATGTTGACGTCCGGCTGGAAGAAGATCTTGACGATGCCGACGCCGATGAGCGATTGCGATTCGATATGCTCGATGTCGTTCACCGTCGAGGTCAGCTGCCGCTCGTAATAGGTGATGATGCGGTTCGACATGTCTTCCGGCGGCATGCCGTTGTAGGTCCACACGGCCGCGACGACAGGCACATTGATGTCCGGGAAGATGTCCGTCCGCATGTTGACATAGACGAGCGGCCCCAAGATCAATATCAGTATGGCCAGAACAATAAACGTATACGGTCGACTCAGTGCGACCTTAACAATCCAAATCATCAGATATGCGCCTGAAAAATCAGCCAGTTGAATTGACAGGCTGGTAACCTGCCATGCGGATGAAATCAGAACAACCGCGGTAGAAAATTGGCAGACAGCATGATAGCCGATGAAATCGGATCTGGAATGTAACTAAAAATTATTTAATTTGGTCGACAAAACGGTGCAGCGCAGAAGGCCAGCAATAAATCGTGGCTCTCGCCCCGGAATCCGCTTCGCCAAGCTCGAAATCGAAATCGTGCAGCCTCACAACCGCCATGACGATGCTGAGCCCCAATCCGAATCCCGGCTCATTCTGGCTGCCGGATCCCCTGTAGAACCTGTTCAGCACCGCCGAGCGCTCGCTCGCCGCAATCCCCGGACCCGAATCGATGATGTCTATTCTCGCCCCCGCCGCGCCCTTTTTAAGCCACACCTGAACTTTCCCGCCGGAAGGGGTGAACTTGATGGCGTTGTCGAGAAGATTGGAAATGGCTTCGAAGAGCAGCTCCCCATCGCCTTGGACGATTTCCCTACTCTCGACCGACATCGAAAGAGCGATCGACTTGTCTTCAGCAAGAGGCTCGAAAAACGAAACGGCCTGCTCGAGGATTTCGGCCAGGGAAATGGTCTTGAACCCCGCCATTCTCTGCTTGTTTTCTATTTCAGCTATCCTCAGCAATGCCCTGAAGCGAAGCAGCAGCGAATCCATTTCGGACATCACCTGCTCCAGCACAGGCATATGCCCCTGCTGCTGGGCGCGATAAATCAGGGCGCGAAGCCGGGTCAGCGGGGTTCGGAGATCGTGAGCGATATTGTCGCAAACGCTCTTCACTTCCGACATCAGCCTCTCGATTTCGTCGAGCGTCTTGTTGACGATCGCCGTCAGCATGTCGAGTTCGTCGAGCCTTTTCGAGACAGGCAGTCTCTGCCTGATATCGCCTCTCATGATTTGCTCGCATACGCCCTGGATCTGCTCTATTCTCTGCAAAGGTCTGAGACTGAATGCAAGACCGAAAGCGAGCCCGAGAAAAACCGTAAGCGACCCTCCCCAGAAAAATGCGCCCTTCATGACTTCCCTGAACTCCATGATCTGCTCCGAATCATGCCCGAGAAGAAGAAGATTTCCGGAAGGAAGCCTGATCAGCTCCGCCATCGCGACCCTGAAAGGGAAGGAAGTGGAGGTGGGAAGGCTTATCTGGCGTATGTGACCGTCGCCTGGCAGATTTTCCGGAATTTGCGTGATGTTGCCGTAAAGATAATCGCCCTTGCCTGTGAACAGGCCGTAAAGATAGATATGCCGCTGATCCCGCCTGATGCTCCCCTCGATCTTTTTAGGGATGAGTTCAAGTTGCACATTGACGAAATCCTGCTTCTCCAGCAGCAGGATCTGATCCACCCTTCTCGTCATTTCCGTCACGGTATTCCAGTAAATGAACCCGAGCAGCATGATCACGCAAACCGTGAAAAAAGTGCTGTATACGAGGGTCACACGGAATGTGGTCGTCCTGGAAAGCTTAGCGATGTTCACTGAGTATGTATCCGGAACCGCGGACCGTATGGATCAGCGGAGGCAGTCCTGGACCGTCGACCTTTCGGCGAAGGCGCCCGATATGAACATCGATGATGTTCGTGCCCGGATCGAAATGATAACCCCATACCGCTTCGAAAAGCATGGTTCTGGTGAGGATCTGCTCTGAATTCCTCATCATGTATTCGAGCAGGCGGAATTCCATCGGCAGCAGATCGATGCGAACCTTTCGCCTTGTCACCGTCCTCGCGACGAGATCAAGCTCGAGATCCAGAATGTGAAGCAATGTCTGAGGCCCCTGCCTGCTTTTCCTTCTCAGGAGCACTTCCACTCTCGCAGCCATCTCGTCGGAAGCGAAAGGCTTGACCAGATAATCGTCTCCACCTGCCCGCAGGCCATGAATGCGCTCATCCACATCGCTCAGCGCGCTGATCATGAGAACGGGCGTATCGACATTTTCCCGCCTCATGGCCGTCACGATCGCAAGACCATCGACGAATGGAAGCATCCTGTCCAGCGTGACAAGATCGTAATTGCCGCTCAGCGCCCTATTGAGCCCGGCATTGCCGTTGTCGGCCCAGTCCACGTCGAAGCCGTGACTTTCAAGCTCCGCGATGATTTCGCGGGCCGTGGTTTCGTCATCCTCTATTGTCAGGATTTTCGTCATGTGCCGTTCGACATTGCCGGAAACAAAAAATTCCGGAATGGTTGAAAATTTAGAAGCTGTGCTTGAGGCCCAGACCGAATATGCTCGACCCAACCCCCAAACCGAAGGGATTTGTCGCAAAGTTATAGGTATTGTTCGTCCTGGTATACAGCGCATAAATTTCGGTTCGATTGGAAAGCGCCTGACCATAGCCGAACGAAAGCTGATTCGCCGCTCCCTGGCCTGCGTTGCCGTTGTCTGCCTGGGTGAATGAGAATCTGAGATGCCCGCTGGCGCCGACATCCTGAACGAGCGAAAGATACCAGTCGCTCATCTGAATGGTCCCTTTTGCAGGCGAATTGAAAGAGGGCGCCCCGGCCGGGGAAAAATTGTACCTCAGCTGCCCGTAGCCCAGGCCGAAATGTGTTCCGCTCGAAAAGGCGTAGGCCGCACCGACATGGGCATCCGAACTCGCCAGTCCGAAAGGATTCCCTCCCCATCCGGATTCGCCGCCGACAAATGCGGAGGCTTCTCCCAGTTTGTAATCAAGGGAAAAGGATAGATCGTTGGCCGTATCGACCCCTGCAGAGTGCGCAGCTTCCCGATTGCCGGCATAGGCTATCCTGGCACGCAGCCCACCCAGGCTCGGCGTCCAGTACTGGATGACATTTTCCCGGAGCCGGGAGCCGAGATCTTCCCTTCCCTTCAGACCGAAATAGCGCCCGCCGGAAGATTTCTCGGGAACAGTGATCCCCGTGCTGCCGGTGATCATGACGGCATCCGCAAAAGCGCATCCCGGGGCGATGAGGGCCCCAATGAGTGCGATGATCTTGCCTTGTTTTCCCATACCCGTCAAATAGCGATTCTCATCCTAGGGTAGGCGATATTGCATCAAAATCCGGATGAGGACAAATTTTTTCTATCTGCTGTCTCTTTCCTGCAACACCTTGTACTGTTTGATGATATGCTGCTGCCGCCTGCTGATGGGAAGTTTTTCCTGCCTCCCTTCAAGAACCACTTTCCATCCCCCTTCCTCGGAAGGGTCCTTTTCGAAACCCGATATGCATTTTTTTGCCACCAGGGTGTTGCGATGAATTCTGACGAAATCCTCCTTGAATTCCTCTTCCAGGCTTGAAAGCGACTCCTCCAGGAGAAATGTCCTTTCTTTCGTGTTCAAGGCAACATACTTGAGTTCAGCCTTCATGTAGATGATGTCCGAAACCGGAACGAGATGGATCTTTCCTCTTTCCTGTATCGAAAGATGGGTCCTCGGCCCCGAGGAAATCTCGTTCAGCATATCGAGCGGAATCGGCCTCATCGTGCTCGCCCTGGAAAGCGCATTGAAAAGACGTCCCAGCCTGATCGGTTTCATCAGGTAATCAACGGCATGGACTTCGAAAGCCTCGAGTGCGAAGTCGTGATAGGCCGTCGTGAAGATCACTGCCGGGGGATTGGGCAATTTCGTCAGATGCCGCGCGAGCTCGAGCCCGTCCAGGTCGGGCATCCTGATATCGAGGAGAATCACGTCGACCTCGTTCGACTCGATGAATTCCAGCGCCTCTATGCCGTTTGACGCCTCTCCCACTATTTCTATGGGCATCTTGGAAGCGCAATCTGCAAGCAGGTCTTTTGCTCTTTGTCTCGCCGGCGCCTCGTCGTCGACGACGAGTACCCTCAGCATGTCATCGAACATGCCCGCCCTCCTCCTGGATATAGGGAAGCGTGATATGGACCTGGAAAATGTTGCCGACGATCTCGACTTTCAGGCTGCCTTCCGCGTCGAAATGAAGACTGAGTCTTTCCCCGATATTTTCCAGCGCCATCTTGTTCCCTTTGCGATTCTCGTGTCCCGGCGTATAGGGATTTCTCAAAACGGCATGAATTTCACCTCTTCTCCTGTAGATATGGATGCTGATGACTCCTTTCGCAGAGGAGGGCTCAATGCCATGATAAACAGCATTTTCCAGCAATGGCTGCAATACCAGAGGGGGGATCATGGCGTCAGGCGGCATCTTGTCGATATGCCACTCCACCTGAAGCCGCTCGCCCAGCCTCAGTTTTTCGAGATCCAGATATTCCCTGCAGAGTTCGACCTCCTTGGCAAGCGTGGTCAGCTTCCTGTTGTCCGCCATCAACACCCTGAAGAGATCGGCAAGATCCTCGAGCGCCGTTTCAGCCCTGACCGGATCGGAACGGATCAGGCTCAGGACGGCATTGATCGTATTGAAAAGAAAATGGGGGCGTATTCTCGCCTGAAGCGCCTGAAGTCTTGCTTCCGTCAGCGCTGGAGAAAGGGCGCGGCTTCTCAGATTGAAATACCAGAGCAGGAAGGAAACCGTGAGCAGGCTGAAAAACCAGTAACGCAGCAGGCTCCCATAGGAAAGGAATGCGCCGAACCAGTGCGCTGCCAGGGCAAGGCAGGCTTCGACGAAAAGAAGAACCGCGGCGGCCATGAAAAAGGAAAAACCGTGGAGCCAGTCGTCGAGCAAGGCGAAAACGAGCAGGCTTGAAAGAAGAAGAGGCTGGCTCACCGCGGAAATCTCGGCCCACTCGCGCATCAAGTCGTCCAGGGAAGTCGACTTCAGGAATGCTGCAAGAAAACAGAGCGCATTGACGATCAGGAGAATGCGCAACATGATCCCGGTATTCCTGAAATTCGGAAGCGCGAGGTTTTGATTTATACTATTGCCACTCATCACCTTATTCTGAACAAGGCCGAAACACTATGCAAGACCTCCCCAAAAACAAGACCTGGTCCGGCAGATTCAGCGAGCCGGTCGCCGAAGTGGTACAGAAATATACGGCATCGATTTCCTTCGACAAGAGGCTGGCAGAGTTCGACATCCAGGGTTCCCTTGCCCATGCGAGCATGCTTCATTCGTCTGGCATGTTGAGCAAAGACGATCTCGAATCCATAGAACAAGGCCTCGGAATGATCCTGGAAGAAATCAGGGAAGGGAAATTCGCATGGTCTCTCGAACTGGAGGATGTCCATCTCAACATCGAAAAGAGACTCACCACCCTGGTAGGGGACGCAGGGAAAAGGCTGCATACGGCAAGATCGAGGAACGATCAGGTCGCAACGGACATCAGGCTTTTCCTGAGGAGCGAAATAGACGGCATCAACGAACTGATCGGCTCCCTTCAGTCTTCCCTGCTCGATCTTGCCGAGCAACATACCGATACCGTGATGCCTGGCTTCACCCACCTCCAGGTGGCGCAGCCTGTCAGTTTTGGCCATCACCTGATGGCCTATTTCGAAATGCTTTCGCGCGATCTGGATCGAATGAAGGACTGCAGGAAGCGCCTGAACAGGCTTCCGCTTGGTTCCGCCGCGCTTGCCGGAACGAGCTACCCGATAGACCGCGAGAAAGTCGCCGAACTGCTCGGCTTCGAGGGCGTTTGCGAGAATTCCCTCGACGCAGTCTCCGATCGAGATTTCGCCATAGAGTTCTGCGCCTGCTGCGCGCTTCTGATGACGCACCTTTCGCGTTTTTCTGAGGAGCTCATCATCTGGATGAACCCGGGATTCGGCTTCGTCGATATCGCCGACAGGTTCTGCACGGGCTCCTCCATCATGCCCCAGAAGAAGAATCCCGACGTCCCCGAACTCGTGAGGGGAAAAACCGGAAGGATAAACGGCCATCTCGTTGCGCTTCTGACCCTGATGAAATCCCAGCCGCTTGCCTACAACAAGGACAATCAGGAAGACAAGGAGCCGATATTCGATGCCGTCGACACCGTCTCGGCAACGCTCAGGATCTACGCAGAAATGATAGCCGGCATCAAGGTCGACAAGGAAGCGATGAGAAAGGCGGCGAGCAGGGGCTTTGCGACCGCAACCGATCTTGCAGACTATCTGGTGAAAAAGGGAATGCCTTTCAGGGATGCGCATGAAACCGTCGCCAGGGCAGTGCGGCATTGCGAGGAAAAGGGAGTCGATCTCGGCGCGCTTCCCATTCAGGAGCTGAAGCAGCTTTCAGACCTCATCGAAGAGGATGTCTATGAAGTCCTCACGCTCGAAGGCTCGCTCAACAGCCGGAATCATATCGGCGGAACGGCCCCCCAGCAGGTGAAAGCGGCGATCTCGCGTGCGAGAAAGAGACTTGCCTGAATTCTGGGCAGAAATCGCCTCGCGCATTTCGCAGACGACCGGAAGGACTTTTCTTCCTGTGAAGAAAACGCCGGTGGGCGGCGGCTGCATTTCAGAAGCATGGCAGTTCGAAGGAAAAAACGGCCGCTACTTCGTCAAAACAGGGAATTTTCCATTCGATGCTGAAGCTGCAGGTCTGATCGCCATCAGTCAGGCGGTGAGAACCCCCGCGCCGATCTGCCTTGGCGAATGCGACGGCAAATACTGGCTCGTCCTTGAACATGTCGAAATGGGCGGCAAGGTCATGCGCTATGATCTTCTCGGAAAGGATCTCGCAAAACTGCACCGCATCACGGCAGAGACGTTCGGATGGGAAACGGACAACCTCATCGGTTCCACGCCCCAGATCAACGAGAAATCAGCGCACTGGGTGGCATTCTGGAAAACGAGAAGGATTGGATTCCAGTTCGATCTCGCCAGGAAAAAAGGCCACGATTTCGGAACAGGCCCGGAGACGCTGATGGAAAACCTGAGCGCCTTCTTTGCCGATTACCATCCGCGCCCCTCGCTTCTTCACGGCGACCTCTGGCGCGGCAATGCAGGCTTCGACCCGTCAGGCCGCCCGGTTCTATTTGACCCGGCGGTCTACTTCGGAGACAGGGAAGCCGACATCGCCATGACCGAACTCTTCGGGGGGTTCCCCGAGGCCTTCATTGACGCCTACGATAGAGATTTCCCGCTCGATTCAGGCTACGAAAAAAGAAAGCATCTCTACAACCTTTACCATGTGCTGAACCACCTCAACATTTTCGGGGGAAGCTACCTTTACCAGGCAAAGTCGATGCTTGATTTGCTTCTTTCGGAAGCCTGCTGAATCACTTCAGCATCTGCTGCAGTTCACCCGACTGGAAAAGCTCGATCATGATGTCCGAACCGCCGACGAATTCGCCGTTGACATAAAGCTGTGGGATCGTTGGCCAGTTTGCGAACTCCTTGATTCCCTGACGGATTTCTGGGTTGGAGAGCACATCCACGCTATAGAACTGATCGACGCCGCAGCGCTTCAGTATGTTGACCGCATTGGCCGAAAAACCGCATTGCGGAAATTGCGGCGTCCCTTTCATGTAGAGCACGACGCGATTGCCCGTGACCTGATCCTTGATGACTTCCTGTATATCCATGCTGCACTCCGTAAATCCGACAAAAATAGTATGATAAAGTGTACTCGCCGTTTCCTACGAGGTCAATGTTCCTCCGCTGACCCTTTCTATTCCTGAAATGTCCTTCCAGGAACGAACTTCATCGAAGGAACGAGAAAGCAGATCCCTGCATCTCTCCGCCTGATCGTAGCCATGCTCGAAGAGCAGCCATCCGCCCGTCTCCAGGTGATGCGGCGCCTCTTTTACGATTCTTCTGATTGCATCCAGCCCGTCCCCGCCGCTCGTCAGCGCCAGCCCGGGTTCGAAAGAAAGATCCTTCAGATGCTCATCCCCTTCTGCGACATAGGGCGGATTGGAGAGAATGATGTCGAAATGCCTGTGTTCGAGCGCATCGAACCAGTCGCTCTCGAGAAACGAGACATTGTTCAGTCCCTCTCCGTTTTTGATCGCAACGGATAGCGCTGACGCCGACTTGTCTATTGCCATGACAACGGCATCCCTTCTTTGCCTTGCAACCGTGACTGCAATGGCTCCGCTCCCCGTTCCGAGATCAAGCACCCTCCCGTTTTCAGGAATCCTCTGGAGCGCGAGATCGACCAGCAATTCGGTTTCCGGCCTCGGGATCAGCACTGCATTCGAAACCCTGAAATTTTCTCCGTAGAATTCCCTGAATCCGAGAATGTAGGCGACAGGCTCGCCCTCGAGCCTTCTTTCGAGCATGGCTTCGAATCTCGAAAGGCTCTTCTCTTCGACGATATCCTCTGAATGCGCAATGAGCCATGCCCGATCGACGGAAAGCGCATGGACGAGAAGGGCTCTCGCCTCGATGTTCGCAGTCGCAGCATCCCCGCCCAGCCTGCGCGCGGCATGCTTCAGGATTGCAGAGACTTTCAACCCAACCTGACCTCTTCCGACATGGCAGCGAGCATGTCGGCCTGATGCTGCGCCATCAGCGCGCCGGTGAGCTCGAAAAGATCGCCGTCCATGATCTCGTCTATCTTGTAGAGCGTGAGATTGATCCTGTGGTCAGTGACGCGCCCCTGAGGAAAATTGTATGTCCTGATTCGCTCGGAACGGTCTCCGCTCCCCACCAGCGATTTCCTTTCCGCAGCCTGTTTCGATTGCTGTTCGGCCACCTGCTTGGCCCTTATCCTCGCCGCCAGAACGGACATCGCCTGCGCCTTGTTCTTGTGCTGCGAACGATCGTCCTGGCATTCCACCACGATGCCGGTGGGGAGATGCGTGATCCTGACCGCCGAATCGGTCTTGTTGATATGCTGTCCGCCGGCGCCGCTCGATCTGAATGTGTCTATCCTCAGCTCCGCAGGATTCAGCACGACTTCATCGAGCTCCTCCGCTTCCGGCAGCACGGCCACGGTGCATGCAGAAGTATGGATCCTTCCCTGTGTTTCAGTCTCGGGTACACGCTGGACGCGATGCGCGCCTGACTCGAACTTCAGCTTGGAATAGGCGCCATGCCCCGTCACTTTCGCAATGATTTCCTTGTATCCCCCTGCATCGCTCGAACTCTGCGAGATGATCTCGACCCCCCAACGGTTGCGCTCCGCGAAACGGCTGTACATCCTGAAAAGGTCCCCGGCGAAGATCGCCGATTCGTCTCCCCCCGTGCCCGCCCTGATCTCGAGGAAAAGGTTTCTTTCGTCGTTGGGGTCCTTGGGAAGGAGCAGCTTCTGAAGCTCGGACGAGATTTCGGCCAGTCTTTCGCGCCCCTGGCGAAGCTCTGATTCTCCGAATTCGCGCGTCGAGGGATCGCTCATCATTTCCTGGGCGACAACGATATCCTCCTCGCATTTCTCGTATTCGCTGTAAAGGGAAACGATGGGCGAGATTTCCGCATGCTCTCTGGAGAGCTTCCTGTAATTTTCGATGTTGCTCGTCGCATTCTCGGCCGCAAGCAGGCGGTCGAGCTCGTCAAGCCGCTCGCACAGCCTCGCGAGCTTGACTGCTATGCTCTTGTTCATTCAGGAAGATGGAGACGGTAGAGCCTGTTCACGAGGTCGACGAGTTCGTCGCGCTCTTCGGAATTGGCATGATTCAGCGCATGGCTCGGCACATGCAGGAACTTGTTGGTGAGGCCGACGCTCAGCGATTCCAGCACTTTCCCCGGGTCCTCTCCTTTTGCAAGCATGCGCATCGCCCGTTCGAGTTCGTGCCTGCGCTGGCGCTCGCCGTGATCCCTGAGCGCCCTGATAGTCGGAACGATTTCCCTGGACTCCAGCCAATCCATGAAATGGCTGACGTTGGAATCGATGATCACTTCCGCCTGCGCGACTGCGCTTTGCCTCGATGTCAGCCCTTCCCTGACCACGCCCGAAAGATCGTCCACGGTATAGAGGAAAACGTCGTCGAGTTCCGCGACTTCAGGTTCGATATCTCTCGGCACGGCGAGATCGACCATGAAGATGGGCCTGTGCCTCCTCGCCTTGATCGCCCGCTCCACCATCCCCTTTCCAAGAATGGGAAGCTGACTCGCCGTGGAAGTGATGATGATGTCGTTCTGCGCGAGATGCTCGGGAAGTTCGTTCAGCGTGATGGCCTGCCCGTTGAATCGGGCCGCAAGCTGCCTTGCCCGCTCGAGCGTCCTGTTTGCGACGGTGATCTTTCTCGGGTTGTGCGCCGCAAAATGCATGGCATTGAGCTCGATCATCTCGCCTGCGCCTATGAAGAGAACGTTCTGGTCGCCTATGGCCGGAAAGATCCGCTCGGCGAGCCTGACCGCGGCCGCAGCCATCGACACCGAGCTCGAACCGATCGACGTCTGGCTCCTGACCTCTTTCGCGACCGAGAAGGTTCTCTGGAAAAGCTTGTGGAGCAAGAAGCCCAGCGTTCCAGCCTGTTCCGCGAAACCGACGGCCTGCTTGAACTGGCCGAGAATCTGCGGCTCCCCTATCACCATGGAATCCAGTCCGCTTGCCACCCTGAAGGCATGCTTGACCGCCTCGCCGCGGGGAAATGTGTAGAGATAGGGCGCGATATACTGCGTTTTCAGCCTGTGATAGCTCGCGAGCCAGTCGATGGCGGGCGCCGGATCAGTCGCATTGCAATAGATTTCAGTCCTGTTGCAGGTCGAAATGATCGCGGCTTCCTTGACCCTGCAGGTATCGACCAGGTCGCGCAGCGCGTTCGCCATGGAATCAGGCTGGAAGGCAACCTTTTCGCGTACGTCAACAGGCGCAGTCTGATGATTGATGCCAAAAGCATGTAGCTGCATGTAGATCGAAGGCCAAAGATCAAATCGTGTAAATTATAACATGCACCGAAAATGTCAAGAACATGTCTGTTCTTCCTCATGCCCTGCGCCAAGAATCGACGCATATTCGGCAAAGCTTTTGATGTCGATTTCGTCTTTGAGGTTCAAAAAAGACCGGTTGAGTCTCGCCTTTCTTTCGAACATGCGCCTCAATGCCCTCCTCCTCCCCTGGCTGAAGCCCATGCCGAAGGCATCGAGCCTGCCGATTATCGAACAATAGGCTTCTTCCGCGCGTTCTCCGCTTCCCGACGAACAGGAAATCGACCCGGGTCTCACCCTGTAATCCATGAGCGGCATGTTCAGGACAGGAACCCGGTTCAGCCTGGAGATGGCCCTCAGATTGAAAAGCACGTCCTCGGCGAATGAAATTTCTTCGTCCCATCTGGAAAGAAGCGTTCTCCTGTAGACAGGGAAAAAGGGGTGATTCAACTCGAGCGCATCATCGAAGCTCAGCGAACTTCTCGAGTCGTCGAAAAGAAAGGCAATGAGATTGCCATCGTCGAAATCGATGATGCGCATGTTGTCGAGCGCCGCGCCGTGCTTCAGGGCGAGGGGTGCGAGTCTTTCCAGGCGCTCCGGATGAAAGAGATCATCGGTATCGAGATGGGTTACAAGCTCCCCTCTCGCGTGGAGAAGACCGACATTCCTGGCAGCGGCAGGGCCGGAGGCATGCCGGCCGCTTCTGCAAGGCCTGATTCTCCGGTCCGCAGGCAGAATTTCCGCGTAATCTTCGCTGTCGTCGCTCACCAGGATCAATTCCCAGTTCCGATAAGTCTGCTCGATCAGGCTCGACAAGGCATCGATCACCCATGCTTTCGCGTTGAATGCAGGCATGATGATGCTGACTAGCGGTTCATGCACCTATCCCTCTCGCTGGTTGCGCGATCAGTGAGCTTTACCGGCTTCATCTTCCAGAATTGCGCTTATCCTGGAGACAAGCTCCTTTTCCCAGCCCGGTGGCAACGGGACGGATTGCTCCCTCAAGGGTTTACCCCAGATCGGATTCGGAAAATGGCGATCCGATTCGAATCTCGGAATGACGTGCCAGTGGAGATGGGGAATGACATTGCCAAGGCTTGCAAGATTGATCTTGTCGGGCAAAAGGACATCCCTGATACCTCTTTCCACGCAGAAGACGACCTTCATCAGCGCCATTCTCTCGGCATGATCGAGATCGGTCATTTCGGCGACATGGCGATTGATGATCACCCTGCAAAAACCCGGGTAATCCTCGTCGTCCACGAGAACGACCCTGCAGAACCCGTCTTGCCAGACCAGACTCCCGCCCGTCCTTTCGCAAAGCTCGCACATCAGAGGAGGACCCGCTCTATTCCACCCCTGTTCACCTTCTCGACATAATCAGCCATCCAGTTTTCCCCCAGAAGGTGGCGCGCCATTTCGACCACGATGTAGTCCGCCTCGATGCCCGTATCTTCATTATAGCGGGACAAGCCCTGGAGGCAAGAAGGGCAGGAGGTGAGCAGTTTGATCGGCCCCGATGTCCCGATTCTATCCGCGACGCTGATGATCTCTTCCTGCTTCCTGAACCTCACCTGGGTGGAAATGTCAGGGCGGGTCACGGCAAGGGTCCCGGCTTCCCCGCAGCACCTTTCGCTCAGAAGCACTTCCTTTCCGATCAACCTGTTGGCCACATCGAGGGGATCGTGCGTTTTCATGGGCGTATGGCAGGGATCGTGGTACATGTAGCGAGTTCCGTTGAGCCCGTCCATCCTGACGCCCTTCTCGAGCAGATATTCGTGTATGTCGAGAAGCCTGCAGTCCGGAAATATCTTCTCGAACTCGTATTTCAGCAGCTGGTCCATGCAGGTTCCGCATGAAACGACGACCGTCTTGATGTCGAGATAATTGAGCGTATTGGCGACCCTGTGGAAAAGCACGCGGTTCTTCGTGATGATTTCCTGCCCCTTTTCCCCTTCTCCAGCGGAGGTCTGGGGATAACCGCAGCAGAGGTATCCAGGGGGAAGGACAGTCTGCGCGCCGATCTCGAAAAG
Organism: Pseudomonadota bacterium; assembly: GCA_021848825.1. Classification (GTDB taxonomy): domain Bacteria; phylum Pseudomonadota; class Gammaproteobacteria; order Burkholderiales; family JABEVD01; genus JABEVD01. Next base: position 17,351 of record JAJZTQ010000021.1, read on the forward strand.
CATCGCCTGAGTGGCAAGCCCGACCTGGCCGAAGAGGCGCTCCGAGCCGCAGCCGGGGAAATAGAATACGGCATCCGAATCCTCGTTCACCTTCTTCGAATCCCTGATCACCGGAACGATGGTATTGTCCTCTATGTCGAGCAGCGCCCTGGAAGTCTTCTTCGGCAGGTTTCCCGGCATCGGTTTGTTGAGGAAATGGATGACCTGCGAACGAACAGGCGGCCTCCCCACTGTGGCGGGAGGATGGGCGACCTGATCCCTGAGCAATCCGAGCTTCCTGAACAAGGCATGGCCCACCCGCTGCATCCTGTAGCCCCATTCGATCATGAATTTTCTAGTCATCGCGATCATTTCAGGATCGCTCGTCGTCAGAAAGAGCATCGCCGCCCAGGTGCCGGGGCTGGTTTTTTTCTTCCCCTGTTTCTTGAGGAAGTTGCGCATCACGATGGAAACATCGCCGAAATCGATCTTGACCGGACAGGGATTCTTGCACTTGTGGCAGACGGTGCAATGATCCGCGACATCGCTGAATTCGTCGAAATGCCTGAAAGACACGCCCCTTCTCGTCTGCTCCTCGTAAAGGAAGGCCTCCACCAGCAGGCTAGCCCCCAGTATCTTGTTTCTGGGGCTGTACAACAGATTGGCTCTGGGGATATGGGTATTGCAGACAGGCTTGCACTTGCCGCAGCGCATGCAGTCCTTGATCGAATCGGAAATCTCGCCTATCTCGCTTTGCTCGAGGATCAGGCTCTCGAGTTCCAGAAGGTTGAAGCTCGGCGTATAGGCATTCCTGAGATCGGATCCCTCGATGAGCTTTCCCTTGTTGAACCTTCCTTCCGGATCGACCTTCTGCTTGTAAGCCGAGAACTGCTCGATCTCCGCTTTTTCGAGGAATTCCAGCTTGGTGATGCCTATTCCGTGCTCTCCTGAAATCACGCCTTCCAGGGATTTGGCCAGCCTCATGATCCTCGCCACGGCTTCATTCGCTTCCTGAAGCATCAGGTAATCGTCCGAATTGACGGGAATGTTGGTGTGCACGTTGCCGTCGCCGGCATGCATGTGGAGCGCGACGAACACGCGGGATTTCAGTATCCTTGCGTGAACGGCATCGCATTCTTCCAGGATCTTCTGGTATACCCTTCCGGCGAAAATCCTCTGCAGCTGCTCCCGGATTTCGCTCTTCCATGAAACCCTGATGCTGTGGGACTGAAGCGCCCTGAATGTCGTCTCGTCTGCTGAATCCAGGGTTTCGAGCAGGCTTTGCCAGCGCGCCCTGGTCTGCCCGACAAGCGTCCTTGCCAATCCCACCCTGTTTCCAAGCAGCTCCTCGGCATGAATCTTCTCCTCATCCTGCAGCAGCGGAAGCTCTTCTTCGAAAAGGGCGTCCAGCGCATCGAGGAGTCTCAGCTTGTTCTTGATCGAAAGTTCGATGTTGATCCGCTCTATGCCGTCGGAATAGTCGCCGAGCCTGTCGAGCGGAATCACGACATCCTCGTTGATCTTGAAAGCATTGGTATGCTTTGCTATCGCAGCAGTGCGCGCCCTGTCCAGCCAGAACTTCTTTCTCGCCTCAGGCGTGACGGCGATGGCCCCTTCCCCCCCGCGAAGATTGGCTATCCTGACCACATGGGATGCGGCAGCGGCAATTTCGCTCTCTTCCTCCCCCACGATGTCGGCAAGCAGCACCATTTTCGGCAAACCCGGACGGGATTTCGTCGAATACCCCACTGCCTTGAGATAGCGGGCATCGAGATGCTCGAGGCCGGCAAGCGTCGCATTTGCATGGGCGTCGAGATAATCCTTGATTTCGACGATCGCCGGAACGGCATCCCTGATTTCGGAAAAGAACTCGAGACAGACCGTTCTCGTATGATTAGGCATCCTGTGAAGGATGAATGTGGCCGAAGTGATGATGCCGTCGCACCCTTCCTTCTGTATTCCGGGAAGCCCTGAAAGGAATTTGTCGGTGACATCCTTTCCGAGCCCGGCCTTCCTGAATTTCGCACCCGGAATTTCGAGGATCTCGGGCTCTTCCAGAAGCCTGTTTCCTTCACGGGCATAGCGGCTGATTTTGAATCTCGCCTTTTCTGCGTCGTGTATCTTGCCCAGGTTGTGATCCAGCCTCTCGACAAGAAGCCAGTTCGCATCCGGCGTGACCATCTTCCATGAAGCGAGATTGTCGAGCGCCGTTCCCCACAGCACCGCCTTCTTCCCCCCCGCATTCATGGCGACGTTTCCGCCTATGCAGGATGCATCCGCCGAAGTCGGGTCCACCGCGAAGACATAGCCGCCTTCTTCAGCCCTGTCCATGACTCGACGGGTCACCACCCCTGCGCCGCAACGGACTGTCGGAACCTCCTGATCAAGTCCCGGCAGAACGATCCGCTCGATCGGTCCCAGCGCCTCCAGTTTTTCGGTATTGATCACGGCCGAGCGTTTGGTGAGCGGAACGGCGCCGCCCGTATAGCCTGTTCCCCCTCCCCGCGGGATGATCGTGAGTTCGAGTTCGATGCAGGCGGATACGATGTCTGCTATTTCCTCCTCTCCGTCCGGGCTCACCACGACGAAAGGATATTCGACTCGCCAGTCTGTCGCATCCGTGACATGGGATACACGGGCCAATCCGTCGAATGCGACATTGTCCTTCCTGGTGAACCTAGAAAGAAGCCTCATCGCCCTTTTTCTGAGACCCAGGACTTCTTCGAATTCAAGCTCGAAGGCGTTCACGGCTTCATGCGCCTTCCCGAGAAGAAACCTCACCTTCTCGTTCTCCTGGCGCCTCTCCTCTATTGCGGCAAGCCTGTGACGCAGTGCGCCGACCAGCGCATTTCGCCTTTGCCTGTTCGAGAGCAGATCGTCCTGCAGATAGGGATTCCTGGAAACAACCCAGATATCGCCCAGCACTTCGTAAAGCATCCTGGCCGAACGCCCTGTCTTCCTCTCGCTCCTCAACTCGTTGAGCACTTCCCACGCAGCTTCCCCCAGGATCCTGATGACGATTTCACGATCCGAAAAGGAAGTGTAATTGTAGGGAATTTCCCTCAGACGAACATTCATGAGTCTCTTGATTGCAACCGCTTACTTTCGCTTCATGTAAAGATCCGTAATGCTTCCGAGCTCGATCTCCGATGCGAACATGGAAGTTTCGGAAAGCGTGGGATGGGGATGAATCGTGAGTGCGATGTCTTCTGCATCCGCTCCCATTTCAAGCGCAAGCACCATTTCGGCAATCAGCTCCCCTGCGTGGCTCCCCGTCATGGCGGCGCCAAGAAGCCTTTTCGTATCCTTCTCGAAAAGAAGCTTGGTCATGCCTTCATCCCGCCCCATCGACAGCGAGCGCCCGCTTGCAGCCCACGGGAAAACAGCCTTTTCAAATTCAATTCCCTTCTCTTTCGCTTCCTTTTCCGTCAGCCCCATCCAGGCCACTTCGGGATCAGTATAGGCCACCGAAGGAATCGTGAGTGCATCACAGGCGACCTTGTGCCCGGCTATCGCTTCCGCTGCGATCTTCGCTTCATAGGTTGCCTTGTGGGCGAGCATCGGCTCCCCGACGACATCCCCTATCGCATAAATGTTGGGAACATTCGTCCTGCAGGTTTTGTCGACCGGGATGAAGCCGCGCTCGTCGACATTGATTCCGGCATTTTCCGCGCCTATCAGCTTTCCGTTCGGACGCCTGCCGACCGCCATCAGCACCTTGTCGAACAACTGAGGTTCGGTCGCCTTCTCCCCCTCGAAATGAACCCTGATGCCTTCCGGCAGGGCCTCCATTTTCGAAACCTTCGTCTTCAGCATGATGGCTTCATAACGGGATTCCACATGCTTCTGCAAAGGCCTGACGACATCCTTGTCGGCGCCGGGAATGAGGGAATCCATCCATTCCACCACGGTGATTTTCGATCCGAGCGCGCTGTATACAGTTGCCATCTCGAGCCCGATGATCCCCCCGCCCACGACGAGCAGCCTTTCCGGAATCGAACCCAGGGCAAGCGCCCCTGTCGAATCGATGATTCTTTCGTCTTCGTAGGGAAACCCCGGAATCTTGGCCACGCTCGACCCCGCAGCGATGATCGCGTGATCGAAATTGATCCTCAAGCTCCCTTCATTCGTCGCAACTTCCAACATCCCCGAAGAAACGAATTTTCCTTCCCCCCTCACCACCTTCACTTTGCGCTGCCTGGCAAGACCTGAAAGCCCTTTCGTCAGCTTTCCCACAACCGATTCCTTCCAATTCCTGACCGCATCGATATCGATCTGCGGCTTGCCGAAGGAAACCCCGTGACGGCCGACTTCTTCGGCTTCGGTGATGACCTTTGCGACATGGAGAAGCGCTTTCGAAGGAATGCATCCGACATTGAGGCAGACCCCGCCGAGATTCTCGTGACGCTCCACAAGGACGACGCGCTTTCCGAGGTCGGCGGCACGAAACGCCGCAGTATAGCCTCCGGGACCAGCACCGAGCACCAGCACTTCGGCGTGGAGATCGGCCTCTTCCCTGGGCAATGCAGCTTCTTCCTTCGCCGAAGATTCGACATCCATGTGAAGGATGAGCGAACCTTCCGAGACCAGATCGCCCACCTTGACTGCCACATCCCTGACGATTCCGGCATGGGGGGAAGGAACCTCTATCGTCGCCTTGTCGGACTCCAGCGTGATGAGGCTCGCGTCCTTCTCGACATGATCCCCGCGCTTGACCGCCACCTCGATGACTGCCACATCCTTGAAATTGCCGATTCCCGGCACTTTTATTTCCATTTTTCCTCCTCAGGTCCTGACCTGACCGTCCCCAAGGACGATGAATTTCTGGCTCGTCAGCCCTTCCAGCCCGACAGGCCCCCTTGCGTGCAGCTTGTCCGTCGAAATGCCGATTTCCGCGCCCAGCCCGTATTCGAAGCCGTCAGCGAAACGGGTAGAGGCATTCACCATCACCGAGCTCGAATCGACTTCCCTCAGAAAACGCCTGGCTTTCGAATAATCCTCCGTGACGATGGCATCGGTATGCTGCGAACCGTAAAGCGCGATGTGATCCATCGCCTCGTCCAATCCGCCAACCACCCGTATGCTGAGTATGGGCGCCAGATATTCCGTTTTCCAGTCTTCCTCGGTCGCTTCATTCATCTTCGGGAAGATTTTCCGGGCGGCCTCGTCCCCCCTCAATTCCACCCCTTTTTCGACATAGATCGCGCAGAGCGGGGGAAGAATGCTTTCGGCGATGCCTGCTGCGACCAGCAGCGTTTCCATGGTATTGCATGTCCCGTAGCGCTGCGTCTTGGCATTGTCCGCAACTTTCAGCGCCTTTACATGATCCGCATCGTCGTCGATGTACACGTGGCATACGCCGTGAAGATGCTTGATGACCGGAATCGTGGCCTCACGAGATATCCTTTCGATGAGCCCCTTTCCTCCCCTGGGCACGATCACGTCGACATGATCCTTCATGGTGATCAGCTCGCCGACTGCCGCCCTGTCAGCCGTTTCGACAACCTGCACGGCGGCCTCGGGAAGTCCGGCAGCGCGAAGCCCTTCGTGAACGAGCCTTGCGATGGCCTGGTTGCAGTGAAGCGCCTCCGATCCGCCGCGAAGGATCGCCGCATTGCCTGACTTCAGGCAGAGTCCAGCCGCATCGGCAGTGACATTGGGTCTCGCCTCGTAGATGATGCCTATCACGCCCAGAGGCACGCGCATCCTCCCGACCTGGATGCCGGTGGGGCGGTATTTCAGGTCGCTTATTTCCCCGACCGGATCAGCAAGAGAAGCGATCTGCAGAAGCCCTTCGCTCATCGATGCGATGCTTTTCCTGGAAAGGGTCAGGCGGTCTATCATCGCCGCATCGAGATTCCTGGCCTTCGCCCCCTCGAGATCCTTGGCGTTCGCCTCGACCAGGCTGTCAGCCTCCCTTTCTATGGCCTTGCTGATCGCCTCCAGCGCCCTGTTCTTGGCTGCAGTATCGGCTCTCGCCATCGACCTGGAAGCGGCTCTAGCCTGCCTCCCGATCTTGTCCATATAGCTTTTGATGTCCATGTCGAACCCCGAAAAAAAAGCATTTTATCCGTTTTTGCCATTGGCTGCGAAATTCAGCCCGAGCTGAAGCAGCTCGTCCCATACATCTCCCTTTCGCAACCCTTTGATCATCATGTCTATTTCAGACGCCCTCGCGAGCATTGCGTCCACGGCCTCGATGCCGATACGGCCAGCCTTCTGAACGAGGTTCGCCCTCGGCCCCCATATCCTCGCATCGCGCAAAACCTGCGCAGGCTGCTTGCCGATCCTGATTCCGGAGGCGAACCTGTGGATGGCCCTGAAGTCGTCGGCAAGCTGCCAGAGGACGAGCGATTCCGCGACGCCTTCCCCCTTCAGGCCCTCGAGTATCCTGACGAAGCGCCTGACATTCTTCGAAAGCATCGCCTCCCCGAGCTGGAATATGTCGTATCTGGCGACATCGAGAACAGCCTGCTTGACCTCATCGAATGACAGATTTCCTTCAGGATAGAGCAGGCCGAGCTTCCTTATTTCCTGGTGAGCCGCAAGCAGATTGCCTTCGACGCTCTCCGCCAGAAACGCCAGCGCTTCGCTTTCCGCCTTCTGTCCTTGAAGGACCAACCTTTGCGCTATCCACGCAGGAAGCGCCTCCCTTTCGATCGTATTGGCCGAGACGGCGACGCCCTTGCTTTCGAGCGCCTCGAACCATTTCGAAGAAAGCGCCTGCCTGTCTAGCTTCGGGAAGCTGATCAATGTGATCACGTCGGGCTGCAGGTCTTCGCAGTAGGACTGCAGGACTTTCGCGCCCTCCACTCCCACCTTGCCTGAAGGGATCCTGAAATCGATGAGCTTCTTGGGACTGAAAAGCGACAGGCTTCTTGACGCATCGACCAAATCCTGCCAATCGAAACCCTGCTCCGCCGTCAGCACCTCCCGCTCTGCGAAGCCGGACTTCCTCGCGCTTTCCCTGATCGCGTCGCATGACTCGATCTGCAGCAGCGGCGCGTCGCCATGCACCACATAGAGGGATTTCAGCGAGCCTTCGAGATGCGCAGAAAGCCTCGACGAATCAATTTTCATCTGGCTTCACTGCGGCAAGCCTGCGCATGATCTGGAATACCGCATCATTCATCATGTCCTTGTTCAGGAGTTGCGCTTCGCTTTCCTTCGCGAGGATTTCCGAAATGCTGTAGCTCAGCAGCCTGGTCAGGAAAAGCTCGCTTCTCGGGATGAGCACGTTGCCTTTCGGATCGAGAAATCTGAATGTCACCTTGTACTGGAGCTGGTATTCCCTTACCTGGCCGGTTGCATCGAGCGAAAGGATGATCCTGTCAGTCGTCTCATCGAGAATCTCGAGCCTGTAGGCATCCTTTGCAGGCGCATGCACGACATGCGCCTTGCTTCCATGCTCGATCGCCTTTCTGAGCACAATGGCAAGCGGCGAATCAGGAGGAGAAATGAAGAGGGTATCGAAAGGCATGCTCTGCTGCCCCCTGAGATGGAATCCACAGGAGGCGAGCAGGAAGGCAATCAGCAGGATCGCGATCTTTTTCATGTCAGACCACGATATTGACCAGACGTCCCGGAACGACGATGACCTTCTTCACCGGGCGGCCTTCCATGTATTTTTCCGCGGCCTTCAGCGCAAGGACTTCGATCTCCTCCCTGGAGGCAGTTCTCGCCACACTGACATTGCCCCTCAGCTTTCCGTTTACCTGAACGACGAGCTCGATTTCGTCCTGCACGAGCGCATCTTCTTCATGTTCCGGCCACGGCGCATCGAGTATGCTTTCACCGTAACCCAGCTCTCGCCAGAGCTTCTGCGAAATATGGGGCGTCACCGGAGAGAGCATCCTGAGCAGTATGCCGAATCCTTCCTTCATGACCGCTGCATGATCAACCCTGTTCGCCTCGGAACCGGGCGAACGGTGAAGATCCTCCAGCACGTTCAGCATCTTCATCGCCGCGGAAATCACGGTGTTGAACTGGCAGCGCCGGTAATCGTCATTGGCCTTTTTCAGGTTGAGGTGGATTTCCCTTCTCGCAAGCTTCTGATTCCCCTCGACGCGCGACAGGGCTGCGCCGGCCATTTCGGAAGCCAACATGTCCCTGATTTCATGTGCGAAACCCCAAAGCCCCCGCAGGAAGCGGAAGGCGCCTTTCACGCCTGCATCCGACCATTCGAGGGACTGCTCGGGAGGGGATGCGAACATCATGAAAAGCCTTGCCGTGTCCGCACCGTATTCGTCTATGATCCCTTGCGGATCGACGCCGTTGTTCTTCGACTTCGACATCTTCTCGATGCCGCCTACCGAAACCGGCCCGCCGTCGGCCTTCAGTTTCGCGCCGACAGGGCGACCCTTGGGATCCGTCTCGACATCCACTTCGGCCGGGTTGATCCAGCGCTTCTTGCCGTTCGCCTCTTCGCGATAAAAGGTCGGCGCGACCACCATGCCCTGCGTCAGCAGGTTCCTGAAAGGCTCTTCCCCGGGAACAAGCCCCTCGTCCCGCATCAGCTTGTGAAAGAAGCGGGCATAGAGAAGATGAAGGATCGCATGCTCGATTCCGCCGATGTACTGGTCCACGGGAAGCCAGTATTCGGCCGCCTTTTTTTCGACCATTCCAGTTTCGCAGCCGGGGCTCGAATAGCGGGCGTAATACCAGGAAGACTCGACGAATGTGTCCATCGTGTCTGTTTCCCGGCGCGCCTTCCCGCCGCATTTCGGGCAGGTCGTCTCGAAGAATTCCGGCATCTTCGCAAGAGGCGAGCCGGCGCCGTCGGGCACCACGTTCTCCGGCAGAACCACAGGCAGATCTTCGTCCGGGACGGGAACGTCGCCGCAATTTCCGCAGTGGATGACGGGAATCGGGCAGCCCCAGTATCTTTGCCTGGAAATGCCCCAGTCCCTCAAGCGGAACTGAACCTGCTTGTCGCCCAGCCCCTTTTCCTTCAAGTCAGCTGAAATCGCATCCACCGCCTGCTGATAATTCAATCCGTCGTACTTGCCCGAATCGATGCAGAAACCTTTCTCCTTGTCGCCATACCATTCCGCCCAGCCATCAGCTGAAAATACCTCGCCTGGAACCTGAATCGACTGTCGGATCGGAAGGCCGTATTTCTTCGCAAAGTGGAAATCGCGCTCGTCGTGGGCGGGAACCGCCATCACCGCGCCTTCGCCGTAGCCCATCAGCACGTAGTTCCCCACCCAGACAGGGACTTCCTCGTTCGTGATGGGATGATTGACCCTGATCCCGGTATCCATGCCCTTCTTTTCCATGGTCGCGATGTCGGCTTCAGCAATTCCGCCCTGCCTGCATTCCTCGATGAATTGAGCCAAATCCGGATTGTTCCGGGCGGCGCGCAGCGCAAGGGGATGTTCCGCCGCGACCGCGACGAAGGTCACGCCCATGATGGTGTCTGCGCGCGTGGTGTAGACCCATAGCTGATCGAGCTCGCCATCGAGCCTGCAGGGAAATGCGAAGCGCACACCGTAGCTCTTCCCTATCCAGTTCCTCTGCATGGTCTTCACCTGTTCAGGCCACCCTTCCAGCCTGTCCAGGTCTTCAAGCAGCTCTTCCGCATATTGCGTGATGCGGAAGAAATACATCGGGATTTCCCTTTTTTCCACGAGCGCGCCCGAACGCCAGCCCCGCCCGTCTATCACCTGTTCGTTGGCGAGCACGGTCTGGTCTACGGGATCCCAGTTCACTGTCGAGAGCTTCTTGTAGATCACGCCCTTTTCGAAGAGCCTGGTGAAGAGCCACTGCTCCCATCTGTAATATTCCGGCTTGCAGGTCGTGACTTCGCGGGACCAGTCGAGCCCCAGCCCGAGCGACTTCAACTGCGCCTTCATGTATTCGATGTTCGAATAGGTCCAGGCGGCAGGCGCGACATTGTTCGCCATCGCAGCGTTCTCTGCAGGCAGACCGAAAGCATCCCAGCCCATCGGCTGGAGCACGTTGCATCCCTTCATCCTGTGATAACGCGAAAGGACGTCCCCAATGGTGTAGTTCCGCACATGCCCCATGTGAAGCTTCCCGGAAGGATAGGGGAACATGGACAGGCAGTAGTATTTCGGCTTGCCGCCCCCTTTGAGCGCCCTGAAAGCGCCCGATTCCTCCCATTCCTTCTGGATTTCTGTCTCGATGGCCGCGGGCTGGTATTGCGAATGCATAGGATCCCAATTTTTGTCGTATCGAACATTTGATTATACCCTGCCAGAAGCCTTGAAGGTTAACGGAGCCTGTCTAAAATCGGCACATTCTGTTAAAGTATCGGGATAGAAAGGTTTCAATCAGTCCAGGAGATAAAACATGTCGAAAAGACACCCTGTTATTGCCGTGACCGGCTCATCAGGTGCGGGCACTACAACAGTCAAGCGCGCTTTCGAAAACATTTTCAGGCGCGAACACATCCATGCGGCAGTGATCGAGGGGGATAGCCTGCACAGCATGGACCGCAAGGCTTTCCGCGCAGCGGTGGCCGAGGCTGAAAAGAAAGGGGAGCAGGCGCCCAGCCATTTCGGACCTGAAGCGAACCATTTCGACAAGATAGCCGACACCTTCAAGACATACGGCGATACCGGAACCTGCAAGCGCCGCTACTACATCCACAGCGACGAGGAAGCGCGCGAGCACAATGCGCGCCTGGGAACGAGCCTCAATCCCGGAGAATTCACCCCCTGGGAAGACATCGACGCGGGTTCAGACATCCTCTTCTACGAAGGACTGCACGGCCTGGTGAAAACAGAGAAAGTGGATGCGTCGCAGCATGTCGACCTCGGCGTGGGCGTCGTCCCCATCGTCAACCTTGAATGGATACAGAAGATCCACAGGGATGCGGCAGAGCGCGGCTATTCCGCTGAGGCGACTGTCGACACCATCCTTCGCAGGATGCCCGATTACATCAACTTCATCACGCCGCAGTTCTCCAGGACGCACATCAATTTCCAGCGCGTCCCGACCGTGGACACCTCCAACCCTTTCATCGCCCGCGACATTCCGACGCTGGACGAGAGCTTCGTGGTGGTGCGCTTCCGCGATCCGCACGGCGTGGATTTCCCCTATTTCCTCAACATGATCCACGATTCGTTCATGTCCCGAGCCAACACCCTCGTTGTGCCCGGAGGAAAGATGAGCTTCGCGCTCGAGGTGATCCTCGCCCCGATGATGAGCGACATGATCAAGAACAAGTAAGCCCTATCGGCGGGGAACCCATGGTTCCCCGCTCCACCAGATGGAAATCCTCTCGGGACTGAATCCCCAGCAGATCGAAGCAGTCACTCTCCCCCACCGCTCCGCGCTCGTCCTCGCAGGCGCAGGAAGCGGAAAGACCCGCGTGCTGACCTCCCGCATCGCCTATCTCGTCCAGGGCCAGGGGGCCTCCCCCCATGAAATCATGGCCGTCACCTTCACCAACAAGGCTGCAAGGGAAATGATGACGCGGATTTCCGCGATGATCCCGATCAGCATCAGGGGGATGTGGATAGGCACGTTTCACGGGCTCTGCAACAGGATGCTTCGAGCCCATCACGGGGATGCGGGGCTTCCTGCCACATTCCAGATCATGGATAGCGCAGACCAGCTGGCCGCGGTGAAGCGCGTGATCAGAAGCCTCAATCTTGACGAGGAAAAGTATCCTCCGAGGGATCTGCAGCATTTCATCAACGCCCAGAAGGAGCAGGGGCTGAGGCCTCACGACATCGCGGCATACGACAGCTACACGAGGACGAGGCAGGAAATCTATTCCTCCTACGAAGCGCAGTGCAACCGGGAAGGCGTCGTCGATTTCGCAGAGCTCCTTCTCCGATCCTATGAGCTTCTCAGGAACAACCAGATCATCAGGGAGCATTACCAGCAGCGCTTCAGGCATATCCTGATAGACGAATTCCAGGACACCAACAGGCTACAGTATCTCTGGCTCAAGCTTCTCGCGGGAAAGGGAAGCGCTGTATTCGCAGTGGGCGACGACGACCAGTCCATCTACGCATTCAGGGGCGCGGATACCGGAAACATGAGGGAGCTGGAGAAGGATTTCCATGTCGAGAACATCATCAAGCTCGAGCAGAACTACCGCTCGCACGGAAACATACTCGATGCAGCCAATGCCTTGATCAGGCACAATGCCTCGCGTCTGGGAAAGAATCTATGGACGAGCGACGCCAGGGGAGAGCGGCTTCGCTTCTACAATGCGCCCACTGATCTTCAGGAAGCGGAATACATCGTCGACGAGATCAGGTCCCTCCATGGCGAAGGCGTCATGCTCTCCGACATCGCGCTTCTTTACAGGTCGAACGCGCAGTCAAGGGTGCTGGAGCATGCGCTTTTCAATGCCAATCTTCCATACAGGGTCTACGGCGGCCTGAGGTTCTTCGAGAGACAGGAAATCAAGCATGCGCTTGCTTATCTGAGGCTCGTCCACAATCCCGAGGATGACGGGGCATTCTTGCGCGTCATCAATTTCCCTGCAAGAGGGATAGGCGCGAAATCGATAGAGTCGCTCCAGAAGGATGCGGGATCCGCAAGCCTCTATTCGGCTGCCTGCCGCGCAGGCAAGAAGCCCGGAGATTTCGCCAGACTGATCGACTCGATGAAGGCGGAATGCGAAGGATCCTCCCTTTCGGAAATGGTCGAAACCGCGATCGATAGAAGCGGGCTGAAATCGCATTACATGAACGAGAAGGACGGCGAGGAGAGGCTGGAAAACCTCGACGAACTGGTGAATGCCGCAGCGATTTTCGAAACGGAAGGGGATCCCCTTTCGGAATTCCTTTCCCATGCAGCGCTCGAAGCGGGGGAGAGGCAGAGCGGGGAAGGGGATGACGCTGTCCAGCTGATGACCGTTCATTCCGCAAAAGGACTGGAATTTAATGCCGTTTTCATCAGCGGCCTGGAAGAAGGTCTTTTTCCCCACAGCAACAGCAGGAACGAGGCAGGCGGGATAGAAGAGGAGCGCAGGCTGATGTATGTCGCCCTCACAAGGGCAAGAAAAAGGCTTTACCTCACCTGCGCGCAGAGCAGGATGCTGCACGGGCAGACGAACTACAACATTCCCTCCCGATTCCTGAGCGAAATCCCCCAGGAACTCATCCAGCCGATAGGCATTCCGGTCAGGAACGAAGTCCAACCTTCATACGCGGAAAAGAAGAGTCCGTGGCGGATAGGCGCGAACGTGTTCCACCCCAAGTTCGGAGAAGGCGTGATCCTCGCCTGCGAAGGAAGCGAACAGGTCCAGGTGAATTTCAGAAGGGCGGGCGTGAAATGGCTCGCGCTCGAATATGCCAACCTGATCGCGATCTAGGTCTTCTTCTTCGACCGCGGGTGAGCGGAATCGTAGACCTTGGCGAGATGCTGGAAATCGAGATGGGTGTAGATCTGCGTCGTCGAAATGCTGGCATGCCCCAGCAACTCCTGGACGGCCCGCAAATCCCCGGAGGACTGCAGCATGTGGGATGCGAACGAATGCCTCAGCATGTGAGGATGGACATGCCCCGGCATGCCCTGCTTCACGCCCCACTGGCTTATCCTGTACTGTATCGCCCTCTGGCTGATGGGAAGGCCTTTCCTGTTCAGGAAAATTTCCTCATGTTCCCCGGATTGCCTTACCTTGAGCCAATCCTTCAATGCAGCGATCGCCATCCTCCCGACAGGAACGACCCTCGTCTTGTTCCCCTTTCCTGTCACCCTGACGATCCCTTCTTCCAGATCGATGTCGTTGAGCTTGAGCCCCTTCAATTCCGAGAGCCTCAGGCCGGATGAATAGAAAAGCTCGAACATCGCCCTGTCCCTGACGGCGAGATCCTCGTCCGAATCGATGGCGAGAAATTTCGCCGTCTCGTCAGGGGAAAGCGCATCAGGAAGATGCCTGGGGGATTTCGGCGGACGGATGCCGGCTGCGGGATTCTGGGTATAGCCATGGTCCCTGACGAGAAAATTGAAAAAGCTTCGCCATGCCGAAAGCATTCTTGCGAGGCTCCTCCCGCCGAGCCCCTTGCCGTGGAGCTGGGCGATGAAATGGCGTAGATGATGGATCTTGAGCTCGGAAAGCGGGGTTTTCCCTGCAAGATCCAGCAAAATCCCGACATCCCTGAGGTAATGCTCGGCGGTGAGCGGACTCAGTCGCCGCTCGTCCAGAAGATGGGATCTGTAGCCCGCCAGATCCATCTCAGAAGCGGGAAAGCGCGGCTGTCACCCATTCTCCCAGCCACTTCAGGTAGAGCGTTCCTATATCGGGCGCGAAACGCTGCGGATCTTCGGACGCCAGCACGAGAAGACCTATCGCCTTTTCGTCTTTCAGCGGAAGAAGGGCAAAGGACCTGAGATGCTCCCTTCCCTCGAACCATGAAAGAAGCTCTGGCGCGATATGATGACCGCAATGGGGCTGGACCAGGCTTTCCGCTATCTCGACGGGACCTTGCCCCGGAGAGGAGAATTCCGGCAGATCGGCGCCGTGAGCATCGACTCCCCATATCCTGATCGCGACATGGGGAACCTCGAAATCCTCTCTCAGGCTGTTTTCGAGAACATAGAAAAGCGCTTCAAGGGAGCGGGCCCTGAGGAGCCCGATGGAAAGCCTGTGCATCTTTTCACCTATTGCATCGTTTTCCTCGCCGAACTTGATCAGTTCCCTGAGCTTGGTCTCGAGCAGCCTGTTCTTCTCCCTGAGGGTGATCAGCTGCCTCTCCCCTATCGGTATGGCTCTTCCGTCATGGGGATGGGGAACGTAAATGCTCGCCAGAACGTCCGGATATTGTTCTGCGAATCCGGGATTTTCCTGCAAATAACGTGCAACCTCTTCAGAATCAATCATGTTTTCCTCAGTTCGATCTCGCCTTCAAAAACGCTCACAGCGGGGCCCGTCATCAAGACAGGACTCCCTTTCCCTTCCCATCTCACGACAAGCTCGCCGCCTCTCGTGCTCACCCTGACCGTGTGCTCGAGCAGCCCCAGCCTGATGCCCGCCACGACCGCTGCGCAGGCGCCCGTTCCGCATGCGAGCGTCTCCCCGGCGCCCCGCTCGAAAACCCTCAGCCTGATGCTGCCTCTTTCCATCACCTGCATGAAGCCTGCATTCACCCTTTTCGGAAATCTGGGATGGGATTCGATCATTTTCCCCTGTCTTTCGACAGGCGCGGAATCGATGTCGGAAACGACCTGTACGGCATGGGGATTCCCCATGGATAGAGCGCTTATCTCGACTTCCTCGCCTTCGAGATCTAGGCGATAGGTCGGTTCCATTCTCTCGGCGAGAAAGGGAATGAGCGCCGGTTCGAATACAGGTTCCCCCATGTCGACGGTGACTTCGCCGTCGTCTTCGAGTCTGGGCGTGATCACTCCGGATAGCGTCTCCACCCTTATTTCTTTCTTGTCTGTCAGCTTCTTTTCGTGGACGAAGCGGACGAAGCATCTCGCGCCGTTTCCGCACTGCTCGACTTCGCCTCCGTCTGAATTGAATATCCTGTACCTGAAATCCGCGTCGCCCCGGGCTTTTTCGACGAGCAGGATCTGGTCGCAGCCTATCCCGAAATGCCTGTCCGCAAGAAACCTGAATTCTTCACGATCAAGCTCTAACTTCGTCGAACAGGCGTCGATCACCACGAAGTCGTTGCCCAATCCCTGCATCTTCGTGAATTTCAGCTTCATTCTATGAAGACCCTGGCATACTTGCGCTTTCCTATCTGGAGGACGGCTTCGACTCCTTTTCCGAGTTTGAGCGCCTTGTCCTCCACCTTTTCGCCGTCTATCTTCACCCCTCCCTGACCTATCATCCTGATCGCTTCCGAAGTGCTGGAAGTGAGTCCGGTCTGCTTGAGGATCTGGACGAGCTGCAATTCCCCGTCCATCGCCTGAAGCCTGAATTCGGCGATTTCTTCGGGAACCCCTCCTCCCCTGAATCTCGACTCGAAATCCTCCAGGGCAGCCACAGCAGCCTTCCCGCCATGGAATCGCCCGACTATTTCCTGCGCGAGCAATACCTTGATGTCCCGCGGGTTTCTTCCTTCCTCGACTTCCTTTTTCCAGCCGGATATGACTTCCATGGACTGGAATGAAAGGAGCTCGAGATAGCGCCACATCAGGTTGTCGGAAACGGACATCAGCTTTCCGAATATTTCCGAAGGCGCCTCGTTGATCCCGACATAATTTCCAAGCGATTTCGACATCTTGTTCACGCCGTCCAGCCCTTCGAGCAGCGGCATGGTCAGTATGCACTGGGGCTCCTGCCCGTAATGCTTCTGGAGCTCCCTTCCCATCAACAGATTGAACTTCTGATCCGTCCCGCCCAGCTCGAGGTCGGCATTGAGCGCAACGGAATCGTAACCCTGAACCAGGGGATAGAGGAATTCGTGAATCGCAATCGGCTGATTGGCCTTGTAGCGCTTGCCGAAATCGTCCCGTTCCAGCATCCTTGCGACTGTCGAATTGGAAGCAAGGCGTATCATGTCCGCCGAGCCCAGCTTCTCCATCCAGCTCGAATTGAACACGACCTCAGTGCATTCTGGCTTCAGTATCCTGAAAACCTGATCGGAATAGGATTTCGCGTTTTCCAGAACCTGCTCCCTGGTAAGGGGCGGCCTCGTTGCATTCTTCCCTGTCGGATCTCCTATCATCCCGGTGAAGTCGCCGATCAGGAAAAAGGCATGATGGCCCAGATCCTGCAATTGCCTCAGCTTGTTGAGCAACACGGTATGCCCGAGATGGAGATCAGGCGCGGTCGGGTCGAATCCCGCCTTGACCCTGAGCGGCTTTCCCTTCTCCAGTTTCCTGACAAGCTCAGCCTCGACGAGGATCTCTTCGCACCCCCTCCTGATTGTCGCCATAGCATTTTCAGGCGCATATGATCCGATTCGATTCAAAATACTATCCACCAAAAGTTTATATTTCTGTTATGATCCGCCTTGGACAGAAGAAACGGGAAAGTCATGCAGCGCATAAGAGACCTAATTCTAACGCAAAAACCGCTGATCCTTGAACGAAAAATCAAACTGCGCTGGCTGATAGGCGCTTCTTCCATCCCCCTTTTCGGCATCATTGCCGCCTTCGGCTTCGCTCCCGATCAGCAGCCCGGCAACATCCCGCTCCAGACAGTGATAGAAAACGTCAAGCTCCCGGATCTTTCCGCGCAGCAGACCGACATGTCCTTCTGGCGCGAGGAAAAGATACAGAGCGGCGACACGATCAGCAGCCTCCTTTCCAGGCTGAAAGTTGTCGATCCGGAAGCTTCCAGCTTCCTCCGCAATCCCGACAATGCCCATTCCCTCTACCAGCTCGTGCCTGGAAAGATAGTCCAGGCGAAGACAGACCAGAACGGAAGGCTGCTTTACCTGCATTACCTGGACGGCAAGGGACAGGAACTCGTCGTAGAGCGGACCGCCCAGGGACTCCAGTCGAGGGAACAGTCGGCCTATCTCGAGACCAGGATACTGATGAAATCAGCTTCCATCGGAAGCTCACTCTTCGCCGCGACTGACAGCGTCGGGCTTCCCGATTCAGTCGCGACCCAGATAGCGGACATGTTCGGTTCCGACATCGATTTCAGGAAAGACCTGAGGCGAGGCGACCATTTCACCGTCGTCTACGAGATGCTCTACAGCAAAGGCGAGGCTGTCAGGGTCGGGCGCATCCTTGCGGCGGAATTCGTCAACCAAGGAAAGAGCTACAGGGCGGTGTATTTCGAGACGCCGGGCGGAAACGGCGGCTATTACACGCCTGAAGGAAAGAATCTGAGGAAGGCCTTCCTGCGCTGCCCCCTGCCCTTCTCCAGGATCACGTCCGGCTTCACGCTGGCCCGCTTCCATCCTTTCCTGCAGAAATGGCGCGCCCACAAGGGCGTCGATTTCGGCGCGCCGATCGGCACGCCTGTCAGGGCGACTGCAGACGGGCGGGTGGAATTCAGGGGCGTCCAGCACGGCTACGGCAACCTGATCGTCCTCAAGCACCAGGGGCATTTCTCGACGGCCTACGGCCATCTTTCCGCCTTTGCAAAGGGGCTGCACAAGGGAGAAAAAATCAGCCAGGGTGAAATCATAGGCTATGTCGGCATGACGGGATGGGCGACAGGCCCCCACCTCCATTACGAGTTCCGGGTCGACAAGGTTCCTGTCGATCCCATGAAGGTCGCGCTTCCCGGCGCAAAGCCGCTCAATCCCAAATATGCAGAGGCATTCCGTACCACGACTCAGCCGCTTGCGCAGAGGCTGAACCTGATGAGGAATGTCAATCTGGCCAACCTGGACTGAGCCAGCCTGATTTCTCCCGAATACCATATCGGCCTGATGTCGGGAACCAGTCTCGACGGGGTGGATGCCGTGCTGCTCGATTTCGGCAATGGCCTTCCTTTGCTGCTGGGCCATGCCTACCTTCCCTATGCTGAAGAACTGAAGGAAACCCTGCTCTCCCTCCATGTGCCCGATCATGACGAGCTCAACAGGGCTGCACGAGTCTCCATCGAGCTATCCAGGCTTTACGCCGAATCGGTGTCCCTTCTTCTGGAAAAGACCGGAAAGCGAGCCGGGGAAATCGCGTCAATAGGATGCCATGGGCAGACGATTCGCCACAAACCCGAATCGGGCTATTCGATACAGCTTGTCGATTCCCCTCTCCTTGCAGAGCTCACAGGCATCACCGTGGTATCCAATTTCAGGAACAGGGACATCGCCTCTGGCGGTCAGGGCGCGCCGCTCGTTCCGGCATTCCACGATGCGCTCTTCAGGAAAAAGGATGTGCACAGGGTGATCGTCAATATCGGCGGAATAGCGAATCTGACCGATCTTCCTGTCGCGGGAAAGGTGAAAGGATTCGACTGCGGCCCCGGTAACATGCTGATGGATGCATGGATCCATCGCCATCATGGAAAATCCTGCGACATGGACGGAAAATGGGCGTCTTCGGGAAAGGTTCTTCAGCAACTGCTCGACTCCCTGCTAGAAGACGACTATTTCTCCATGCCGCCGCCGAAAAGCACGGGAAGGGAGCGGTTCGGCTTGAAATGGCTGGAGAAGCACCTGAATGGCAAGGAAGAGCCTGCCGACGTCCAGGCAACCCTACTGATTCTGACCGCGAAATCAGTTTCGGAGGCCATCGAAAAGCATTGCGGATCGGCCTCGGAAATCTATCTCTGCGGGGGAGGCGCGCGAAACGCCTCGCTCGTGAAGAGAATAGCAAGTCTTCTTCCGAATCGTTCTGTAGACACGACCGAAAAACTCGGGATGGACGTGGATCAGGTGGAAGCGGCAGCCTTCGCCTGGCTTGCGCGCCAGGCGATCATGGGTTTGCCGGGAAACCTTCCGGAAGTGACCGGAAGCAGGGGGCGGCGGATCCTAGGAGCGATCCACCCGGCCTGAATCAGACCGAGAAGGAGGAGCCGCAGCCGCAGGTCGTCTGTGCGTTGGGATTCTTGATGATGAATTGCGCGCCTTCCAGGCCTTCCTGATAATCGATTTCCGCGCCGACGAGATACTGGAAGCTCATCGGGTCGATCAGAAGCTGGACGCCGTTCTTCGCCATCGTGGTGTCGTCTTCATTGACGTTCTCGTCGAAAGTGAATCCGTACTGGAAGCCCGAGCAGCCTCCTCCGGTCACGAAAACCCTGAGCTTGAGGTCTGCATTGCCTTCCTCGTCGATCAGCTGCCTGACCTTGTTCGCGGCGCTGTCGGTGAAAATCAGGGGTGTATCTGTCATGGCATTCATGAGTTGTCTCCAAAGTTTTGCTCCATTATGCGATTCCGTCGTTTGGCGGTCAACACATAATGCAGCTAAGACAAACCTGAAGGGCGCAAGTTCATGCCTGCTCCCGAATTAGGGTATAATTTTGCCTACACCGCATCCCCAGTGAACTCATGAACGTATTTTACGAGGAAGACGGCGCATTCAAGGCGGGCTCCATCCTCGTCGACAATTCCACCTCATTGCAAGTCGAATCGAGTCATGGAAAGCGAAGCAAGATCAAGGCGGCATCCGTCCTGATCAGGTTTTCCGGGCATGGGCTCTCGGAATTCATGGAAGCCGCCCAGAAGATCTCCGAAGAAATCGACCCGGATTTCCTCTGGGAATGCTGCCCCGAGGAAGAGTTTTCTTTCGAAGAACTCGGCAACGAATATTTCGGCCACACCCCTTCCTCTGTCGAAGGAGCAGGGGTGCTCATCAGGCTTCATCACTCCCCCATGTATTTCTACAAGAAGGGCAAGGGGAAATACAGGGCTGCGCCTGTCGACGCGCTGAAGGCTGCGCTCGCAGGCCTGGAAAAGAAGAAGAGACTGGCCGAACTCCAGGCATCCATTTCATCGAAGCTCGTCGAAAGAAAGCTTCCTGAAGAATTCGAAGGCATGCTGCCCAGGCTCGTTTACGACCCTGACAAGAACAGCGTCGAGTACAAGGCGCTTCTCTCCGCCTGCGAACAGACAGGGCTTTCCATACCGGCTCTCCTCCAGGAATGCGGGGCGATATCTTCGAGCCACGACTACCACCTCGACCGCTTCTTCTTCGAGAACTTCCCCAAAGGGCTCCCGCTCCTCGAGCGCTGCGAAATTGCTTCGCCCGAAGTTCCCGCTGGGAATGCGAAAGCCTTCAGCATAGACGATGCCACGACGACGGAAATCGACGACGCATTTTCCGTCTCGCCCCTTCCGGGAGGGAAATTCTCGATAGGCATCCATATCGCCGCGCCTTCGATAGGCATCATGAAGGGGTCGGAAGCGGATCTCCATGCCCAGAAGATGCTCTCTACGATCTATATCCCGGGGCGGAAATTCACCATGCTCCCTCAGGAAGGCATCGACATCTTCACCCTTTCCGAAAAAAGGATATGCCCCGTCCTTTCCCTTTATCTCGAAGTCAGCCCGGATTTCGAGGTGCT
Source organism: Pseudomonadota bacterium (assembly GCA_021848825.1). Classification (GTDB taxonomy): domain Bacteria; phylum Pseudomonadota; class Gammaproteobacteria; order Burkholderiales; family JABEVD01; genus JABEVD01. Next base: position 38,181 of record JAJZTQ010000021.1, read on the forward strand.
TTCCGCCAGGAACATGCTCGAATCGATCGAAATCGCATCGAACCTCAGACATGAAACCATCGATTCGAGCTGCCCTTTCTCGAAGGAGCTCGACATCCTTCTCTCGTTCGCCGACAAACTGGAAGCACTGAGGGGGAAATCGGGCAATGCGGGACAGATCGACTACAGCTTTCATGTCGAAGACGACAGGGTGTCGATAACGGAGCGGCAGCGCGGCGCGCCTCTGGACAGGATCGTCTCCGAGCTGATGATCTACGCCAACACCGAATGGGCAAGGCAGCTTTCCGACTCCGGCTATGCCGCGATATACCGCTCCCAGATGAACGGAAAGGTGAAGCATGAAACCGTCCCCGCTCCTCACCAGGGGTTGGGCGTTCCTCAATATGCCTGGACGACTTCGCCCTTGAGACGATATGTCGATCTCGTCAACCAGAGACAGCTGCTGTCGATGATGAGCGGCAATCCCCCTTCCTACGAGAAGGAGGAGATACAGGTCTTCATGCGCGATTTCGACCAGGCCCATGATCTCTACAACAACCTTCAGCGCACCATGGAGCGATACTGGTGCCTGAAATGGCTCATTCAGGAGAATGTTTCGAAAATCGGCGCCACGGTGCAGCGGGAAAACTGGGTGAAGCTCGACAGCATTCCGCTCAACTGCAAGGTGCCTTCCCTTCCGGAGATGCAGACGGGTTCGCGCGTCATGCTGGAAATAAGCCATATTGATCTTCTGGAGCTCAGCCTCCACGCAAGATTCGCGGAGAGAATCTGAAGAATGGGCGCAAGGATTAGCGTCTCTGCGCTGGTATCCCTCCTCATCCATGCCTTCCTTCTTTTCGGCATCGTCTTCGTCGTGCCGAAGGCGCTGGAAATGAAGAATTCTTCGCCTCCGCTGGAGATCATCCTCGTCAACAGCAAGTCGAGAAAGCCTTCCCATGCCGATCTGCTTGCCCAGGCAAACCTTTCCGGAGGAGGCAACACCCCGGAAAACAGGCGATTGAAGTCGCCCCTCCCGCCCAGGGAAGTGAAGCATGGGGACCAGATCGAAACCGATCAGGAAAGAATCGCGAAGCTGGAACAGGAATCCAGGCATCTCCTTGCGAAGATAAACGAAAGCAAGCCCCTGGTCCAGAGCGAGAAGAAGGTCGCGGACACCCACGATCTGGTGCAGAAAAGCCTCGAGATCGCGAGGCTGGAAGCGCAGATCGACAACGACATGGATGCCTATCAGAAAATTCCCAAGGAAACGGATGTCTCGCCCAGCACGAGGGAATACCGCTTCGCGCGATATGTCGAGGACTGGCGCATCAAGGTCGAGAGAATCGGAAGCATGAATTTTCCGGAAGAAGCCAAGAGAAGGCAGATCTTCGGCAGCCTGCTGCTCAACGTATGCATCGGGACGAACGGCGAAATTCACAGGGTGGAAATCGTCCGCCCTTCCGGATACAAAATCCTCGACGAGGCCGCGATCAGGATAGCGAAACTTGCCGCGCCCTATGCTCCCCTTCCCAAGGACATCAGGAAGGACACGGATGTCCTCTGCATCTACAGGACATGGATGTTCACGAAATCGAACGAAATGGTGAGCAAATGACGGATCTTTATGCCGTGATAGGAAATCCTGTAGGGCACAGCAAATCGCCGCTGATTCATGCAGAATTCGCGAAACAGACAGGGGAAGACATCGAATACAGGGCCGTCCTTTCTCCTTTCGACGGCTTTGCCGAAACGGTGGAAAGACTGAGAAGGGAAGGCTGCAGGGGATGCAACGTCACCGTTCCCTTCAAGTTCGAAGCCTTCGCTCTTTCGAATTCCAGAAGCGAGCGCGCCGAGACGGCGAGAGCGGTCAACACATTGAAATTCGAAGGCGGCGAAATATACGGGGACAATACCGACGGCGCCGGGCTGGTCACAGACATGAAAGTGAACCTGAAAATCGCGATCGAGCACAAAAGAATACTGCTCGTCGGCGCGGGCGGCGCGGCCTGGGGGGTATTGTTTCCCCTTCTACGTGAAGGGCCGGCAAGCCTCTTCATAGCCAACAGGACCCTCCCGAAAGCGGAAGAGGCGGCCGTCGCCTTTTCGTCTAGGTTCGAGGCAACCGAGATTTCTGCCGGATCATTCGAAAAGCTGGAAGGGATGAAATTCGACATCGTCATCAATGCCACTTCTTCAGGGCTGAAAGACGAACTCCCCCCCCTTCCCGAAAACATCTTCTCGAAGAATGGACTCGCCTACGACATGATGTATGGAAGAGAGACGCCATTCATGAAATACGCGAGGGAACAGGGCGCAGCGATCGTTTCAGACGGGCTGGGCATGCTCGTGGAACAGGCTGCCGAATCCTTCTTTCTCTGGCGGGGCGTGAGGCCCGAGACGAGGCTGGTGATGGAAAAGCTCAGATGATCAGGGAAGCCTTCGAATGGGGAAAGCGCCTATTCGCTCTTCTCGTTCTTTCCGTCCTCCTCTACCAGCTCTGGATATTCGCTCATGTCTGGTACTGGGTGGACCACAATCCGGATTCGACGGCCTTCATGAAATCGAGGCTGGAAGAGATGAGGAAAACGAATCCGGATGCGAAAATCCTTCACCAGTGGATTTCCTACGGTCATATCTCGAACAACCTGAAAAGGGCATTGATCGCTGCAGAAGACGCGAAATTCCTGGATCACGAGGGATTCGACTGGGAAGGGATACAGAAGGCGTACGAAAAGGATGTCAGGAAGGGAAGAATCGTCGCAGGCGGATCGACGATCAGCCAGCAGCTCTCGAAGAATCTTTTCCTTTCAGGCAGGAGAACGCCCTGGCGGAAGATACAGGAGAGCATCATCACGGTAATGATCGAGCACATGATGACGAAGAGAAGGATCTTCGAGCTCTATCTCAACAGCATCGAATGGGGAAACGGCATATTCGGCGCCGAAGCAGCAGCTAGGCATTATTACGGAACCGATGCGTCTCATCTTTCAGCGTTTCAGGCTGCAAAGCTCGCCTCCATGGTTCCCAATCCCCGCTATTACGACCTGCACAGGAATGCCCCGTGGCTTCTCAGGAAAACGGGGATCATCCTGGGCAGGATGAATTCAGCGCAGATTCCTTAACACGGGTTCCCAAGCCTGAAGCGGATCGCGCCTGAAGCCGCTTTTCGCGAACTGGTGCCATCTCCCTGTCACGAAGCACATCAGGATGTTCGCTTCCGCAGCCTCGTCCATCCCCTTCGCCAGTTCCCCCTGGCTGACGGCGAACCTCAGCGACTGCTTCATCGTCGCTTCCAGCCTGTCGTGAAGCTGGTTGATCCTTCCCTGGAGCCGCTCGTTTTCGTTCACCAGGGCATCCCCTATCAGCACCCGCGTCATTCCCGGATTCTTCTTGGCGAATCCCAGAAGCAGCGAAATGATCGCCTCGACCTGCTTGAGCCCGCTCTGCTCGTCTGCGGAAATCTTGTTGATGATGCCGAAAAGGGTCTGCTCTATGAATTCGATCAGCCCTTCGAACATCTGCGCCTTGCTCGCGAAATGCCTGTAAAGCGCGGCCTCTGACACGTCGAGCTTCGCGGCAAGGGAAGCGGTCGTGATTTTCTCCCCGCTCGGCTGCTGAAGCATCTGGGCCAGCGTCTGAAGGATCTGCAGCTTTCTTTCGCCTGTTTTTGCTGACATATTTCCCCTCTTAGTGATTTAAGCTGAACTGCCTTCTTGCAAGTTCACGTATGGACGAGACGCTCATGTCGACATGGGCCGGTTTTTGCAGCGACGAGGTCACCCATACCGTGCCCATGCCCAGCTTCTTCGCCATCCTGAGATTCTCGAGATCGTCCTCCACCATGACGAGCCTGGAAGGCTTCATTCCCGCCCTGCTGAATACCCGGAAGAAACCGTAGGGATCGGGCTTCGGCCTGTATCTCGAATGCTCTATCGAAAAGACGCCGTCGAAAAGATCCATTATGCCGAGAATTTTCAGAACTGAAAGCGCGTAATGCAATGGCGCATTCGAAAAAAGATACTTCCTTCCCCTGAAGGAGGAAAGCGACTTCCTCAGCATCGGTTCATGGACCACCATTTCCGGAAGCGCCGGGAAATCGTGGGTATGCTTCAGGAAATGATCTGGATTTGTCTCGTGATGGCGCATCATTCCGCAGAGCGTCGCGCCGTATTTCTCCCAGTAGCGCCTTCTCAGGCTGTCCGCATCAGGCCTCTGGAGCCCCAGGTGCTGCTCCAGGTAATCCGTCATGCTCCTGTTGATATGCGGAAAGATATGGGGCATCGCGTCATGAAGCGTATTGTCCAGATCGAAAACCCATGTTTTCCCGGAGCGCATCACCTCCCCTTGATCAGGGTTCCCACGCCTTCGTCGGTCATGATTTCGAGAAGAAGCGCATGGGCGACCCGTCCGTCTATGATGTGGGCAGTCTTCACCCCATGCTTCACCGCTTCCAGCGCGCAGTTGATCTTGGGCAGCATGCCGCCCGAAATCGTGCCGTCTTCTATCAGCTCCTCCACCCTTTTCGCATCAAGCCCCGTCAGCACGCTTCCCGCCTTGTCGAGCACGCCGCTGGTGTTGGTGAGGAGAATCAGCTTCTCCGCCTTCAAGGTCTCGGCGAGCTTTCCGGCGACGAGATCGGCATTGATGTTGTAGGCCTCCCCGTTTTCCCCGACCCCTATCGGCGCGATCACCGGAATGAAATCGCCCGAATCGAGCAGTTCGACGAGAGCAGGGTCGATTTCAGCCACTTGCCCGACATGGCCTATGTCTAGCCATTCGTCGTCCTTTTGCGTGCTCCTGATCATCATTTTTTTGGCGCGGATGAACCCGCCGTCCTTGCCCGTCAGTCCGACAGCCTTTCCCCCGCTCTGATTGATCAGCCCGACGATTTCCTTGTTGACCCGGCCACCCAATACCATCTCGACGACATCCATCGTTTCCTGGTCCGTTACGCGCATGCCCTGGATGAATTCGCTCTGTTTTCCCACCTTCGAAAGCAGCGCATTGATGTGCGGGCCTCCGCCGTGGACGACGACGGGATTGATGCCGACGAGCTTCAGGAGAACGACGTCCCTTGCGAAATCCTGTTTGAGCGATTCCTCCGTCATTGCGTTGCCGCCATACTTGATCACGAGGGTCTTGCCGTGAAAACGCCTGATGTAGGGGAGCGCTTCCGACAGGATCTGCGCCTTTAGAGCGGAAGGATTGAGCGACATGCTTGCCTTGATATTGTTGTCGATGGTTCATTTTACACCGCCTCGCTTCAAACCCCAAAAGCGTCACCTGCTGCACCTGATTTTTCCGCTTTTACAATTTGAAACGATCCGGTCACAAGCCCCTTTCCTTCGCTGAGTACAATCTTTCTTTTTCGCATCTTCATTCGCCAAGATGAAATGGAGCCAGCTCGACGTTGCCATTCTCGTAGCCGGAGAGAAATTCCAGGAGGCCCTTGAAATCGCGCTGGATCTGATCGAAGAGGGGTCTAAGGATGCAGAACTGTACAACCTCGCCGGGATATGCGAATGGCGGCTCGGCAAGATCGAAGGTGCGGAAAAACGATGGGAAAAGGCAATCGAAATCGAGCCCTCGCTTTCCCAGGCCTGCTACAATCTCGGCGTGCTCCATTCCTCGATGGGCGTCATCGACAAGGCCGAAAAGCTTTTCCGGCGCGCCATGGAATGTGACAGCGGCAACCTCGATGCGACGATCAACCTAGGCTTGCTTCTTTTCGATCAGAAGCGCCTTGAAGAAGCTGAAACCCATTTCCGGCAGGCCCTCGAAACGAGCCCCGACAATGCCTTGCTTTGTTCGAATCTCGCGGTTCTTCTCGAAAGATCCGGACGCGCGGACGAGGCGGGAAAATTTCACGAGGAGGCAGTGCGGCTTGCCGGAGAATCCGCGGACATAAGATTCAATCTCGCCAATTTCATCGCCAATTCAGGTCGTGACGGGGCCATCGAAGAGGCAAAGGCTGCCTTCCTGGATGTGATCAAGATCGATCCCAGGCATTTCGGCGCATGGATCAATCTGGGCAATCTTCTTTTCGAGACAGGATTCATTTCCGCCGCCCATACCGCCTACAGCGCCGCGGTCACCTATCATCCAAAAAAATCCTCAGCGCATGTCAATCTCGGAAATCTGCTTCTTCACATGGACGACATTCCCTCAGCGAAGCGGCATTTCTCGATCGCCCTCGACATCGACCCGGATCAAACGGAAGCGCACCAGGGAATGGCCTCCGCACTTCATCGGGAAGGCGAGAGCGGGCCCGCCGCATTTCACAGGGTCAGGGGATTCGGCAACAGCCCTTTTTCGAGCATCGCTTACAGGGGGGCCGCTCAAGCGTTGCCCTTGCTGATAACAGCTTCCTCCCTCGAAGGAAACGTGCCGTGGCGATTTCTGATCGACAGGCGCGTTTTTCACTCCACCATCGTCGCCGTGGAGTTCCTCGACCAAGCCCTGCCGCTTCCGGAACATTGCCTGATTTTCAACGCCATCGGGGACGCGGATCTCTGCCCGGAAGGCCTGGAAATTGCGGCAAAGGTCGCGAAATGCGGAACCGCGCCCGTCATCAACCATCCGGATGCGGTCATGAAGACAGGGAGATTGCTCAATTCGGAAAGGCTGGGGCGGCTACCCGGCGCGATCACGCCGGATACCCGCCTTGTGCACAAAGCCTTGCTGAGCGAGACGCCGGCGCGATTTCCTTTGCTGCTTCGTTCCCCCGGCTTTCATGGCGGAAATCATTTCGTCCGGGTCGAAAGCAGGGAAGAGATGATCCGCAAGGCAGATGAACTGCCGGGCGATTCGCTTCTGCTCATGGAATTCCTCGATGCGAGGCGGGACGACGGCCTTCACCGGAAATTCAGGGTGATGTCCATAGACAGGCGCCTTTACCCTGTCCATCTCGCCATTTCCAAGCAGTGGAAAGTACATTATTTCAGCTCAGGCATGGCTGGCGATGCCTCATATCGGGAAGAAGAGAAGGCTTTCCTGAAGGATCATGAAGCCGTCCTCGGGAAAAAGGCCCTGGCCGCGCTGCAATCCATCAGCAGTACGCTGGATCTGGACTATTTCGGCATGGATTTCGGATTGGACGGGGAAGGCAACGTTATCCTGTATGAAGCGAATGCCACCATGGCTGTCATTCCGCCGGGCACGGCGGAAAAGGAATGGGATTACAAAAGGGGGCCCGCATGGGAAGCAATCGAGGCAGGCAGAAGACTCTTTCTCGAAAAGGCGGGTACAACAAGGCGCCGCTAACGGGGCACTCGATCGCCCGACTGAGAACGGCCGCGCGGCCCTGTGCCGTATCGGCATCCGGAAGGGCTGTCGGGAGGGTGTCTTGAAAACAAGTGGGATTGTATTCGACTGACATCCGGCGCATCATTCGAACCGAAGCTGATGCATCGAACCTCAACCGAAGCAAGGAAATGCCATGAAAGTTCCCGCACTCCGCTTTTTGTCTTTCTTTCTTCTTTCCATCCTCCTCCAGCCGCCTGCATGGGCGGAAACATTGCGCGTCTACGGTCCAGGCGGCCCGGCTCCTGCGATGCGGGAAGCGGCGAAGGCATTCGGAAAGCTTAAAGGGGTCGAGGTGGAAGTCACCGCAGGTCCGACGCCTGCCTGGAAAGACAAGGCGATGAAGGATGCCGACCTTGTCTTCAGCGGCTCGGAATACATGATGACGGGATTCGTCCAGAATGACCTTCCGGGCCTCGTCGATCCCTCGACCATCAGGACGCTTTACCTGCGCCCTTCTGCGATCCTCGTCCGGCCGGGCAACCCGAAGGGCATCAGGGGTGTCGGCGATCTTGCAAGGCCGGGCGTCAGCATCATCGTGGTCCAGGGTGCGGGGCAGGTCGGTCTTTGGGAAGACGTGGCCGGCAGAACGGGAGACGCGAAGCTCGTCGACAAGGTGAGACGCAATATCGGGTATTTTGCCCCGAACAGCGCCGAGGCGAAAAAGCGCTGGGCAAGCGATCCGGGTTTCGATGCCTGGATAATATGGACCATCTGGCAAAAGGCGAATCCAGCTTCGGCGGACCTCGTCAGCACCGAACCCGAGAACACCATCTACCGCTCCTGCGGCATCGCGCTGACGAATCGCTCGGGGAACAGGGCCCTGGCAAAGGCGTTCGCGGATTTCCTCCAGTCTCCTTCCGGACATGCGATATTCGTCAAATGGGGCTGGATGTAGTCAAGCCGCATTGAAATGAACGGAAAAATGACTGATCTTCTTGAATATACCCATAATGGGTATTATCATGCCCATTATGGGTATGAAAGCTCTTTCTCCGTCCTCGGCGCTCTTTTCGGCCACTCAGCAGCGCGTGCTGGCGCTGCTTTTCGGACAGCCCGGGCGCAGTTTTTTCGCCACGGAATTGATCGCGCTTGCCGCCAGCGGCTCGGGCGCCGTCCAGAGGGAGCTGAAGCGCCTGACGGAGAGCGATCTCGTGACCGTGAGCCGGATCGGCAACAGGAAGCACTATCAGGCGAACCCCGATTCCCCCATCTTTTCCGAGCTTTGCGGCATCGTCGAGAAGGCGGTCGCGGAAGTTGCCTGGCGTGAAACCTCAAAAGAGAAGCAGGATGAAACCGGCTCGGATAGCGAAAGCGAAGAGGTGGACTACGACGAACTCTTCAACGTGCTCGAAGAAATATCGACCCGTTCCGCGCGCTGACCGCCGCTTTTCGGCCACTCTGCCTTTGGATAGTCTGCTGGTGTCGGGCTGCAATACGCCGATTACCAGCCTCTCAGCACGGCATTGCATTCAACGAATGGTTTCAATTCGAAGCGAAACAGTGCTCTGCCCCCGATTTCG
>JAJZTQ010000022.1 GCA_021848825.1 Pseudomonadota bacterium
GCGCCCGACAGGAGTCGAACCTGTGGCCTTTGGCTTCGGAAACCAACGCTCTATCCAACTGAGCTACGGGCGCGAAAGGGAAAACTGCAAAACTGGAGCAAAGGTCATTTTATCACACCGCACCCGAATGACCTTAAGCTTCGGAAACCAACACTCTATCCAACTGAGCTACGGGCGCGTGAGACGAATTTTATCACAAACGGGTCATTACCCTAATTGTGCCTTTGACCATCATGGATATCGATACTAAAATAAACATTGCCTAATATACTTTTTAGAGGGGTACAAAAATGAAAGCGCTCAAACTTCTTCCTGTCGCAGCATTGGCTCTTCTGCCCATGGTTTCACATGCCGAGATGACCGGCGAGCAGGTATTCAAGACCACCTGCTCGATGTGCCATGGCACGGGCATGATGGGTGCGCCGAAATTCGGCGACAAGGCGGCATGGGCCCCCAGGATCAAGCAAGGTGAGGATGTCCTTGTCCAGCACGCCCTTCACGGCATTCGCCAGATGCCTGCAAGGGGTGGAAAATCCAGCCTGACCGATGCCGAAGTGAAGGCTGCAGTCCATTACATGGTCTCGCATGCCCAGTAAAGCGGGGCGCTGAGGCGCCCATGCCGACCTATGCGATTGGCGATGTGCAGGGCTGTAGTCACGAACTGAAGTCGCTCGTCGACAGGATCGGTTTCGATCCGGCAAATGACAGGCTCTGGTTCGTCGGAGACCTCGTCAACAGGGGGCCGGATTCTGCAGGGGTGTTGCGTTTCGTGAAATCCCTGGGGGATGCGGCAGTCACCGTTCTCGGCAACCACGATCTCCATCTCCTCATGGTTTCAGAGGGGATGGAGAAGCTGCACAAGAGCGATACGGTGCAGGATGTCCTCGACGCCCCCGACAGGGGTGAATTGCTCGAATGGCTCCGCCATCGTCCCCTTCTTCATGTGGAGAAAGAAAAGGTTCTGGTTCACGCCGGTTTGCTGCCCAGCTGGAGCATCGAAAAGGCTGCGATTCTTGCTGCGGAAGTGGAAAAAGCGCTGACCGGAAAGGACCGCCATGACCTCATGGCCAACATGTATGGCAACAAGCCCTCATGCTGGGAGGACGGGCTCGAAGGTCATGCCAGGCTGAGGGTGGTGATCAACGCCATGACCAGAATGCGCTTTTGCAGCACTGATGGAAGGATGGAGTTTTCCCACAAGGGCGGGCTGGACAAGATTCCGGAAGGCTACATGCCCTGGTTCGAAGTGCCGCATCCTTCATGGTCGGGCGCGACTGTCGTTTTCGGCCACTGGTCTGCCCTCGGTCTTCTGGTCAGAAAGCATATCATGGCCCTCGATACGGGCTGTCTCTGGGGCGGGGCGCTCACTGCAGTGCGCCTTGAGGACAGGCAGGTGTTTCAGGTTTCATGCAGGGCCTGGGCAGATTTAATGCTTCCGCAATGACCCCTTCCGCATGTTTCGCGAGTTCTTTCCTGTTTCTTCCCGAAGCTTCTATCGCTTCCCTGAAGATGACTTCTGCCCTCACGGCATCCTGTCCGAGTATCGCCCAGAGCGACTGGCCAAAGGATATGTCGCCTGCATAGGCGACATTCCTGTCTATTTCGCCGCTCCCCGTGACATAGCGGATGGCGGCAGGATGAAGGTTCGCATTCGATTTGAGGGCGGGCTCCAGAAGCGGCGCCCTGAAGCTCAGGATCCTGCTCCCGTCGCTTGTCGTTCCTTCCGGAAAGATCGCGACCAGGTCGCCGGAAGCGATGGCGTCCGAAATCGCCTCGTTGACCCTGCCCGCATCTGAACGTTTCTCGCGCTCGACGAAAAGCACGCCGGTCTTTTCGCTCAGCCATCCGACCACCGGCCATTTCCGGATCTCGGATTTCGCGACGAACCTCGGGGGGCACACTGCATTCAGAAGATAGATGTCCAGCCAGGAGATGTGGTTTGCGACGAGAATCGACTCCCCTTCCGGCGGTTTGCCGGAAACGGAAAGGGATACGTTCAGGATCCTGAGCAGTTTCCCCGACCAGCGGCTGATCATCTTCCTGCGCCTTGCCTTGCCGCTGTAAGGGAAAACAGTGCTGACCGTAAGAACGCCCTGAGCGAGATGAATCCCCAGCCGGGCCAGCCTGAAGACCCTGACTGCATGCTGCTTTCCAGAAATCATGCCAAATTCTAGAAGCTATTTCAGCTCAAGTCCAGATTCGCCCTGTCTGCGAGAATCGGACTGGAAGATTTCCTCATGAAATGCTTCTGATAGCGGGAAGACATTCTGGAGAGCGGGAGCATCATCAGCACGTCAGCCGTGTTGAAATCGGGGTCCCATGCAGGGTCGCCGCAGACATAGGCGCCAAGGCGGAGATAACCCTTGAGAAGGGGGGGGAGATGGGGCTCGAGGTTGCAGTTGAGCGCATCGAGAGGAAGCGCGCAGCGGGGAAAGACGCGATATTCGGAGGGGCTGAGGCTCTTGTTCTTGATCCTGTTGTAGATGCTGGCCGCAGAATGCCCTCCGTCGTTCATGCTGATGCTCGCGCAGCCAATCAGGTACTGGTAATGGTGGGCGAGCATGTACTGCGCGAGTCCTGACCAGAGCAGAGAGATCGTTGCCCCGTTCCTGTAGTCGGGATGCACGCATGAGCGCCCCACCTCGACCATGTTGTCCCTGAGGTGATTGAGCCTCGTCAGATCGAACTCGTCGTCGGAATAGAAGCCCCCGATTTTTTTCGCCTGCATGCTGTCGAGGATGCGGTAGGTGCCGACCACTTCGTTGCTGATTTCGTCACGCACCAGAAGATGCTGGCAGAACGGATCGAAAATGTCGCTGTCGATGCCAGTTTCGGCGACATTGAGTCGCGCGCCCATTTCCTCGACGAAAACCCTGTATCTCAGCCTTTGCGCTTCCAGAACTTCCGACATGGATCTGGCGAAGTGCAGCGATAGTTTCTTGCCGGCACCATCCTTGTCCTGCAACTGCTGAAGAAGCATGTTTTACCTCCATATACGATTGGATAAAACATTAAGCCTTTCAGGTGACAGGCAGGTTACGGATCGGTGACACTTTGATTACATCGTCACTCCAGATCTTCCCCGAATGCTTCGCGGTATCGGGAGCTGATCTCGCCATTTTCAAGCACATGATTCTGTCCGCCCTTTTTCGCGATCTTGATCGATCCGAGCAGAGACGCCAGCCTGCCTGAATGATGCCAATCCATGCCGTTCGCAATGCCGTAGAGCAGGCCGGCGCGATAAGCATCCCCGCAGCCGGTCGGATCCACTACCGCCTCCGGTTTGACGGAAGGGATTTGAATCACCTGTCCTCCAGCATAGATCATCGATCCCTCACCGCCAAGTGTGACGACAAGCGCCTTGGTGAGCTTCGCAATCTCCTCTATTTTCCTGCCGGTTTTTTCCTGAAGCATCTTCGCTTCGTAATCGTTTACCGTCACATAGTCGGCCATGTCGACGAAGCGCATCAATTCTTCACCGTTGAACATGGGCATTCCCTGGCCGGGATCGAAAACGAATGGAATGCCGGCTTCATGGAATTCCCTTGCATGCTGGAGCATGCCCGCCCTGCCATCGGGGGAGATGATGCCGAGCCCGACATCCTTTGCATCGTTTACGCTGTTCAGATGGGCATGGTTCATCGCGCCCGGATGGAAGGCGGTGATCTGGTTGTCCTTGATGTCGGTGGTGATGAAAGCCTGCGCGCAGAAGGTGCCTTCTACCTGACGCACATGGGTGGCATCGAGCCCGAGTTTTTCCATCCTGTAGGAGTAGGGCGCGTGATCGTCTCCGACCGTCGCCATGACGAGCGGCTTCCCGCCGAGCATGTTGAGGTTGTAGGCGATGTTCCCGGCGCAGCCGCCGAATTCCCGCCTCATTTCAGGCACAAGGAACGCGACATTCAGGATGTGGATTTGTTCCGGAAGAATGTGTTTCCTGAATTCGTCATGGAACACCATGATGGTGTCGTAAGCGATCGATCCGCAAATCAGTGTGTTCATTGGTCTGGCCTATTTCGGTGAAAAAGTGAATGCGTCCGAGAAGAACTCTTCCTGGGGCAGATTCCTGAGCGAGGTGAAATCCTTGTGGGCTGCCTGAACCATGACCGGCGAGCCGCATGCATAGACCTGATAATCAGAAAGATCCGCATAATCCGCCATCACGGCCTCGTGCACGAAACCTGTCCTGCCCGTCCATCGATCTTCGGGAAGAGGCGCAGAAAGAACAGGGATGAATCTGAAAATTTCATGGGCATCGGCCCATTTTTCAGCCAGGTCCATCATGTAGAGATCGGAAAGGGTATTTGCGCCCCAATAGAGCACCATTTTCCGATTGATGCCGACATGGAAGGCATGTTCCAGGATACCCTTGATCGGTGCAAATCCGGTTCCGCTTGCCAGGAATATGATCGGCTTTTCAGAGTCTTCCCTCAGATGGAAGGTGCCAAGCGGCCCTTCGAAGCGGAGTATTTCCTTTTCCTTCATTTCAGTGAAGACGTGGTGGCTGAAGTTGCCTCCGGGAACGTTCCTGATGTGGAGTTCGAGATATTCGTCGTCGTGCGGCGCATTGGCCAGTGAAAAGCTGCGGCGCTTGCCCTCCTTCATCAGGATGTCTATGTATTGCCCCGCCAGGAACTGGAGCCGCTCGCTCGCCGGGAGCTTGAGGTACAGTACCATCGTGTCCTTGCCAAAAAGCATCATTTTCTGAACCCGGCATGGCAGGTTTTTGACCTGGATGTCTTTCGCGGCCCTGACTTCCCTGCATTCCACGACGAGATCGGTGAGGGGTCTCGCGCAGCAGAAGAGCGTCATGCCGGAAGCGATTTCATCCTGGCTGATTGCGCTCCTGTCGTATTTTCCGGGATCGATCTCTCCCTCCACGATTTTTCCCTTGCAGGATCCGCATGCGCCGTTTCGGCAGCCGTATGGAAGATCGAAACCCTCGCGGAGCGCCGCCTCGAGTATGGTCTCGTCTTTTTCCGCGCTGAACGTATGCTGGCTGGATTTTATGGTGATTCTGAAAGACATGGGTCTCCCTCAAAGTCGGATTTGCTCAATTGATGTAGAATCTTTCGGATATGAGAAACCTGCTAATTGTCGGCTGCGGCGACATCGGCCTGCGCGCGGCCACCGCGCTGCGCAGCCGCTACCGCCTTTTCGCCCTTTCACATTCCCCTGAACGATTCGACCTGCTGAGGAAACAGGGTATCATACCGCTGTACGGCGATCTCGACAGGGCGGAAAGCCTTTCCAGAATTTCCGGCATCGCCCATACCGTGCTTCATCTCGCGCCCCCGCAGAACCAGGGCAAACTGGACGTCAGGACGAGGAACTTGCTCGCCGCGCTATTAAAATGCGCTATCGTACCACATCGCATGGTCTATATCAGTACCAGCGGCGTCTACGGCGATTGCGGCGGGGAGTATGCTCCCGAGACGAGGCCTGTCATGCCCGAGACTGCCAGGGCAATGAGGCGGCTCGACGCCGAAAGAAGAATCAGGCGCTGGGGGAGGGAATGCGGGGTCTCCGTGAGCATACTCAGGGTTCCGGGAATCTATTCGAGGGAAAGGATCTCCCCGTCGAGGCTGATGATGCCGGTACTGCAGCAATCCGATGATGTCTATACAAATCATATCCATGCCGAAGACCTCGCGCGCATTGTCGCAAGTGCAATAGCAAGGGGGCTATCCGGCCGGATCTACAATGTCTGCGACGATTCAGCCATGAAGATGGGGGATTATTTCGATCTCGTCGCCGACGGACTCGGGCTTCCCCGGCCTCAGCGCATGCCCAGGATGGCACTCAAGGACAAGCTGTCGGAGACGATGTATTCCTTCATGTCGGAATCGAGAAGGCTCTGCAATCGCAGGATGAAGGAAGAGCTCCGCATTTCCCTGAAATACCCGAATGTTTCCGTCTAATCCATCCTGTGGAACTTGCCTTCTATGATGCCCTGTTCGATGTCTTCATGCTTTTTCGGCCAAAGCAGCAGGATGATGGCGATGATGTCGCTCATTATCCCGGGCATGATCAGGAGAATCCCGGCAATGAGTTTTCTTGCGGGAAATTCGCTGAAAAGAGAAGGGCTGAATGCCTGCTTCAGGAGCGAATGCAATTCGCTCTTCGTCAGCTGCCAGCCGGCGAAGGAACCGGCGAGGAGCAATGCGATGACGGGCAGGCTGCCGATATGATTTGCGAGCTTGATCAGAAAATAAATTTCGAGAAAAGAAAAACCGAGTAAAATGAGAAGCAGATTTTTCACGATGATTTCCAATGGAAGAGACGCTCGTCATCACGAATTTGCCTGACAGGGAGCAGGCCGTTGCGCTTGCGAAGAAGCTTGTCGATGCCCGCCTTGCCGCCTGCGTCAATGTTCTGGCAGGATGCGAATCGGTTTATTTCTGGGAAGGCAGGACCGAAACGGCGAACGAAATTCCCCTCCTGATCAAAACGCTTGATCGGCATTACGGCAAGATCGAGACCATGATCCGGGAGAATCATCCTTATGAACTTCCTGAAATCATTGCGGTCTCCTTGAGCAAAGGTTTGCCGGAATACCTCAAATGGATCGAATCGGCCACAGTCTGACAGAAAATATGCTCCTTCATCGTCTTATTTTAACTCTTTTTCTATGCTTGGCCAGCGCATCTTATGCAGATTCGCAATCCATTTTATCGACGCTGAAAACGGATATTTTCGGCAAGACCTCCAAGTTCCTGAAGCCTGATGAAGCGTTCAAGGTCGATGCGAAAGCGAAGGACGGCAATACCGTCGCCCTGGATTTCGCTCCTGCCGAAGGCTATTACCTCTACAGGGCCAGGCTGAAATTCGATCTCAAGGATGCGCCGGGTCTCAAGATTTCGCAAGTTGTTCTTCCGGAAGGGGAAATGAAGGACGACCTCAATCTTGGAAGGACCGAGGTCTATCATCACCCATTCCAGGCCCTGATCAGGCTCGATCGAGCGAAAGATGCCACTGGAGCGCTTGTCCTCGTCGCGACCTATCAGGGCTGCAGCGAAAAGGGGCTTTGTTACGAGCCCATCACGAAGCAGTACGCGCTCACGCTCCCTGCAGGGGGAGCGGTCGGGGATGACTCTTCGAAGATCGATGCGCTTTTTAAGAGCGGAAATTACTGGCTGATCCTTTTGAGTTTCGCCGGGTTCGGCCTGCTCCTTTCGCTCACGCCATGCACTTTTCCCATGATCCCTATCCTGTCCGGCATCATCGTCGGGCATGGGGCCGAGATGACGAGATCGAAGGGCTTCCTGCTTTCTGCCGCCTATGTGCTCGGACTCGCAATCGTCTATGCCGTTGCCGGGATCGCTGCAGGCTATTCAGGTGTTCTCGTGTCCGGTCTGCTGCAGAATCCATGGGTGTTGGGGGCATTCTCCCTTCTTTTCGTCCTGCTCGCGCTTTCCATGTTCGGCTTCTACGAGCTTCAGATGCCGGCATTCCTGCAGAGCAGGCTTTCGGAAGCGAGCAACAGGCTGAAGGGCGGGCATCTCTCCGGTGTATTCGTGATGGGTGCGATTTCGGCGCTGATCGTCGGGCCTTGCTGCGCGGCGCCCCTTGCTGGCGCGCTGCTTTACATAGGAAAGACCCATGATATCCTCCTCGGCGGCTCGGCATTGTTCGCGATGGGAATCGGGATGGGGCTTCCTCTTCTCGCCATAGGCATTTCCGCAGGTTCTCTTTTGCCCAAGGCGGGCCCCTGGATGCAATCCGTCAAGAATTTCTTCGGGGTGGTGCTGCTCGGGCTTGCGATCTGGTTCATTTCTCCGGTCGTTCCCGCCGTGACGAGCATGCTGCTCTGGTCGGCCTTGCTGATCGTGTCGGCGATCTATCTTCATGCGATAGATCCCCTTCCCCATGGCGCTTCCGGGTTGAGGAAGTTCGGAAAGGGGGTGGGCGTCATCGCGCTGCTGATCGGCATCGCCCTCCTTGCAGGCGCCCTGAGTGGCGGAAGGGACGTCCTTCAGCCCCTTTCCGGCTTGAGAACGGCGGGCGCCCAATCCGATTCGATCCATTTCGAAAGAGTCAAGAATCTTGCCGAACTGCAGAACCGCCTCGAGCAAAGCAGGGGGCGTTTCGTGATGCTCGATTTCTATGCGGACTGGTGCATATCCTGCAAGGAAATGGAGAGAACCACTTTTTCCGATCCGAGGGTGAAGGCGAAGCTCGCCAACGCGGTCCTGCTTCAGGCGGATGTGACCGAAAACTCCCCGGAAGACGCAGCGCTTCTGAAGAAGTTCCAGCTTTTTGGCCCACCCGGAATCGTTTTTTTCGACAGCCAGGGCGATGAATCGCTGCATCTGGTGGGTGCGCAGGATGCTGATGCCTTTCTTTCCGCACTCGATTCAGCGAAATCATGAAAAAATATCTCGGAAAGCTGCTCGTCATCTCGGTGATATCCCTTCTTTTCCTGTATGCCTACTATCCCAAGCATCCTGATGGTGGAGAAAAGGAGCATGTCGAATCCATCCTGAAGGCGAGCCTTCCCGACCTGGAAGGTCATGTTCAGCCCCTTTCCCAATGGCAGGGAAAGGTGGTGGTCGTCAACTTCTGGGCATCCTGGTGCCCTCCCTGCAGGATGGAGATGCCGGGCTTCATCGATCTTCAGCAGAAATACGGAAAGGATGGCCTCGTTTTCGTTGGGGTTGCAATCGACAGTCCTGACAAGGTCGCGGACTTCAGTCACAAGATCGGGGTCAATTACCCCATACTTGTCGACGAGAGTTCTTCCCTGCTCAATCTTGCAGGGCTTCCCTACACCGCTGTTTTCGACAAGAAGGGCAAGCTTGTCGCAAGTCACGACGGCGCCTGGCCTGAATCGGATCTGGATGACATCGTCAGCAAACTGCTTTGAATTTGACGGCAACATCCAGCTAAATGCTGGACAAACGCCCTCTTTTTGCGGCAAACTTGCGCGGTGAAAAACATTCTCGTATTGCACGGGCCCAATCTCAATCTTTTGGGAACCCGCGAACCTGGGATTTACGGCGCCGATACCCTCAAGGATATCGATGCCAGACTGAAATCGATCGCCGAAAATTCCGGATCGAGGCTGGTCTCTTTCCAGAGCAATGCAGAACATGCCCTGATCGAAAGAATACAGGCATCGAGAGAAGACGGCACGGATTTCATCATCATCAATCCGGCGGCTTATACGCATTCCAGCATAGCCATCCGGGATGCGCTTTCCGCTGTAGGGTTGCCATTCCTGGAAGTGCATCTTTCCAACATTTATGCTCGTGAACCCTTCCGCAGCGAATCCTATTTCTCCGATATCGCAGTCGGCGTGATCAGCGGGTTGGGCGCCAAGGGATACGAGCTTGCGCTGCAGTACGCGCTTCAACACAGGGACTGAACATGGATTTGAGAAAACTGAAGAAACTGATCGATCTGGTCGAACAGTCCGGCATATCGGAACTCGAGATCACGGAGGGCGAGGAAACGGTCAGAATCAGCCGCGCCCTTCCAGCCCAGGCAGTCTATACGCCCCAGCCTATTGTGCATCATGTTCCCGTGAGTGCGCCTGCGGCTGGATCGGCGCCTGCTGCACCTGCCGAACCTTCCGGCCACGTCCTCAAATCCCCCATGGTGGGCACTTTCTACCGCTCCCCTTCCCCGGGTGCGGATTCATTCGTGGAAGTGGGAAGCAAAGTGGAGGTCGGCGATACGCTTTGCATCATCGAGGCGATGAAGCTTCTGAACGAAATCGAGTCCGACAAGGCGGGCGTGATCAAGGCGATCCTGGTCGAGAATGGGCAGCCTGTCGAATATGGCGAACCCCTTTTCGTGATCGAGTGAGCTTGATGTTCGAGAAAATTCTTATCGCAAACAGGGGCGAGATCGCGCTCAGGATACAGCGTGCCTGCCGGGAACTCAATATCAGGACGGTCGCAGTGCATTCCGAAGCCGATGCAGATGCGAAATATGTCAAACTTGCCGACGAGTCCGTCTGCATAGGACCTGCGCCATCTTCTCTCAGCTACCTCAATATCCCTGCAATCATCAGTGCTGCCGAAGTGACCGATGCGCAGGCGATCCATCCCGGATATGGATTTCTTTCTGAAAACGCGGATTTTGCCGAGCGCGTCGAAAAGAGCGGTTTCGTTTTCATCGGCCCGCGCCCTGAAACCATCAGGATGATGGGTGACAAGGTCAGCGCGAAGAATGCAATGAAGCGCGCGGGCGTACCCTGCGTCCCCGGATACGACGATGCGCTGCCTGAATCTCCTGCGGAGATCGTGAAAATCGTGCGCGGCATAGGATATCCAGTGATCATCAAGGCTGCAGGCGGGGGAGGGGGGCGCGGCATGAGGGTGGTTCATACCGAGGCTGCGCTACTGAATGCCGTCACGATGACAAAGGCCGAGGCTCAGAACGCATTCGGGAATCCCGTGGTTTATGCGGAGAAATTCCTTGAGAACCCGAGGCACATAGAGATACAGGTGCTTGCGGACGAGCATGGCAATGCCGTTCATCTCGGAGACAGGGATTGCTCCATGCAGAGGCGGCATCAGAAGATCATCGAGGAGGCGCCTGCATTCGGCATTCCTCCTCGCCTGAGGAACAAGATCGGCGAGCGCTGTGCGGAAGCATGCAGGAAGATAGGCTATCGTGGTGCGGGCACCTTCGAATTCCTTTATGAAAACGACGAATTCTATTTCATAGAGATGAATACGCGTGTTCAGGTCGAGCATCCCGTAACCGAGATGATCACGGGGATAGACATCGTCCAGGAGCAGATCAGAATCGCGGCAAGCGAAAAACTGCGCTTCAGACAGCGGGACATCCAGTTCAGGGGCCATGCCATAGAGTGCAGGATCAATGCGGAGCACCCCTTCAAGCTCACGCCTTCACCCGGCAGGATCACCGCCTACCATACTCCGGGCGGTCCCGGCATCAGGGTGGATTCTCATGTCTACCACAATTACTTCGTTCCCTCTCATTACGACTCGATGATAGGGAAATTGATCGCTTACGGCGATACGCGCGAACAGGCTTTTGCCAGGATGAGGAGCGCACTCTCGGAGATGGTCGTGGAGGGAATAGACACGAACATTCCGCTGCATCGCCAGCTGCTGCTCGATGCTGCATTCATAGGCGGCGGCACCAGCATCCATTATCTCGAACATAAGCTCGCCAGCCTCGCGTCATCTGAATGAACTGGCTATCGATCACGGCCGAAATGGGCGCTGAAGATGCAGAATTGTTCAGCGATGCCCTGCTCGCGTCGGGCGCGATATCGGTAGACATCCAGGATCCCCTTGCGGGAACGGAGAATGAACAGGCCATCTTCAATGAGCCGGGAGAAGCCTGCGGAAAGATATGGGATATTGCGAGAGTCACGGCGCTCTTCGAGCAGGGTGTCGATCATGCGAAACTGGTCGAGGCGTCCGCCATCAGCGCCGGGCTGGACTATGTTCCGGACTATGTTCTGGGCGAAGTCATGGAACAGGATTGGGTCAGGCTGACTCAGTCCCAGTTTGCTCCGATCAGGATCTCCGGAAGGCTTTGGGTCACCCCTTCATGGCGCGACTGCCCTGAGCAGGGTGCGGTCAATCTTGTCCTCGATCCGGGTCTTGCCTTCGGGACAGGCAGCCATCCCACTACCCGGCTTTGCCTGGAATGGCTTGACGGGCACCTGAAAGGCGGGGAGACTCTGCTCGATTACGGCTGCGGCTCGGGCATTCTCGCCATAGCCGCCATGAAGCTGGGCGCCTCCATGTCTTTGGGAATAGACATCGATCCGCAGGCGATCATCGCGAGCAGGCAGAATGCGTTGCAGAACGAGGTCGAGTGCGGGTTTTTTCTGCCCGAGGAAGCGCCGGGTGGAAGATACGATATCGTGATCGCCAACATACTGACCAATCCCTTGAAGCTGCTTGCCCCGATTCTTGCCGCGTACTCGAAGAGCTGGATCGTCCTTTCGGGTATTCTGGAGCGTCAGGCCGAAGACGTCTTGCGGATTTATTCGGAGTGGTTCGAAATGGAGAAACCTGTGACCAGCGAGGGCTGGGCCTGTCTGTCGGGGAAAAGAAAGGGATAGGAGGCTGAAGATGAGCATGGTGACCCGATGTCCGCACTGCTCGACTTCTTTCAGGATAACCTCCGACCTCCTGAAGATGCATCACGGAATGGTGAGGTGCGGACGCTGCTCGCAAGTTTTCAATGCATTCGACAGTCTCTCCACGGTTCACGACGATGCCCAGGTCAGGAAATCGGAAGAGATCCGCGAGCCGCCGGTCGAGGAGCCTCAACCGGTTTCCCCTGAAATCATTCAGCCCGAACCAGCTGCAGTTCCAGAGCCGGCTGAAAATGTTGTCCCTGCCGCATCCGCGGAAGAGGGGCAGGAAGAATTCATGGTCTGGACGAAGCCTTCCAGGTTCGGCCTGGCATGGAAGGCCGGTTCTGCATTGCTTCTGCTTGTTCTGATCGCCCAAACGCTTTATCAGTTCCGCATGGAGATCGGCATTGCCATGCCTGGAATGAGGCCCTTCCTCCGCGATTATTGCCGGCTTCTGGAGTGCAGCATTCCCCTGCCGAGGCATGCGAAATTGATAGGAATAGGCTATTCCAATCTCCATGCCGAGACGGCAAGGGCGGGCGTGATCGATCTCAATGCATCGATCAGGAACGGCGCTTCATATGCGCAGGCCTATCCTCTTCTTGAGCTCACGCTGACCGATGCCCAGGATGGCCCGCTTGCAAGGAAAGTCTTCAGTCCTTCGGATTATCTGCAGAAGGATGTCAGGGTCGAGGAAGGCATCCCTGCGGACTCGGCGGTGAATGTCAGCCTGAATCTCGATACGGGTTCGCTCCAGCCTGCAGGATACAGGCTCTATCTCTTCTATCCCTGATTTTCCCTTATCAGCCTGTAGACGACGCCCAGTGCAAGTAGCGAGAGTGCAAGCGCGGCGAGCACCTGCGCGGAATTGGCCTGAAGCTCGAAAACGATGAATTGCCTGGATATGGCGAGAATCGCGATCAGGACGATCGTCCTGGTCTTGATGACCCCCGCGCTCCTGGATGTGGGATGAATGATGGAATGGCTGAATTCGAGCGCGATCAGCAATGTCAGGATCATGCCGAAAACCGACTGGAATGCCTGGTGATTGAGGTGATCGAAGGCGCCGTGAAGGACGAGATGATAGATTTCGACGATGAGCCCCCAGAGCGCAGTGAGGATCATGATCGAAATCAGGATGGCGAGTATTGCCGTGACGCCATGTTCGAATCTCTGGTAGAGCGTTTTTTCTTCCTTTTCCATTTCCAGCCTGTTCCGGTCAATTCAAAGGATTAGTCAAGGCGATTGCCGATTAGTTTCCAGGTTGCAAGCATTGTCTGGCTCCGGTATAGTGCCTCTTGCCATTCAATGCATCAGCGGGAGAGTGTGCCAATGGCACCGCCGAAGGCGCAACCGCCCGGAATCGCTCAGGCCTAAGAACCGCTGAAAGCAGGCTATTCTGGAGAGCGCTGGATATTCAGCCACCGAAGGGGCACGCAGGCAATCTGCAATCTCTCAGGTAAAAGGACAGAAGGGTGAACCTTGTCTTTTTTCGAGGGATATCATGCTCAAGAGAACGCCTTTGTATCAGGCTCATGTCGACATGGGCGCAAAACTTGTCGACTTCGGCGGATGGGAAATGCCGCTTCATTACGGTTCACAGATCAACGAGCATCACAGCGTCAGACACGACTGCGGCATGTTCGATGTCTCCCATATGCAGGTTCTCGACGTCAGGGGGAATGACTGCAGAAGCTTCCTGAGGTACCTCGTTGCGAACAATGTGGACAAGCTGCAAGAAAAGGGGAAGGCGCTCTATTCGGCCATGCTGAATCCGGAAGGCGGAGTGGTCGACGATCTCATCATTTATTACCTGGATGAATCCTGGTTCAGGATAGTCGTCAATGCGGGGACGGCCGAAAAGGACATCGCCTGGATGAATCAGAAGGCGTCAGGATTTTCAATCGAGATCAGCCCGAGGAGGGATCTCGCCATGATCGCAGTGCAGGGGCCGAATGCGCGTGAAAAGGTATGGCAGGCCTTGCCGGGAAGCTTTGAGCTGACCGAAAACCTGAGGCCCTTCACGTCGGTTGAAATGGGCGAGATGTTCATCGCCAGGACGGGTTATACGGGGGAAGACGGTTTCGAGATCATGATCCCGGCCAAGGCTGCGCCCTTTTTCTGGCAGGCGCTGGCTGAAAAAGGGGTAAAGCCGATAGGATTGGGGGCGCGCGACACCCTGAGGCTGGAAGCAGGAATGAATCTCTACGGGCAGGACATGGACGACAAAGTCAGCCCTTTAGAGGCAGGGCTTGCATGGACAGTGGATCTGAAGAGCGAAAGGGATTTCGTCGGGAAGGATGCGCTCCTTTCGAAGCCGGTGAAATACCAGCTTGCAGGTCTTGTCCTGCTCGACAAGGGCGTCTTGAGGAGCCATCAGAAGGTATCGACTTCCCAAGGAGAAGGGGAGATCACGAGCGGGAGCTTTTCCCCGACGCTCGGGGTTTCCATTGCGCTTGCGAGGATTCCGAAGGAAGTCGCTGTCGGAGAAAAAGTGCAAGTCTCGATAAGAGAAAAGGAATTGCAGGCAAAGGTTGTGAAATATCCGTTCGCAAGGAACGGGAAATCCCTGATCTGAACTGGAGAAGACGATGAATATCCCAAAGAATCTGAAATACACGGCATCTCACGAATGGGCGAGACTCGAAGGGGACGGCACCTTGACCGTCGGCATAACCGATCATGCGCAGAGCCTTCTCGGCGACATGGTGTATGTCGAAACGCCAGAGGTGGGTCGATCAGTGCGTCAGGGTGAGGAATGCGCAGTCGTGGAATCGGTGAAAGCCGCGTCGGATGTATATGCGCCGATCTCCGGTGAAATTGTGGAAAAAAATGAAGATCTCGACTCATCTCCTGAGAAAGTCAACGAAGATGCCTTCTCCGCATGGCTTTTCAGAATGAGGCCGGACAATGTCTCCGATCTGGACGCCCTGCTCGATGCTGACGCCTATCAGGGTGTGGTCGACAGCGAGGCGCATTGATTCATGGATGGGTTCGCAAAGCGGCACAACGGGCCTTCAGAGCGAGAGGTGCGGCAGATGCTCGAGAAAATCGACGCACAGTCGCTCGACGATCTGATAGAGCAGACCATTCCGGAGGCGATCAGGCTCGACGCCCCGCTCGATCTCCCGGAAGGGATGTCGGAGTATGAATATCTTTCGCATCTCAGGGAAATTGCGGCCAAAAACAGGATGTTCAGGAGCTATATCGGTCTGGGCTATTACGGCACAATCCTTCCCCCGGTGATCCAGCGCAACATACTCGAGAATCCTGGCTGGTATACGGCCTATACGCCTTACCAAGCGGAAATCGCACAGGGCAGGCTGGAGGCGCTGCTCAATTTCCAGACCATGGTCTCCGACCTGACAGGCATGGAAATCGCAAATGCTTCGCTTCTCGACGAGGCGACAGCGGCCGCCGAGGCGATGACCATGCTGCATGGTGCGCGACCGAGGGATGCCCAGGGGAAAAACAGGTTCTTCGTATCAAGCGAATGCTTTCCCCAGACCATGGCGTTGCTCAAGACTCGTGCGTATCCTCTCGACATAGAACTCGTATTCGGAGACTTCAGGACTGTTTCTCTCGACGATTCCTTCTATGGCGCGCTGCTGCAGTATCCTGCCGCGAATGGCGCCGTGCACGACTATTCTGCATTCGTATCGGCAGCCAAGGAAAAGGGCATGACGATTGCCGTTGCGGCCGACATACTGAGCCTCGTTATGCTCAGGCCCCCTGGTGAATGGGGAGCAGATGTGGTTTTCGGCTCGACACAGCGTTTCGGCGTGCCGATGGGTTACGGCGGTCCCCATGCTGCCTATTTCGCATGCAGAGATGCGTACAAGCGCGCCATGCCGGGAAGAATCATCGGCATGTCTGTCGATGCGGAAGGCAATCCTGCCTTGAGAATGGCGCTTCAGACGAGGGAGCAGCATATCCGGCGGGAAAAGGCCACTTCCAACATCTGTACAGCGCAAGCCCTGCTTGCGATCATGGCTGGCATGTACGCCGCCTATCATGGCCCCATTGGGCTCAAGGAAATCGCGCTTCGGGTCCATCTTCACGCCGTCGCGCTGGGCAAGGAGCTCGAGAAGCTCGGCTTTTCCCTCTCCCATGAGAACTATTTCGATACTGTCGAGATCGTCCATGAAAAAACCCAAGATGTCAGGAAAATAGCGGAAACTGCAGGGATCAATTTCCGTTACGGGCCAAATCGCATTGGCATCGCGCTTGATGAAACGGTCTCGGTTTCCGACTTGAACGAAGTTTTGGCGATTTTCGCCAAAAATTCAGGAAAAGCCGCTCCTATCCTCTCGAAAGAGCAGATAGCAGGCATGGCGACAAAGGTGGAATTCAGGAAATCCGAAATCCTCACCCACCCCGTTTTCAATTCCCATCATTCCGAGACGCTCATGATGCGCTACATCAAGCGGCTCGAGAACAGGGATCTTTCACTGACCCATTCGATGATTCCGCTGGGTTCATGCACCATGAAGCTCAATGCCGCAGCGGAGCTTCTTCCGCTTTCATGGCCGGAATTCGCCAATATTCATCCATTCGTCCCTGTCGAGCAGGCTGAAGGCTATCAGGAAATCATTTCCGGACTGGACGAAGCGCTCTCCAGGATCACGGGTTTCGCGAAAATGAGCTTCCAGCCCAACAGCGGGGCGCAGGGAGAATATGCCGGTCTGCTCGTCATCCAGGCATACCACAGATCGAGGGGGGATTCAGGGCGCAATGTTGCGCTGATTCCTTCTTCCGCCCATGGCACCAATCCGGCGAGTGCAGCGATGTGCGGCATGGAAATCGTCGTGGTGAAATGCGACAGGAACGGCAATATCGATCTGGATGACCTCAGGGAAAAGGCGGCGCTTCACAGGGAAAGGCTTTCCTGCCTGATGGTGACCTATCCCAGCACCCACGGCGTGTACGAGGAATCGATAGTCGAAGTGATGGAAATCGTCCATGAGAACGGCGGACAGGTATACATGGATGGCGCGAACATGAATGCACAGGTTGGCCTGACGAGCCCGGGAAGGATAGGGGCTGACGTCTGTCACCTCAACCTGCACAAGACTTTCGCCATTCCCCACGGAGGAGGGGGGCCGGGCATGGGGCCGATAGGTGTGGCGGCGCACCTCGCCCCCTTCCTCCCTTCGCATCCCCTTGTCAGGACAGGGGGGGAGAAGGGGATAGATGCGGTATCCGCCGCTCCTTACGGCAGCGCGCTTATCCTGCTCGTTTCCTACGGATACATCAAGATGATGGGCGGAAAGGGACTCGTCGAGGCGACCAGAACGGCCATTCTGAATGCCAATTACATCAAGGAAATGCTGAAGGATCATTATTCGACATTGTATGCAGGAAAAAACGGCCGGTGCGCGCATGAGATGATCCTGAATTGCGCCGACTTCAAGCGCGATGCCGGGGTGGAAGTGGCTGACATCGCGAAGCGGCTTATGGATTTCGGTTTCCATGCGCCTACGACTTCTTTCCCGGTCGTCGACACCTTGATGGTCGAGCCGACAGAGAGCGAATCCAAAGCCGAACTGGACCGCTTCATCGAAGCGATGATCGCCATCAGGGGAGAGATAGAAGAGATCGCCTCAGGACGGGCGGACAGGAAGGAAAACGTCATCAAGCGTTCTCCCCATACCGCGAAATCAGTCGTGTCCGATGAATGGAACAGGAGCTACACCAGGGAGAAGGCAGTATTTCCGCTTCCATGGGTGAGGGACAACAAGTTCTGGCCGGCCGTCGCGCGTGTGGACAATGTTTACGGGGACAAGCATCTGGTCTGCTCCTGCCCCCCAGTGGAGAGCTATCTCTGAAATTCCGGGCTTGCCCGGAATTTCACGGGGCAGGATTGGGGTAGCGGGAGTGGATGGCGTCGATCTCCTCCAATGTTTCCCTGTCGAGCGTCAGGCTTGAGCTTCCGATGTTTTCCTTCAACTGGGTCATGCTCGTCGCGCCTATGATGGTGCTCGATACGAAGCTTCTGCTTCTCACGAAGGCGAGTGAGAGTTCGGCAGGAGAAAGGCCGGTTTTTTTTGCCAGGTCGCAATAGCTCGACACCGCCTCGTCGACATTCCGCTTGTGGTATCTCTGTCCGAATTGGGGGAAAATGGTGAGCCTCCCGCTTCCGCCTTCCAGGTATTTCCCGGAAAGCATGCCGAATCCGAGCGGACTGTAGGCGAGGAGGCCGATTTTTTCCCTGTGGCAGATTTCGGAGAGCCCGTATTCGAATACCCTGTTGATGGGGTTGAAGGCGTTCTGTATCGAAACGACTCTTTCCAATCCATGCGCCTCGGACAGCCTCAGGAATTCGCAAAGTCCCCATGGCGTCTCGTTGCTGAGCCCGATATGTCTGACCTTTCCCATTTTGACGAGCCCCGAGAGGACTTCGAGCTGCTCGACTATCGGAACGGTTTCATGTTCGAGTTCCGGTTCGAAAAAGCTTTTGCCGAACATTGGGACATTCCTGTCCGGCCAGTGGATCTGGTAAAGATCGACATAATCTGTCTGGAGGCGTCTGAGACTCGCATCCAGCGCTTCGTGGACATTCTTCCTGTCGACTGCCTTAGGGCCGCCCCTAATCCATGAAAATCCCCTCGAAGGTCCGGCAACTTTGGTTGCGATATAAAGATCTTCTCGCTGCTGATGCTTCAGCCATTTCCCGACATATTCTTCGGTCCTTCCCTGTGTTTCTGCCTTTCCCGGAACAGGATACATTTCCGCCGTGTCTATGAAGTTGATGCCGCAAGACACAGCGTAGTCGAGCTGTTCGCATGCTTCCGGAAAACTGTTCTGTTCGCCGAAGGTCATGGTTCCGAGGCAGATTTCGGAAACGCTCATTTCCCCGAGTCTGTTGTATTTCATGTCAGGCCTTTCTGAGCAAATCGACTCTGATGGGCATGAAAAATCGAGCCCCTCCCGGCGTCATGTGCTTCTCGAATTTTTCCCTGACTTCGTCGTAAAGCTGGGGAGAAAGGTCGTGGTTGGTATGCGTCACCTTGAGTATCTTTTTTTCGAAATCGTCGAAATGCTCGAAATTCATCGGCGTGACGAAGAATTCCTCTCTCGCAAGTTCGAAGAGCCCGGTGGATACGGCCTTCTTCACCGCTTCGAATGCCGCTTCCCTGACCTTTTTCTCGTCATGGAAGAGCTTCAGTATCTCGTTGAAGTCCCCGGCATAGACAGGTTCGGAAATATAGGCATACCCTCCGGGCCTCAATACTCTCCTTATTTCCTGGAATGCCCTGTCCATGAATTCGATGGGAACATGATGCAGGGACTTGAACATCATGACAATATCGAAGCTTCCGTCCCTGGCGGGAATGGATTCGGCTCCTCCTCTTTCGAATCTGACATTTTCCAGATCGCGGATTTTTCTGTTTATTTCAAGCTGGATCTCGTCAACTTCGAGCGCGACGACCGATTTTGCGCTATGCGCGACGATGCGCGTCTTTTCGGCCTTTCCGCAGCCGAGCTCGAGAATTTCGGCGCCCCTGATCGGAAGCTTTCCGAAGATTTCCTGCTCGTCCACCAATGGGCCTGCTTCATTCGAAGCTATCTGCATGGCTGCTCCTCTGCAAAAAAGTTGAAGCATAGGTCATTTTCTTGTCTTGGTGTCGGACATCCTCTAGACTGCATTGGTTCACGGGAGAAGAAGATGGGTTTCGACGATACCTACAGGATGAGCTCCCATGCCGTCATCACCGACGATCGGGGGCGCGTGCTGATGCTCAAAGCCACATACGGAAGCCTCGGCTGGGGCTTTCCCGGAGGGGCGCTCGATCCTGGAGAGACGGTCCTCGATGCGCTCCATAGAGAATGCATGGAAGAACTCGGATGCAACGTAAGGATATGCTATCTGAGCGGCATCTACCATCACAGGGGAGTGAATTCGCACGCCCTGATATTCAGGTGCGAGCTCCTTGGAGACATGCCCATTACCTTGAGCGAAGAGCACTCTGAATGGAGATACATGCCGATCGAGGCCTTGACCCCGAGTCAGAGAAAAAGGGTGGAGGACTGTCTTTCCTTCACAGGCGAGGTCAGGAGCGAAATTTTCTGAGCTTCATTGAATTTCCTCAGTGAAGACGGCCTCGACAGGTTTGGGTTCGCCCTTTCTCGTCACGGATACCGTGATGACGTATTTCCCGCTCATGTCGAATCGGAAGAATTCGCTGTAGTCGACAGGGCCTGCCGGGGCAGCATTCAGCAGCTCCTTTTGCTGGATCTGGCCCAATGGATTTTCCACCGCTATGCTCACCTTCGCGTCGGTGATGCGCTCGCCGCCTTCGGCCTTGAAGAGGCTGACCATCAGGTGCTGCATGGATTTCGATTTTGGAATGCGGAGATGGCTCTGCAGCTCGCCCGGCGCTTCCCGTGCATGCTCAGCCGAGACGACTCCCAGCCTTACAACCATGCCGCCGACTGTTTCGGTCTGCGCCCATGTGCTCACGCTATAAAGCGCAGCCAACAGGATGATGCTTCGGGCAAGAATCCTTCTTGCCGAGTGAAAGACGACCATGATTTTCTCCAGAATGATATTCTAATATTCTAGGTCAAGAATGCGAAAAGACAATTTGATCTAGAATCCATATCTGACTGGAGGTTCATTTGGATCGGCATCGGATCGTCATCGTCGGAGGGGGCGCGGGGGGGCTGGAGCTCGCGACTCGCCTGGGAGACACGCTCGGAAAGCGCGGCATGGCTGCCGTCACGCTCATCGACAGGAAGCGAACCCATCTGTGGAAGCCTCTCCTTCACGAGGTGGCGGCGGGAAGCATGGATATAGACGAACATGAACTCGAATATCTCGCCCAGGCGAGATGGCATCATTTCCGATACAGGCTGGGCGCGATGGATGGCCTGGACAGGAAATCGAAGGAGATCACGGTTGCAGCGAGCCTGGACGAGGAGGGAAGGGAAGTCATTTTGCGCCGAAGGTTCGGCTACGACACGCTGGTCATCGCAGTCGGGAGCACGACCAACGATTTCGGCACGCCTGGCGTGATGGAACACGCCATTTCGCTGGACACCACGGATGAGGCGGAACGCTTCCACAGGAAGCTCGTCAATGCCTGCCTTCGCGCCCATGCCCGCCCGGGGCCGATTTCCCCCGGGGAACTCGACGTGGCGATCGTCGGCGGCGGAGCCACGGGGGTCGAACTCGCGGCCGAACTCCACAAGACCGTGAGAGAGCTTGCAGCCTATGGCCTCGACCAGATCGATCCCGACAAGGACATCAGGATCACCATCATCGAAGCCAATGACCGCATCCTCTCCGCGCTGCCTGAAAGGATCTCGAATTCCGCCGAGAAGCTCCTCGAAACATTGGGGGTGAAGATCAGGAAAGGAGAGCGCGTTGTCAGGGTGACCGAGAAAGGCGTCGAATGCAGGAGCGGGAAATTCGTTCCTGCCGGGCTCGTCGTCTGGGCAGCCGGGATCAAGGCGCCGGATTTCCTGAGGGGGCTGGACGGACTGGAGACAAATTCCATCAACCAGCTCGTGGTGAAGGAGACGCTTCAGACCACGAACGATCCCGACATATTCGCCCTCGGCGACTGCTCGGCTTGCCGGTGGAAAGGACAGACTGTTCCGCCGAGAGCGCAGGCAGCGCACCAGCAGGCCTCATTGCTCGTGAAATCGCTATCGAGGCGGCTGGGAGGGAAAT
The DNA here is from genome assembly GCA_021848825.1 of Pseudomonadota bacterium. Classification (GTDB taxonomy): domain Bacteria; phylum Pseudomonadota; class Gammaproteobacteria; order Burkholderiales; family JABEVD01; genus JABEVD01. The sequence goes on from JAJZTQ010000022.1 coordinate 21,753, forward strand.
CCCTTCCGGAATACCGATACAGGGACTTCGGGTCGCTTGTCTCGCTCGGGGAATACAGCACGGTGGGGAGCCTGATGGGCGGGCTTTCCGGGGGGAACATGATGGTGGAGGGGTATTTCGCCCGGCTCATGTATCTTTCCCTTTACAGGATGCATCTCGTGGCGCTTCACGGCTATCCCAAGGCGCTACTCGACAGCCTCGCGCGTTTTATCACGAGGCGGACCGAGCCGCATATCAAGCTGCACTAGCCACGACGAGGATCCATGAATTTTGCTTCGAAAATCTCGACCGGGACAGGTTTGCTGAACAGGAAGCCCTGCATCTCGTCGCATTCTAGCAGCCTGAGCAGGCGAGCCTGATCCTCCGTTTCAACTCCTTCCGCCACGACATTGAGCTTCAACGAATGCGCGAGGTTGATGATGGTTGAAACCAGCGCCAATCCCTCCTGCCTTGCCGTCATTTCATTCACGAATGATCGGTCTATCTTGAGGGCATCAACCGGGAGTTTCGACAGGTAGCCGAGAGAGGAGAAGCCTGTGCCGAAGTCGTCGATTGCGATCGTGACGCCCATGTCGTGGATCTGTTTCAGGCTCGACACGGCGCGGGTCACGTCTTCCATGATCATGCTTTCAGTGATCTCGAGCTCCAGCCCTTCGGCGGCATGTTCATGGACGCCGATCTTTTTCTTTATGTCCGAGACGAATCCCGGATCTCTAAGCTGGATGGGCGAAACGTTGACGGAAATGCGGACTGCCGAAAGTCCGCTTTCGCGCCAGCGCAGATAATCCTCGATGGCCTTGCGAAGCGCCCATCTTCCCACTTCGCGGATCAATCCCGTTTCTTCGAGAATCGGTATGAATTTGCCCGGGTAAACGAGGCCGGCCTGAGGATCGTTCCAGCGGATCAGCGCTTCTGCAGCGACGACTTTCCGGCTGGAGAGGTTCAATTTGGGCTGGTAATGGAGCACGAATTCCTCGGTCTCGATTGCGCGGCGCAGCCGATTTTCCAGAGAGAGCTTCGTCGCTACCGTTTCGGTCATTTCCTTCCTGTGGAAGAGATATCTGTCTCCGCTCTTCTTCGCCATCTTGAGCGCGGCTTCGGCATTGCCGAACAGTGTCTCCGCATCGTCTCCGTCATCCGGAAAAAGCGCAATGCCGAGTTTGACCCCGATTCGGAATTCGGTAGCCTCGAGCATGAAACGGTGATCGAGAAAGGCTGCCAGCGTTTTCTCGACGACTCTAGCCGCGTCCACATCCTGCCTGATTTCGGGGAAAAGCAGCGCAAACTGGTCCGTTCCGACACGCGCGAGCAGATTGACGTCCCCCGTGATTTCCGAGAGCCATGAAGCGACCTGCTTCAGCAGCGCATCGCCAACCGGCCTGCCCAGGCTGTCGTTGATGTTCTTGAAGCGCTCAAGATCGAAAATGACAAGTGCCAGCCTGTGTCCGCCGCTTTCAGCATTTCTGACGAACTGTCCTGCCCGGTCGAGAAACAGATTCCTGTTCGCAAGCCCCGTCAGCACGTCGTAATAGGCGAGATAATTCAGCCTTTCCTGCTTGTCGATGTGGTCGATCGCGAAAGAGATGTCCCCGGTGAGCTCGAAAAGAAGCTGAAGTTCCTCCTCATGGAAGAATTCCTTTTCCTCCGAATAGAGCGCAATCATGCCCACGGCTTCGTTGCAGACGAGAAGCGGAAATATGGCCATCGAGTTGACCCCGGATTCGGCATATTTGTTTCCGAAGAGCACTCTCGGATCGTTCGTGGAATCGTTCGAGATGACGGGTTTCTTTTCGCTTATCGCCTGGTAAACCATCGTTTTCTGTGCGCCTTCGCTCGACGAAAGGATGGTTCTTATCGAAGCCTGCAGCTCCTCATCCTTTCCGGCAGAGGCGATGGGCACGATCCTGCCATCTTCAACGATGGCGATCATGGCCATGCGAAATCCACCGGCTTCCGTTGCGATTCGACAGGCCTCGGCAAAAAGCTCTTCCCTCTTCTGTACCCTGACGATCAGCGAATTGATCTGGCTCAGCACCGCGAGCACGCGGTTCAGGCGCGTGATCCTGAGTTCAGCTTTCCTTCTTTCCGTGATGTCCTGGATGACGGCGACCAGGCTGGTCACCTTTCCTTCGGCTTCCCTGATCACTGAAGCAGAAAGGTCGACCCATATGATTCGGCCATGGTTCGCAACGTAGCGCTTTGCGATGTGATAGTGATTGCGTTTTCCGGCGAGTACTTCGTTGAAATAGCTCATCGCTTTCCCGAGATCTTCGGGGTGCGTCAGATCGGTGAAGTTCATTTTCTTCAATGTCTCTTCGTCGAAACCGAGCATGGCGCGGAAGGCCTCGTTGAATCTTGTCAGGTTGCCGGCAGCGTCTGTCGAGGCAATCCCCGTGTTGGCGTTCTCGAAAATGCTTCTGAACCAGGATTCGTTTTTCTCCAGCTCGATGAGCGCCCGCCTTTGCTCAGTGATGTCCCGGAAGAACCAGACACGCCCGTAATATTTCCCGTCAACGCCCGTGATAGGAGCGGAAAAGCGGTCGATCGTTCTGCCATCCCTGAATTGCAGTTCGTCGTGACTTTTCTCGTCGTGGTGCGAATACAGGTATTCAATCCTTGAGATGAATGCATCAGGATGATCGAGTTTCTCTCTTGCAAGCCTGAGAAGGGGGGCTTCATGCCCTTCTTCGATCATTCGTTTCGGGATTTCCCACAATTCCAGAAACCGCTGGTTGCAGGAGAGTATGTCTCCATTTTCTCCGACCACGAGGATGGCATCCAAGGACGCATCCTGCTGGGTCTTGAGGATCATGTGCTTGAAGTTCGCCTCTGCTTCTGCAGCGCGGCGCTCGGCTATTTCCAGCTGAAGGATGCGGTTCGCTTCCTCGAGCTGCAGCATCTTTTCCTCCAGCTTGCGGATCAGCGTTTCGCTGTAATGCTTGAGCACATCTTCCTCGTTTTTTTCAGGAATCGCCGTTCTTTTTTCCGGCGAGCCATGAGAAAGAACTTCGATTATCCGCGACAAGAAATCGTCAGGTTCGCAGGGCTTCAGGATGAAGGCATCTGCGCCGAGATTCAGCGCAAGCTGCTCGTCCTCGCGCTCGGTATAGGTGGCCGTATAGACGATGAAAGGGATATCGGTGAGGCGTGGGTCGGCCTTCCAGTGCCGAAGCAGAGTATAGCCGTCCATCACCGGCATCAGCAGATCGGATACCACGAGGCTCGGCGGAGCCTGCCTTGCCTTCACCAGCGCTTCTGCGCCATGCTGCGCGGCTTCGACGCTATAGCCCTGGCCTTCAAGCAGCGCCCCAAGATAATAGAGGTTTTCTTCCTTGTCGTCGACGATCAGGATGTCGGCCATGCTCAGGATTCCTTCTTCTCGGGCTTGAGAAAACGCTCGATTTCTGAAACGAAGGTTTCCGGGTTGATCGGCTTCTCTATGTAGCCGTTGCAGCCGGCAGCGAGGCATTTTTCCCGGTCTCCAGGCATGGCATAGGATGTCACGGCGATGCAGGGAATATTGCGCAGCGAATCGATGCTGCGCAGCGCTCTGGCGACAGAATAGCCGTCCATCAGGGGGAGCTGGATGTCGAGCAGGATGAGGTCCATGCCGAGCGTCTTCGCAAGTGCGATGCCGCTTGGCCCATCCTCAGCGGAGACAACCCTGTAGTCGGCCTTTTCCAGCAGAAATGTCGCAAGATAGCGGTTCTGTTCGTTGTCCTCGATGAGAAGTATGGTGCGACTCATTGCATCGGCTCCGATCTCAATGGCAGAATGACTGAGAATTCACTTCCTTTACCCCAGGTGCTGGCGGCGCGAATTTCTCCTCCCAGCAGCGAGGAAAGGCGTCGGCATATGGCGAGCCCCAGCCCTGTTCCTTCGTGCTGGCGCGTCAACCCTGAATCGAGCTGTCGAAACGGTTGGAAAAGGGTATCCAGGTCTTCCTGCTTGATGCCTATTCCTGTGTCTGAAACCCGGATTTCAACTGCCTCGAAAGGCAAGGCATCGGGCCCGCTCCTTTCAACCCTTTGTGCAGCAAGGGTGATGCTTCCCGCGTCGGTGAACTTGATCGCATTGTTGAGCAGATTGAGGAGTATCTGCTCCACCCTTCTCTTGTCGCTCAGCATGTCAACCAGTTCCGGCGAGATGGATGCATCGAGCGCAATGCCTTTCTTCTCAGCCATGGGGCGAACCGAAGAGAGAACGCGTTCGATTGAAAGGCGAAGATCGAAATGCTCGAGATGGATTCGCGTCTGGCCGGCCTCTATTTTCGAAATGTCCAGCACGTCATTGATCAATTCGAGAAGATGGCGCGCGCTTCCCTGTACCATTGCCAGCTGCCTGGCTTGTTCAGGGGTGAGCGGGCCGGCCATCCCCTTGACCAGGATCCCTGTGAATCCGATGATCGAATTGAGTGGGGTGCGGAGCTCATGCGACATGGTGGCGAGGAAGGCCGACTTGATCCTGTCCGCGGCTTCCGCTCGAAGGAGGGCTGCTTTCAGGTCTGCAGTTCTTTCCGCAACCTGCCTTTCCAGTTCGTCCCTGTGGTCGAGCAAGGCGGTCTCGGCCTTCTTGCGGTCAGTGATATCCTGGAGCGTCAGGAAAACGAGTTTCCTGCCCCCGGCATAGCTGACCCTCGATCCCGTATAGCTGATGATCTTCTCCCAATCCGAGCCGATCCTGTTCACCCTTGCCTGGAAATCGTTCAGCGATTCACCCCGCCTCACCCTGGCGAGAGGCCAGTTTTCACTTGGAATCATTTCCCCGTCCAGGGTGTGGAGTTCGAATATTTCCGCGAATTCCCGCTGCCTTCTTCTCCCTTCATCGATGTCTTCGAAACCGAGTATGCGAAGGGATTCTGGGTTCCAGCGCAAAAGATCGCCATCCGGATCGGCGATGACGAGGCCTTCCCTGAGGTTTTCGACAACGGCTTCGAGCCTTCCCTGCATCAGGCGAAACTCGAGCTCAGCCTTCAGCCGTTCTGAAATGTCGATTCCCATGCCGACAAGGCATGGTTTTCCGTCCAGAACGACGCGTCTTCCAGTGAAATAGTAGGGCTTGGCGATGCCGTTCTTTGCCAGGAAGGAAGCTTCTATGAAGGATTCCCCTTTTTCGAACACTTCCGCAATCCGCTGTTTCAGCGGTTCCTTCTCGTTTTCTGGAAAGAAATCGAGAGGATGCATGCGCGAGATCTCATCTCCTGAATAGCCGGAGACTGTTTCGAAGTTCCTGTTCCAGCGAAGGAATCTTCCTTGGTCGTCATAGAAGTAAAGAATGCCGGGCATGCTCTCGAGCATCGTGTCCGAAAAATGCCGCTCGTTCACGGCTTCTGCTTCCGCCTTCTTGCGCATCTCTTCCCGGTAGAGATTGTCGAGCGCAAAGGAGATGTCTCCGGCGGCTTCCTTGAGAAGTTCGATCTCCCTGTCCTGGAAGAAATCAGGCTGATCCGAATAGACGGTGAGCGCGCCCCTCACTTTGCTGTTTTCGCTGATGGGGAATACTGCGGAGGCCCTGAAGCCCCATTTCATGATCTCACGACGCCATGGCAGGGTGGCGGGATCGTTCACCATGTCGTTGCTGATGTATGGAATGCCGGTGCGGAAGGCAGTTCCTGTCGGACCCCGGCCCTCGGGCCGATCGTCGCCGTAGACCTCGATGCCTCGGATATAGCCCGATCCTTCCCCCCATACCGCAACAGGCATGATCCTGCCGGTTTCGGGGTCATGCCAGCCTATCCATGCCATGATGAATCCGCCATGCTCTATCAGAACCTGGCAGATCTTCAGGAAAAGCTCATCCCGTCCGGTGGTCCAGACGATGGCCTGGTTGACCTGGCTGAGCGCGGCGTAAAGCCTCGTCATTCGCGAGGCTTCCAATTCCCTTGTCTTCTGTGCGGTGATGTCTCTCAAGAATCCGGCGAAACGGCCATCCGGCATGGCTGCAATGCTCGCCTCAGCACAGAATCGCGCTCCGTCTGAGCGCTCGATTGCCATTTCCCTTGATTCGAACGGCTGACATTCTTCCCTCAGGAAACCCGACACGGAAGAGCCGATCAGCGCTTCCCTTTCATGGCCGAGCATTGCGCACAGCTTGGCGTTGGCATCCAGAATGAGGCCTTCCTTGTCGCAAACGAACATGCCCACCGGCGCATGTTCGAAATACGCATGGTGATGCGTTTTCCCGGCCTCAGGGCAAACGGCTGGTTCCGACTTCATTCATCCTCGCAAGAGGCGGACTGCGTTTTTATAAATTGGCGCATATCTCAAGTAAAACCCATACCGCCTTGCTGCGTCAAGGGCGGATACGGCCCTCTTTGAATTTCCTTCCAAACTGTGCAATATTGGAATTTCGGGCCAGAATGTATCTGCGTTTCGATGATCCACGGCCGCCGGAAAGGGAACATGAGCGAATTCAAGAAAAAGGGCTATCTCTGCGTGCCTGACCTGATCGAAACTTCGGCCGGATTATGTTCTAGAATTTTTTCATGGGCTCTGCGGCAAGCGATGCCGCGGTGTCTTCGAAATTTCTTCCATTAGGGGGATATCGTGAATTATGCAGGAGAAGAGTTGTTTTCAATTTCGGCCTTAGATCGCGTGGTCAGGAGCGCTTCTTGCCTCTCTGCTGAAGTCGGCAATGAAACGGTGCTGATGAGCGTCGAAAACGGGTGCTATGGCGGACTCGACGACATCGGCAGCGACATCTGGCGGCGGCTGGAAAAGTCGGTTTCGGTCGCTGAGCTTTGTGGCGCCCTCGCGTCATGCTACGATGCCTCGCGCGACGCCATCGAGAAGGATGTCCTTGCCTTTCTCGAGGCCCTGCGTCAGAAAGAGATGATTGAAGTCTTGCGGGGATGAGCCTGGCCTCTATCGAAGAAAGGGATTACCAACTCTACGGCTGGCGGGTGCGGTCTGCGCTTTCGTTGCCACAGGCCTTGGCCTGGGATGGGCCAGACCGCCAGGTCGATGTCGAAATCCGTCTGGGCGAAGTGCCCGAGGAACTTGCCGACTCCGTCCTTTCGACGCCTTTCCTGCAAATAGCCGCTAATGGCGATTGTAGGCTCGAAGTGAAAGCCGCAGCGCGCTATTTCGTTCGCCAGGGAAAGGAAGTGGTTGTGCAGCCGGCAAACGGTGCGAGCATGGCTGAAATCTCCGTTTTCCTTCTCGGTTCCGTCATCGGACTGCTTTGCCATCAGCGCGGCATTTTCCCGCTGCACGCTTCCTGCGTCCGCGTCGGTGACGGGGCCGTGGCCTTCTGCGGTCCTTCCGGCGCAGGAAAGTCGACCATGGCGGCATCGCTGGTGCGCCGCGGACATGCCCTGCTCTGCGACGACATCACGGTAGTAGACCCCTTCGCTCCCGGCGGGCCCCAGGTTCATCCTGCGATGCCGAGAATGCGGCTTTGGCGCGATTCGCTGGAAGCGCTTCAGGTTCCGATTGACCCGTTGCAGAGAGATAGGATAGAACTGGAAAAGTATGTCTTGCCCGCGAAGGAAATAGGAGCTTTTTCGAAGGAGCCGGTGCCGCTCAGAACGATCTTTTTGCTGCGGTCCGCGAATTCGTCCAAACTGGAAGGGGTGACATCGAAGCCGGCCATGGAAACCGTCTTCGAGCTGATGAGGCAGGTCTACCGGCGGCGCCAGGCCGACATTCTGGGGCGCAAAGCCGGTCTTTTCCAAAGCGCGACGAAGATCGTTGATGCGGTGCCGGTATTGAGCCTTGCCCGACAACTCGATTTCGGGCTGATGGATGAGGTGGAGGCTAGGGTGAAGGAGCTGGTCGCACCATGACCGGGTTGTCTCTTCTCTCTTCTTATCCGAAATCCGGCAATACCTGGCTGCGCGCAGTCCTTTCCGAAATCGTGGGTGCGCCCCTTCAGCTGCATCGGGGCTTGCCGTTCAATGTCTCGGCAAATCGTCATTATTTCGACGAATTGATGGGGATCGATTCCTCCGATCTCACCGAGCCGGAAATTGATGTCGTTCGAGCTGATTATTGCCGCGCGCTGGCAGCCGCAACAGACCTGCCGCGCATCTGGAAAGTCCACGACTGCTTCTATTCTCCCGGACAGGATCTCGATCCGCCCTTTCCTCCCGAAGCACCTGTTTCGGTCACGTACATCGTGCGAGATCCACGCGACATCGCAGTCTCGCTGGCGAATCATTTCGACAAGTCGATCGACGAAGCCATAGCCTGCATGCAAGACAGGGAACTGCGATTGGCACGCGCCGGCCCGAAGTTGAAACCGCAGCTTTCCCAGTATCTTTCAACCTGGAGCGATCACGTCGAAAGCTGGCTCGACGCTCCGGGAATAAGATTGCACCTTGTGCGCTACGAGGACATGGTCGCCAAGCCCGAAGAGGCTTTCGCGGCTGTACTGCATTTTCTCGGAATCGAATTCGACTCCGCAAAACTCTCACAGGCGCTGAGCGCATGCCGCTTCGACGCCCTGCAGGCCATCGAAGCGGCAGAGGGCTTCAGTGAGCGACTTCCCGGAGTGGCCAAATTCTTCCGGAGGGGGGTGGCCGGCGGCTGGCGCGACAGCCTGACGGAAGACCAGGTGAATCGCATAGAGATGGCGCACGCGCAGGTGATGAGGCGGCTCGGGTATCTTGCATGAGATCGGCAGCTTATTCCATGGTCCTGATGAAGACGCCTGCAGCCAGGCTGCGGACCAGTCCCCCATAACGGCCAAGGGTTTTGGCTTGCCGCCAATCCGCGTTTGGCAGCGCTTCGAGCAGTTTCCTCATCCGCGGCAAGTCGAGGTAATGCTGCGACAGCCTGTTCGCTTCGAGGCGATCGAGCTCGGCCCGAAGATCTGGCAGCTGTGCTTGCAGGGTCATGTGCCAGTCCGCCGACTGCATTCCTCTGCGGCCGTTGGAGAGGATTTCCTCTGGCAAAATCCCTTTCATGGCTCGCTTGATCAGGGATCGCGGCTCTCCTAGCCGCAGATACTGCTCTTCAGGAATGGAAAAGCAAAGCTCGACCAGCCGCTTGTCCGCAGTGGGGTCGCAAACATGATGACCAAACTGGCGTCTGGTCCCGGAAACGGCTATTCCGGCGTCACCGCGCCTGAACATCAGCATACGCAAAAGACGGCCGTCAGTGCCGGCGAGGTAACTGTTGTCGAGCCCCTTCTCGCGATACCGTTTTTCCACTCCGCTGCTCTGGGCAAAGCCATGATTGATGCAACAGAAATCGTATAATCCAGGATCCGTTTCCTTGTGCAGGGCACGGCGAATGCCTTTGCGCAAGGAGAGAGGGAGGAATGGGCCGATCGTTTTCATGCCCAGGTTTCCCCAGGACGATCCTGACCGGCGCAACCGAAGGATTTCACGGCTCAAGGAAGGCAGTCTCCCGCTCTTCAGCAGCGTAGGCAGCAGAAGCATCCCGTCGTAACTGATCGTGGCGTTGCCAGCCTGCCCGGTCAGAAGAACTGTGGCGCTTCGTTGTTGCGCTTCCTTCTGTATCGCACTCCACCAAGTGACATTGGTACTGCCCACCTGCGGGCTTTCAGTGATGCGAACGCCATCCTCTATTGCCGGAAGCAGCGGATGCGCATTGTCGGGGACCAGGATATGTTCGATGTTGGGATACATGCGCGCCAGGGTTGCGGCAAGCGGCCCTTCATCGCATAGGCGATGAGGATAACCGGCGGCATCGAAACCGGGCTGAGGCACTGCAGTGAAGGCTGTCAGGGTGCGCCCCTGCCTCATCAGCTGCCTCGCCGCCAGGGCGGCAACGGTCGGGCTGTCCAGTCCTGCGCTCAAGGTGCACGCAACCTGGCCTTCGGAAGGGATGCGGCAGTTCACCGCTTCTTCCAACGATTCGAGCAAAGCCTCGGCATAGTCCTCATGGCGGCGAAGACGGAGCAGAGGCTTTTCCTCAGGCCGCCAGTAGCGATGGAGGCGCATTCCGTTGCCTTCGGCAATCAGGATATGTCCGGGAGGCACCCGGTTGACTCCCTTGTGGAAGGTCTTTGTGTGGGGCCTGGGTTGCCTCGCCAGCCATTCGGCCAGCATTTCCTCATCGACTTCCCTTGAAATTCCGGAAAGGGCGAACAATTCATGCGGTTCGCAAGCGAAATGGAATGCATCGGGCGCATCATGATAAACGAGCGGCATTCTGCCGAAGACATCGCGCCCGAGCAGAAGCCTTCCCTTGCCGCCATCCCACAGCGCGCAGCAGAAATCGCCTGCGAAACGGTCGAGAAAATCGGGTCCCCATTTAAGATAAGCGGCAAGCAGCAGGTTCGCGTCGCCTTTGGCGGAATCGATCTCGCACATGAGATCGGGCCGGTTGTCCAGCCTTCCCCGGAACAGGGCGGCGACATCGCCTTCTGCGGAAAAGCTTGCATCAACGCCGTAGCCCAAAACAAGGGAGCCGCTAGTCCAGCGCCGCAAGGGAAAAGTCAGCTGAGGGGAATGGACATCGAAGGAACGAACTTCGGGGTTTGAATGGCCGAATTTCGAGAGGCTTCCGGCGATGGTCATGAGGCATTGATCGATCAGGAAAGACTTGGGTAGGTAAGGGCACCATCGCCATGGCTACCGGCTATACTGAGTTTCGTTTCCCGCATGTCGAGCCAGCGCACTTCAGGCGCATGCCAGGGCTTGCGCTGGGTTTCCGTGTCTTGTCGTGCCTCTTCTTCCATTCGCTCTCCAACTTTCATCATGAAGATCGTGAATATCTGAGTCAATTTGCATGACCTGCTCCCATGATAGATCAAGAAACCATGGTTCGCAAATGCAGGACTGCATCAGTTGCGCGTGGGGAATAAGCCGTCGTTGCAGATGCAAAACTGGATGGCGAGATAAGGCTGGCGGTTCTCATGCCCCGTATTTCCTCCGGACATCCCGATAGTCGAAGGATTCAAGGTGGTGTCGAGATTACCCGAAGCCGAGGGAGTGAAGTTGGGAAAGACGGTCGCGGAACCGTCACCCGACATTTGCATGGGGTGGGTGAGCCAGGAGCTGCCGACGGCTGGCGCCGCCGTGGTGTTTGCCTGAAAGTCGCTTTTGACGACTTCCATGACCACGGTGTGATTGTGAACGGGGATCTGGCTCTGAGTCAGGGTCACAGTTTCGGAGCCCGTCTGACCGCCTATCGGCCAGGTGCCTGTAGTCGGACTCGTGCCGCTGCCGAGAGGGGTGATTCCCATGAGGTTGGGGAGCTGGAAGTTGGTCGTTCCGTTCCCGCCGTAAATGGTGCCGATGACCGCATAAAGCGCCGTATATTGCTGGATCGAAAGAAGCTGGCCGCTGCACGGCAGCCATGCCTGCGGCACGAAGCCGAAAGCGAAAGGGCGGATTTCGCCGATGAATCCATCCATGATGCTCTCCTATTGAAATTGCGGATAAATTCCGCTCAGGCAGATGATGTAGTTCACGGTCAACCCGGGCATCAGGTTCTCGTGCGGCAAGCCGCCTCCGCTTTGCGAGAGGGTGGTCGAAGCGGGGCTCGCCTGGGTTGCCCCCGATGCGCCGTCCTTGACATACATGACGTTCTGATCCGTGGTGTTGGCGAAAGTCGCTGTCGGCCCCGTATTCGGAGTGGCGGCAGCCGTTCCTGCAGTATTGAGGCTGTGGTTGTGCGAAGGGGCGGTTTGGGAAGTGAGCGCAACTTCCAGCGCGCCGCCCGTCTGCCCCAGCGCGTAACTGGAAAGGCCGGGTCCCTGTCCCTCGTGGATCCCGAGGCGGCCCCTGAAATCGGGCAGGCCGAAAGTGCTCACGCCATTGCCCCCGTATGTCGTGCCGATCAGGCTGAAAAGCGCTTCGTTTCCGGAAATGGGCAGCAGGCTGCCGTCGCAGAGATGCCATTGGGCAGGCGCAAAATTGCCTGCGAAAAGGCGGATTTCTCCGAGGTATGGATCGCTCATATTGGTCTCCTTTTCAGTTGCGCGCGGGGAAAAGGCCCATCGTCGCAATGCAGTAATTCGTCACCTGGTAGGGCTGCAGGTTGTTGTGCGCCCCACCATCGCCGAAAGTGCCGAGGCTCGCCGGGTTGAGCGGGATCTGTTGCGTGGCGGGCTGTCCGTAAAGCTTCTGCGGTGTGGGAATTTTGGGGTTCGTTCCCGATGAGGATACATAGTTGTTCGCGATCGCACCCGAAGTGCCGGTTTCCGCTCTCGCATTGAAAGCATGATTGTGCATGGGCATTTGCTGTTGGGTCAGGGAGACAGTCTCAGCACCTCCCTTTGCGCCCATCACGTATGCCGGGTTGGCCTGGTTATTGCCGACCATGACCCTGCTTCGCAGATCGGGGAGCGCGAAGGTTGTCGTGCCATTGCCGCCGTAGGCGGTGCCGATCAATGCGAAGAGCGCCTGGTTCTGGGCGATATTGAGCAGCTGCCCGTTGCATTGCGCCCAGCCCTGCGGAACTCTTCCGAATGCGAAATTCCGGATTTCGCCCAAATACCACTCTGACATCTTCTCCTCCGGTTCTTGTCTGGATAGTCTTGCCGCCCAAATTCACATTAAAGTAGAAAAACCGGAGTTTGCCAGCTGTCTTTTCGGACAGGTGACAACAACGCTTCTTCTATTTCAGAATGAGAAATTTGACATGGACTGCTTTAGGGAACATGGAAGTGCCTCATCTCTTTAGGCTCTGGTCGCGGACCAGGAAGGCCGATTCGAAACCTGAAGACGCCAGGGATGCCGCAGCCGACGAGCTCACGATCCACGGCCTGGGGCTCGAGCTTCACGAGACCTGGTCCTTCCTCTATTTGCGCCCTTCGACCTTCAGCGAGTTCGAATCCTGGATCCTCGAGCGAAACGGCTCCAGGGAATCCTTTACCTCACCGACACGCCTGCAGATCAGGGCGCATTCCGCTGCGTCCCGGGATTCCATCTCAGGCTGGAATCCTGGCTATCGGGCGTCAAGACGGATCCGAGAAAGGAGGCGCTTCTCCAGGATTCCGTTCCCGTCGAAGGAGAAGCAGGGGATTTCATCATCTGGCACGCTGCCCTTCCTCATGGCGCGAGCCCGAACCGCGGGGCGAGGCCGAGGATCTTGCAGTACATTGCCATGTACCCGCCGGGCATGGCGGATGGTCGCCCCTGGATTTAGGCATGAAAGACCTTGTTGAGCTCGCAGGGGTCGCGCACGCATTTCTCGATCGGCGAAAATCCCTGCAGGATCTGATTTCTGAAGCGCAATTGCTGCGCGAGATTATCGAAAGGCGCAGCGGCTTCAAGATCGAGGAAGAAATGGCGTCGGGCGAGACTAGGCTCAAAAGCGGGCTTGCCATCTCGCCGACCGCCGCAGCGATGTGCCTGAGGGAACCATACAGAACGACCGCGTTCATCCGGGGGCTGGGCGATGCGATTCACGACGCCCTGCTTCCTGATCGCCCAGTCCGCGTGCTCTATGCCGGATGCGGTCCTTATGCGCTTCTGGCGCTCCCGCTGATGACGGTATTCTCCAAGGAGCAGGCTGTTTTCACTCTGCTCGACATTCACGGGCAGTGCCTTGAAGAAGCGATGGACCTGATCGGATCGCTTGGTCTCTCAGACCATGTCGAGAAAAGCATTCTGACCGATGCGGTTCATCATGAAATTCCTCGTGACGAGATTCCGGATGTGATCGTCACCGAGACCATGTCCGTCACCCTGCACAACGAACCATTGGTCTCGATCGCACGCAACCTGATGAGGCAGGCTCCGGACGCATGCCTGGTGCCGCAGTCCGTCTGGGTCGATGCCTGTCTCCTGGACTGTGCGCGCGAGCATGGCGATCAGCAGGAATGTATTTTCCTCGGAAAGGTGTTCGAACTGGACAAGGCGAGCATCCAGCGCTGGTCGGACATCGAGGAGGACAGGCTTCCCGCCGGAACGATAAGGCTGCCCTGCCGGATCGAGGCGCGATACCGCCCGTACCTTCTGACCCGGATTACCGTTTACGGTGATACCTGCCTTCGGGATCACGAATCCAGCCTGACGCTGCCCAAACCATTTCCGGGAAAATTTTTCGGCGGAGAGGAATTGCGGTTCCATTACCGGCTCGGGAGCGATCCCGAATTGCAGTACGAAATACATGCCGAGGGCGGGCTCGACGCCAATTCAGGCCCGCGCAGCCTTTTCAGGCGCGTCAGACCTCTCGCCGGGAAAACAGGCTGGCTGCGCCTGCCCTTTTCGTTCGATATCGGGCGTCTGCAGGAAGAAGTCGGGAAAATCCGCGATGCAGAATGGATTGCGCATGCCAATACCTCGGCCTATGAAGCGGAATGGCGCTGTGCGCCGCTTCGTTCGGTCGAAGGAAGAACAGACCATATCCTTTCGTTGCCGGGCATGCATTACGAGGACACGGCACTTCTCCGACGCTGCCCATATGTCAGGGAAGTGCTCGAAGCTTTCGAGTGCGAAAAGACCTCCGTCAGGCTGATGGAGTTGGGACCTGGAAGCCATATAAACCCCCACAGGGACAAGGGAACCTCTTTCGAGGAAGGCGTAATACGGCTGCATATCCCGATCTTCACCGAACCTGAGGCGATATTCATCATCGAAGGGGAGGAAGTTCATTTTTCGGCAGGGGAGGCCTGGTATCTGAATGCCGGCTGTACCCATAGTGCGCACAACGGCAGCAACAGGCCGCGCATTCACCTGATGCTCGACTGCATCGTCAATCCATGGATCGAGGCAATCTTCAGTGATGCAGGATTCGTACCGGGGCAAAAACCCAAATACGGCGACCCGTCCATCCATGACGAAAACGTCGAAGCGGTCATCGCGAACCTGATGACCATGGGTGATGCCGGGAAAAGGCTCGCAGCAAAACTCGCAGCGATCGCCAGAACGTGAAGGACCTTTCTTGCGAGGAGCGCATTCTGGTCAGAGGTGAGGAAGTCCATCTGGAACGGCCTGGGAGAGGCTGGTATCCGGTCCTCGCGAGAAATGACAGGCTGTGGTGGCGTTTTTTCGGAGAGAAGAGATTCAGCGAGCCGTTCTTTTCCGATACCCTATTCGCGCTGAACCAGGGGAAAAGGCTCTGGATGCAAAGCGCCTGGGAAGGGCTTGAAGATTTCCGCGATGCGCTCGCGCCCGCTGCCCTCATCTTCCATGCTTCACGCTGCGGATCGACGCTGTTGACCCAGATGCTGGCGGCCCTGCCCGAATGCATCTCGATGTCGGAACCGCCTATCATCGACTCGATATTGCGGTTGCATTACGGGGGCGGCTGCCGAATGAAGACGGAAGACTTGCTTGGGCGCGCCGTTTCGGCATTGGGGCAGAAGCGCTTTCCTCACGAGCGGCATTTCTTCGTGAAGCTCGACAGCTGGCACGTCAGAAGCCTTTCTCTCTTCAGGCTTGCATTTCCGGCAACGCCTTTCATCTTCCTTTACAGAAGGCCTGAAGAGATCATCGCCTCGCACGGAAGGCAAAGGGGGCGGCAGATGGTGCCTGGCCTGGTCGATGCGGGCATGCCGCCGCTCGATTTCGTTCTTCCCGAGGATTGGAACCTGGAAGGCTATTGCCACAGGATCCTGGAAAGCTTTTTCCGTGAAGCTGCCCGCCACGCGGATGAACTCATTTTCGTCAACTACGGGCAGTTGCCGCAATTCGCATGGACCGAACTGCCGGAACTCCTGGACATGGCGCTGACTGCCGGGCAAATTGACGCAATGGAATCGCGCGCAGGGCTGCATTCGAAAAATGGCATGAAGTATTCCGTCGCCCCGACGGCTGGGCATCGTCCCCAAATCCTCGGCGCCTTTTATGACAGGCTTGAAGAATTGAGGCTGTATGGATGGCTAGAATGATTGAATGAACTAGAATGGTCTTTCGTGAAAGGAAATGCGATGTCGACGGAAGCGCTCTGCCTGCGAGCTGAAAAAGATGGGGATGCCGATTTCCTGAAAGCGGTATACTTCTCAACCAGGGAAGATCTCTTGCAGCTCGGGCTTTCCCTTGAAATGCTCTCCAGCCTTATCGACATGCAGTTTTCCGCTCAGCGCAGAGGCTACCTGAGCCGGTATCCCGCATCCGAAAATTTCATCGTCGAGAAGGATGGCGAGCCCATCGGCTTTCTGGTGAAGAATAGAGGCGAAATGGAAATCAGGCTTGTCCATATCGCGCTCGTCCCCGAGGAACGCGGAAAGGGACATGGCCGCGCCATCGTCGAGAACCTCCAGAAGGAGGCGGCCATGGCGTCAAGGCCGCTTTCGCTTTCGGTCGATCCGCGAAACGATATTGCGATGAACCTCTATCTTTCGCTGGGCTTCAGGATAGAAAACAGAGGCGAGGCCAATATCGAGATGGCATGGCGAGCCGAAACCAACGCAAAACACCTGAAATGAAAAATATCGAAGCATTGCTCGAAAGACTGCGCGAAGCTGATCCTTCGAAAGACTGGCTGTCCGGGAAGATACCGGAAGGAACGGAATTCGAGGCTGGAATTCCCGTCGCAGGCTTCCTTTTCGAAGGCCTGTTCATTCACGACCCTTTCCTCTCCGATTGCGGCGGATTCGAGGCGGACCCCGTGAAGGACTACGGGCTGAGCGAAGCGGCCGTCGAAATCCTGAGAAAAGAAAGGTCCGGCTGGAGCGTATCGGCCGGCTAGCCGCCATTCATTCGCAATCATCTGTTTCTGAACAAAAAATACTCCAAAAAAAAGCTTTCTCCCGATGAGTCCGGAGCCATCCGGGCTGCATCGATCAGTCAATCGAAGCAGTTCCGGGACGGCGGCTCCTGAGTCGATTGCATAAAGATGTATTTTTTTAACATGTTCTATTGACATGCCGAAATCCCGGGAATATGATGCAGCCATATATATCAAGTGGTGATATATATGCGGTTTTAATAATGTACTGGAAATACACTTTAAAGGGAGGGGATATGAGAATCGCAAGGCTGTTGATGCTTTTCCTGTTCGCGCTTCTTCCGGCAATCAGCTGGGGCGCAACAAGGGAATTCAGCATGACCATCGAGGAAGTGAAGCTGCACGTTGCTCCCGACCTTGATTACAAGGTCTTCGCCTTCAACGGCCAGGTTCCGGGACCGCTGATCCATGTCAAGGAAGGAGACGATTTGATCGTGCATGTCACGAACAACACTTCCCTTCCACATACCATCCACTGGCATGGGAATTATCAGACGAACAACTGGAAGAACGATGGCGTTCCGGGCGTCACTCAGGAACCCATCCAGCCTGGCGACACCTTCACCTACAGATTCAAGGCGGAAAAGCCGGGAACGCTCTGGTATCACTGCCATGTAAACGTCAACGAGCATGTCGGCATCAGGGGGATGTGGGGGCCGCTGATCGTCGATCCCAAGAAGCCGCTTCCCATCGAGAAGACCGTCACGAAGGACGTCATCATGATGTTCTCGGGCTGGGAGAGCCAGGATGCCGAAAAATACGGTCACGGCGGAACGCCATATGACGTCACGGACTATTTCACCATCAATGGAAAATCCTTTCCCCTGACGCAGCCGATCCGCGTGAAGAAGGGCGACGTGGTCAGGGTTAGATTCATCGGGGCGGGAGGAGAATTCCATGAAATGCATTCCCATGGCCACGACATGCTGGTGACCCACAAGGACGGCCTGCCTCTTCCCAAGCCCTACTATGCGGACACCGTGCTGGTCGGCCCTGGGGAGCGATACGACGTCATCATCAAGATGAACAATCCCGGGCGCTTCATTTTCCACGACCATATCGACCGCCATGTGACCGCAAAGGGCAAATACCCCGGAGGCGCCATCACGATCATCGAATACGACGGCATTCCTAAGGAATCCTGGTATGTCTGGAAAGACAAGGACAAGGACTACGATCCGAATTTCTTCTACAGCGAATCGATGAAGCAGGGCTACGGCATCTTCAACAGCCCGGGATTCGCCGGCGCGCCGATCGAGCAAAGACATGGGAGGCATGAACATGAATAAATTGCTGATCGCGCTGAGTTTGACTTGCGGGCTGGCTCAGGCGTCATGGGCTGACGGCGGAATGGACATCCTGAAGAGCCAGTGCTCATCCTGTCACAACCTGACAGGACCCGCGCCCCAGACCTTGAAGGAGATCTGGGCAAGAAAAGGGCCTGATCTCTTCTATGCGGGAAACAGATACAGGAAGGAATGGCTGATTCAGTGGCTGCAGAATCCGACACAGATCAGGCCTGCAGGAGAATTCTACGAAGACCACATCAAGCCTGGACCGAAGCGCGATGTCGTCGATCCATCGACGTTGAAGCCCCATGTCGCGCTGTCGAAAGCCGACGCGGAAGCGGTTGCCGATACGCTGATGACGTTGAAGCCTAAAAGCGATCTGATCGCGAAGGAAAAAATCGACGACGGAACGGTTTCCCTTTCGATGGGAGAGATGGCTTTCGACAAGTTCCTCGGATGCATGGCCTGCCACAGGATAGAGCCGGATTACGGCGGACTTTCGGGCCCCGAGCTCTATACCGCGGGAAAGAGGCTGCAGCCGGAATATATGGCGAGCTACATCAGGAGCCCTCAGGCATGGGATCCGAAAATCTGGATGCCGAACAAGCATGTGTCGGACGGAAACATCCAGAAGCTCGTCCATTATCTCGAGGCATTGAGCAAGGAGAAAGAAAATGGGAAATAAGCTGATATTCCTGGCGCTATTCGTTCTCTCGCTGCCAGCCATGGCCAGGGAGTCGGCCAAGGACAATTACAGGACCTATTGCGTTCAGTGTCACGGCATGGCGGGAAACGGAAAGGGAGTCAATATCCGGGACATGTCCGTCCAGCCCAGGGACCATACCGATGCGAAAGCGATGTCCACCCGTTCGGACGACACGCTTTTCAAGGTGATCAAGGAAGGCGGGCTTTCGATAGACAAGTCCGTGCTGATGCCGCCCTGGGGAGATACCTTGAGCGACGATGAAATCAGGGACATGGCGCAATACCTGCGCACATTGTGCAAGTGCAAGTACGGGGGAAGTTGATCAAGACAGGAGGGGGATATCGAAATAGCCAATCAAAACCATGAGTTAACTTGACAAACATTTTACAGAGGGAAAAACATGAATACTTTCAAGAAAGCAACCCTGGCAACCATGATGGCCGCTGCAGTCCTTTGCGCAGAGCATGCCAGCGCGAAAACGGTAAAGGTCACCTTTACCGCAAAGGAAGTGACGCTTGCCGTGGACAACAAGGGTACGAAATACGACGCCTGGACTTTCAACGGTTCCATTCCAGGGCCCGTCGTGCGGGTGAAGGAAGGCGATACGGTCGATTTCACGCTGGTCAATCCGCCTGAAAACAAGAACTCGCATGCGATCGATTTCCATGCGGCCCAGGTCGATGTGCTGAACGAATTTGCGCCGATCAAGCCCGGGGAGACGAAGCACTTCACGTTCGTGGCGAAGGTGCCAGGCGTGTTCATGTATCACTGCGGCGCGAGCCCGATGGTTCAGCATATCGCCAGAGGCATGTACGGCGTCATCATCGTCGATCCCAAGGAAGGCTATTCCAAGGCGTTTCCGAAGCCCGATCGCGAATACATTCTCGTCGAAGGCCAGTATTTCCCCGATGCGGAGAATTACAAGGCGATGCTCGAGAACAAGGGCTGGGCCGGAAATCTGATCAATGGAAAGATGTTCCACTACGATCCGGTGCATGATCCGAACGCATCCCAGGTGCTCGAGGCGAAACCGGGCGAGCGGGTCAGAGTCTATTTCGTGAACGCCAACATCAACATGCCCGTCGCATTCCATCCCATCGCAGCAATCTGGGACAGGGTCTACATCAACGGCAATCCCAAGAACACGCTCTACGGGATGCAGACATACAACGTGGCAGTGGCGGAAGCGGATGCATTCGACATCGTTTCTCCCAAGGACCACGCGACCAACAATGCGATAGTGGACCACACCATGGGCGCTGCGTTGCGTGGCGCAATCACGGTGCTGATGAACAAGCCGGACGCCGATCCCAACAAGGGCAAAGGCGACCAGATCCTTCTCAAATAGTATCCAACACTCGGGAGAATTGCCATGAACAGCTATCAAATACTGGGTCTCGCCTGGATGATCATCTACCCAGCCGTCATGCTTGCGACAAGCTGGGGAAAGATCGTGGGCAGGTAAACGGCGTTTCGATGCCTGGGAGGGCTGCGGTCCTCCCGGCTTGAACGGACTCGCCATTTCATGAATTTGAAGGGATAGTCCGGCAGCTCGGTTCGGGAGGGTTTTCCCTCCCACTTTTTGGAAGCCATGCAATGAAGATTCGTCACCTTGCGGCATTTCTCTTGTTTTTTTCGCATTTCAATGCCGCCCATGCCTGCGCGGCCTGCGGCTGCATGCTTTCGAAGGATTGGGAAATCCAGGGGATGGGCAGCGGCCCCGGATTCACTGTCGGTCTTACCTATGATTACGTAGACCAGAATCAGATGCGAAGCGGCTACGGCAAGGCGCCAGGCTTCACCTTGCCCAATGCCCAGGAAATAGAGATGAGGACGCGGACTTCCTTCACGACGCTGGTCGGAGATTATCAGGGCGCAAAGTGGGGCGTGAACATCCAGCTTCCCTATCTCGACCGCTATCACCTGACCTATCCTCAGGGGGCCGTCGCACTCGACTCGTCCAGTTCGAGCTCGCTGGGAGACGCCAGGATATTGTGGCGATACACGGGGTTTTCGAAGGATGGAAGCAACGGCCTGTTTCTGGGAGCGAAGCTTCCCACAGGTTCAACCGGTGTCGATTTTGCAAGCGGCGAACCGCTCGACGCCAGCCTCCAGCCGGGAACCGGGTCAACAGACATCCTTTTCGGGGGGTTTCACCAGGGGCAGATCGAGAAACTGAAGATGGGCTGGTTCCTGCAAGGGCTCGTCCAGCATGCGGTTTCGACGCGGAACGAATACCGCCCTGGCGATTCCTTCAACATCAATGCGGGGATTCGATATGCGAAGTTCGGGGAGAGAATCGCGCCCATGCTCCAGTTCAATTTCATCAGAAGAATTTCGGACAGCGGCGCAAATGCGACGCCTTACATAACCGGAGGCGACTTGGCCTACCTGGCCCCGGGGGTATCAATCAGGCTGGGGAACGGAACGAGCGCCTACGGATTCGTGCAGGTTCCGATATACCAGTATGTGCAGGGCCTGCAGCTTGTCCCGACGAAAATCATATCCATCGGTCTGTTGCATGCAATCTGAGGATGTCATCATGAAGAAACTGCTGCTGATATTCGCCCTTCTCTCATTCGGTCCGGCCCTCTCCATGGCTTCGGAAAACTGGTCCTTCACCGACACAGACAGCAGGGTGATCCGTCTTTCCGATTACAAGGGAAAATGGGTGCTGGTCAATTTCTGGGCGACATGGTGCCCGCCATGCCTCGCCGAAGTTCCGGAACTCAATGCGATGAAGCGCAAGAATGTCGCCATCATAGGCATAGCGGTCAGCTATTCGAGTCGGCATGAGGTTCTTGATTTCATGAAGGGCAGGGGGATAGCCTACCCTGTGATACTCGGAAACGAAGACATCGCGGCGGCATTCGGCGGAATAGACAGCCTTCCGACGAGTTTTCTCTATTCGCCGGAAGGAAAGCTGGTCGGAAAGCATGAAGGGCCGCTTACCGAATCGGAAATCGGCAAGTTCATCTCTTCACGGAATTGACTACAGGAAACGTGCCGTCAATTTCACGGATTGCTGCATGAGCCGCTCCTGTCCGGATAGTAGAGCTGGTAGTACCACGCATAGGCTGATTCGATCTGGGACTGGATACGGGGCGAGATTTCGTGCCGCTTCGGTCTTCCGATCGAGTTCTGCTGGGCATGCAGGTATTTCATCCTGTAATGGCTGTCGCTCTCCCTGGCAAGCGCGGGGATATTGTCGAGATCGATCTCGAACTCGGAAAGACCGAGCCACTTGTAGAGCTTCTTCATCACGGCCCGGGGATTTTCTGTCAGATCCTCGAAGCGCATGAAAAAAAGCCGCTCCTGAATCTCTCTGGGAAGATCCTGTACGGCATGAATGGAGATGAGCGGCGCGCCGATCACTTTGTCCTTGGCGAAAAGCATGTCGGCCCGGCCGAACCTGTCATAGTCCGCTAAATGGTCGATGAAGTCGAGCATGATGGTCTTCTGGTGTTGCGCCTCGATCGATCCGCAGATCTGCCCGAGCTCCCTGAGGCAAACGATCATCTTCGTCTCCGGGGCGAGCTTCAGGGTCATCTCGATGCAGTGCAGCCAGGCCCTGTTCTTGTCGACCACGATCTTCCTGTCGGACTTCAGCCATCCCCTCAGGAAGCCTTGCATGGCGTCCTGTAGATGCCCGTAGCCGGAATCGAAGGCATTGTCCAGCTGCGAGAGCATGAACTGGTCGTCGCTCGCCATGCGGCGGATGCCGAGAAGCAGGTTGCATAATGGGGAGCTCAAACCCTCGCAGGCTATCTCGGGATGCATGGCAAGGAGCTGGCACAATAAGGTCGAGCCCGCCCTCGGCAGGCCAGTCACGGCAACGAAATTTGCGCTCATCTCAAGGGGTTTCTGTTTAGAACACGCTGATGATGCTGCGTACGGGAAAGATTGTCAAAACCTCTTCTCCAGCCGGACTCTGGAAGAAGGACATCTGTCGCCAGACTTTTAGAGGCGCCCTTTACAGTTGTCCCGAAGCGTCTTGGCCATAAGTCGCAGCATACGTCACTGAGATGATGTCGACGTCACAGCGGCCTTGTCAAAAAGAGTCGTCCAGAAAACAGAGTTCCAGGAGGCAGTGCTGCAATCTGAACAAATGCTGCTTGAAATTCGTGTGAAAAGGTAGGCCAGAGCGCCATATGCTTGCGTTGGATCGTTAAGCGTTGTGCTTAGTGAAGTCCATTTGGTTGTCCCATCTTGTCGTAATACATATACCGTTTGCGAAAACTCACCACTATTGCTTTGCGAGGTCTCCATCTTGTATTCGGATGCGGCAGCGCTTTCATTTCGCAAGGCCATGACGCCGACATCGAAGCGGCGGGCTGCCGCCGGAAGTCGTGACCGAAAGGAGAAGTGACGCGAATCTCGTTGACCGGACGAGCTGGAAATCCATGTCTTCTTCGCCAGAATGGATCTAGAATGAATTATCTTTTTGCATTTTCAAGCGCGAAAGAGATGGTTCCAATCAAGGACAGCCATTTGGTGACCAAGACGAGAAGCGGAATGATGCTGCCCCGCAAGGCGGCCATCAAGAAGCGTCTTGCGATCTTCGGTGTGGTCTTGCTGGTGTTATCGCTTGCAGGCTATTTTTTCCTGAACCAGATACCTGAAGAGCTCCAGCTCTCCAGGAGCATGCAGGGAAAACCGGGCAGCCCGCTGGAAATAGCCGCGACCAAGGCATGTACGCGCTACATACTGGAATCCGTTCCGGACGCCAAATTCTCAAGCTTCATGGAAGGATCCATCGTGAAGCAGGCGGATGGCGAATGGAAAGTGAAGCGCGCAATCGTCAAACAGAATCTGTTCGGCAGCGAGATCATCGGCATTTTCGTATGCACCATGAAGCGTGACCAGAAGGGCCGATGGGAGCTCGTGGAGCTCAGTAAAGTCAGGTGATGCCGCCAGGAAGTCAGGGACA
>JAJZTQ010000045.1 GCA_021848825.1 Pseudomonadota bacterium
ACATCGAAGACGCAGTCTATTTGCAGGAATTCGAAAAGCTTTTTCAGATATTCGCTCTGCGCATAGCGTTCATAACGCCAGGTTGGCAATACCTCGTATCCCATCTTTTCGAGGAGGCGAAGGACGGTTTTCTTCGGCATGGTCGTTCGGAATCCCTTCAGACTGCGGAAAATATGTCAGCAATTTTCCTGGCGACCGAGCCGCTTTCGTAGTTTTCTCGCGCCAGCCTTCTGGCAGCTTCAGCAAGGCGATGGGAGAGGCCATCGTCTTTCAGGAGCGCGATGCAGCCTTCAGCCATTTCTGCCGGATCGTCTCTCAGCAGGGCGTGTACGCCGTCTTCGAAATCCAGTCCTTCTGCACCTATTCTGGTCGATACTATCGGTTTGCCGAAAGCGGCAGCCTCGACGAGCTTGACCCGCGTGCCCGCGCCCGAGAGTATGGGGCAAACGACAACCCGTATGGATCCGTACAATTCCTCCAGATCATCGACAAATCCGGTGAATTCGACACCCGGCGGGGGCGATGCGAATTGGCTGATCTTCTCAGGCGCAGGGCCTGCGACAATAAGCCTGGCGTCAGGCAACTGGGACAAGACGAGATGCCAGACCTTATCGATGAAATACTCCGCTCCGATCCTGTTGGGAGCATAGCCATACTGGCCGAGTATCATCAATCGTCTGTCCGAAGTCAGAGGGCGCTTTTCCGGAATGCGCACTGCATTTGGAACCACCTCCACCTTTTCGATGTCGGCAAACTCTCCGAGCAGCGACTTCTCTATCGACGAGCAGACGAATGTCTTTTTCGAGAGCGCTATCGAGCGCTTTTCTCCCGCCAGAATGGCTGGAACCTGAAGATTCAGAAGCCATTTGCTTCTCCATTGGGGAGGCATGGCGATGCTTCTCTTGAAGGCGATATGCTCTATGTCCGCGGTGTCGAAAAATACGGGCGGGAGTTTCTCATGCGAGAGAAGAAGGGGGGGCATGCACCTCAGGCGCTGGGCGAATATGAAGGAAGGATTTTTTCTCAGGCAGGAATCGAACGCCTTGACCTGCTCTTCGCCGGATGTCTCGAGGTAATCCGGGACATGGTGGAAGCCGAGCGCCGGTTTGAAATATCTGCTCCAAATTCCCTTCGGCTCGACAGGGGGCGATCTTTGGGCAAGCGTTACGCCGACCGCGGTTTGCCAGCGTTCCTGAAGGATCTGTTCAAGCCGGTAAGCGTCTTCTCTTCCCGCGTCGACATGCGTGGGAACGTAGAACAGGGCATCGAAGGTTCCGGACACCATTTTTAGGGCTTCCGCGAACATGTCCAGGCGGCGGAAAATACCATGAGAGCTTTCTTGAGCAATGCCAGGCAGAGTCGTTGAAATAAGCAAGGGTTTCATAGTTGGCCCAGACCCTCCGGATTGTCTCGCCACTGCAAGTTGTCTTTGCACATCGCATCTTTGTCTCGGTATGCGTACCAGTTCAGCAATTCCTCAGTCATGTATGGGGCGGCATGGCAGGCTGCGATGCTGCTAGGCCTGCCCGCCGCAATAACGCAAGGAATGGAGCATCCGCTCGCTTTTTCGAACGCCCCGGCGACTTCGATCTCGCTGTAGCCGCGCCTCGTATACGAATTGACTGCGAGGCATTGTCGCTCATCCAGCCGCTCAAGTGCATGTGGATGGTCTTCCGCAAAATCGACGACATGCCTGTCATCGCGCACGTCTGTGCCGTCTACCGTGGCGTTGTCTGATTCCCATACATTCAGCTTTTCGATGCGCCAGACTGCGGCGCGGCCTTGCACGTTTCCACGGACGACTTCGGCTGTCATTCCGGGGATAAGCCCGGTCAGCTCGATCACCCTGAAACTCCTGTTTGACGGCTGGTCGAATGCCGCGGCATCATGGGTTGCATTCAGCACGTCTATGCAGCTATGCGATACGATGTAACTTGCTTTCGTCGTTCCTGGTATCATCCGGTTTTTCCTTGGTTCTTGATTGTCATCATTTTCACAAGAATTTCTTTCGCAGTGCCTGCCAGAAGCCGGTGCTGTCCCATGTCCGGTGCTTGGTATCCTTGACAGGATGCCACAACTTCCCATGTTCATCGCCCGGCGCCGTCATTGGCGGGCGGAATACGAAAGTGCCGGGAGCAAGCGAATTGTCGAGACGGTTGCTGCGGTAATGGCGATTTTCCCGTTCGCTGGGGGTGAACTCTCCGCTCCCCCCGAAATCCTCGATGGAGAGCCCGCGCTCGTGTAGTATCGTGGGCATGATCGCCTCGGAATGCCCTGTCCATCCTTTTGCGCATTCCTCGGTCAGGACTTCCATCGCGCGACTGGATAGCCGCAGGATGGGGTTGAAGGAGCGCAGCCAGGCGCTTCTCGGAAGATTCATTCCTTCCGGCATTCCCACGGATTTCCAGAGAGGCCATGCGGGGATTTCGTCGTGGCGTGTGACGTTGGTGCTCAGCATGTCCGACGCGTTTTCATCGAAGTCCCCGAAAAAAGCGCCCCAGTTTCCCGTGTATACCACGTCGTATTCGAGATACCAGTAATAATCGTATACGGGCATGCGGTGGAATGCGCTGAGCAGCATCCCGTCTTCGTTGCCCGGTATCTTGAGCGTGCAGTAGCGGTTCGGCTGCTTGTAGGTCATCCAGCTGTCTTCCCCGTGTTCCAGCACGGGAGCGCCGGCATGACGAAGCACCTTCTTCTTCCCGAGTTTTGCTTCCGCGAAGAAGAAATATACGTCGTAGCCTGCGGGCACTTCGCTTCTGAGTTTCCTGAACCTTGTGAGCACTGCCTCATCCAGGAGGTGGCTGCTGAAAAGGATGGCGTTGCGTTTCATGTATATCCTCTTTCCAAGTCAGGCACTCGCATTTCTTCCGAAACGCTGCAATATTTCTTCCTCTATTCCGGCTGGTTTGCGCATGAGATGCCAGAGCAATAACAGGGACAGGGAGTAGGCAATGGCGCCGACCGGTATGCAGATCGCGAGCTGAAGACCCGGGGAAGCCCATGCAAGGTTCCTCAACAGCATCATGATGATGCCATACATCGAAGCTGCAGCGAAAACCGGTCTCACCCAGGAGGCGATCATGTCCTTCCAGTTCACGTTCTCGATGTATCTCAGGAGATAGAAGAGCCGGAAGAGCGCGAGAAATTCCACGCCGAGCTTCGCCCACACGATTGCGAATATGTCCGCGCCTGATGCCGAGAGCGCCCATGTCGCGAAGAGCATCAGCATTCCCTGAAGGGCATAAAGGATGGCGAGTTCCCTGTTCTTGTCCAGGATGATCAGGAACTGTCCAACCGGCTGGCCGAAGCCGCTGACTGCGGCGACTAGCGCCATGATCGCAAGCATCGGGCCCGCCGAAGCGAATTTGGCTCCGTACACCAGGGTCATGGCGGGGGTGGCAAGCGCGGAAAGCCCCACGCCTATCCCCATCGCGAGCGTGGCGGTGCCGTTGAATATTTTCCGGATATTGCCCGCATCCCAGCCCTTTTCTCCCTGCATTGCGGCAAGGCTGGGAAGAAGCGCGCGGCCTATGGGGTTCAGCAGTTCATAGACTGCCATCCCAGCGAATTCGCCGGTTATGGCGTAAAAGCCGATCACGGAAGGCGGGTAAAAGGCGGCAAGTATGAGCCTGTTTCCCTTGCCGGCAGTGAAGAAGGCAATCGATCGGAACATGGTCCAGAATGAGAAGTTGAACATTTCCTTTCTCGCGCGGAACGAGAAACTCGGGCGGTAGGGGTGCATGGCATAGCTCAGGAGCACCCCCGTCAGGCTGCGCGAAAGCACCCCGACGACCAGCGCCCAGAACGAGCGCAGCAGGTAGGCAGAAACGATGGTGGCGGCGACGCCTGCGAGCTGGACGATCACGTTGTAGTTGAAGTCCTTGTTGAACTGCATGGTTCTGCGAAAGTCGGCTATCCCGATATTGTTGAAGCCGCTGAGCAGCATGGAAAGTGCAAGGGCATAGAGCAGGCCGGCATAGCGTGGATCCTTGTAGACATGCACCGCCAGGCCGGAAGAGAGCGCGATCAGCAAAGCGGAAAGGGCATGCATGAGCACGTTGAATGTCCACGCGGTATCGTAATGCCGGGGCTGCGGGTCGGGGTGCCTGATGATGGCGAGATCGGAGCCGATTTCGGTGAGCGCGGAAATGAGCCCTATGAAGGTCGTCGCAATCGCGAAAATGCCGAAGTCCGCCGGAACAAGCAGTCTCGCGACGACCGCCATGGAAGCGAGCCCCATGAACCTGATGGACCAGCGCATCGCGACCATCCAGAGAGAACCCTTGAGAAACCTGGACCCCAATCCTTCGCTCAAGACATCATTCCTGCTTTACCAGCAGATGCTCCTTGAGCGGATTGCCGGGATCCAGTTCATTGTCGGAAGTGTAAAGCCGCATCTGGGTCTCGCTGGGCAGCAGGAAATCGTGTTCCCCAGCAGTCGCTCGCCAGCCATGGGAGCCTGCAACTTCATTCGGAGCATAGACCTTCTTGACGTATTTCTGGATGGCATGATCGAGGCTGAGCACGATGTAATGCCTGAGCTTGAAATCGACAGGGTAGGGGCGTATTCCCGGGAAACTGACGATATGCCCCCCTGAATCATGGAGGTTAATGGAAGGCATGCGCCATCTCTTGTTGTTCAGTATTTCGCGCAAGAAAGCCTTCGGACCCGGGAATCGTCTTGACTGCTTCTTCCATGCGTTCAGGCGGTGAGGATGGCGCTGCGCGAAAGGATAATACCAGCGCATCGTTTTCTGGAAATCCTCGTTGTCGTGGTCAGGATGTTCCCTCACCGGAATGAAAGTATATTCCATGAAATTGATTGCATTGTAGCCCTGCCTGTCCACATCAGCGATCGCTTCTGCAAGCGTCTGGCTGGAATCGGGAGCGACCCGGATTTCATCGGGGTCTGCATGCATCAGCCAGTCCGCATTCAACTTGTCCGCGATTTCTTCCTTGCGCTTCAGAATATCCTGCCAGACATACATGCCATTGCGGGGAATCCTCTCTATCCCGATCAGATTCCGTCCAAGGTATTCCCTTGCTATGTCCAGGGTGCCGTCCGTCGAATCGTTGTCGAGCAGATAGACTTCTATGCCCTGCTGCAGATAATGTTCGAGGCATGCCCTGATGAATCGCTGCTCGTTGTAACTTGCAAGTATCGACACTATTCTCAAGATTCAACTCCGCTTCTGGTATGGCATCCGTGGCAATGGAGCAACGGCGCTATGATATTCCTTCAAAGATGGCTGTGCAATCAGCGATTTCCTCATCTTGATGGCTTCCACCCTGCCATGGAGGCTGCGATATAGGCCAGGTATTTGGGCTTGAGTGGATTGTTCCTCCATGCCTTCAGGAAGGATCTCCGGGCAATCCCTGTATTGCCAGCCTGAAGCTGGTGAAGGCCGTATGCGGCATGGTAATGGGCAAGTTTCTTGAGAAAGACGGGCTTCTCGGTGCATCGGCCGTCGGGGCTGCAGTATCCCCATTTTTTCACGGCTTTTTCGAGGAGCACAGTCCGGTAATCGATGTCCCTGACCTTTCTGTTTCCCTGTTCAGGATGCTGCCGGTAAAGGGTGTTGGGTTCGATTAGCTTGATGAACTGGAATTCCCTGGATATCCGCAGCCACAGATCCCAGTCTTCGCTGTACGGAAGATTCACGTCGAAATCGCCGCATTGTTCGAGGACTTCCTTCCTGAACATCGCGGTGCTTGTCAGCATCCAGCAATCCAGCAGGAATTGATGGTAGATCCATCCGGAGAATTCAGGATCGATGGCATCGAGATCGCCTTCAGGTTGAAGACTCGAAGGAGAAGGCCATTTTCCTTGCCGATCGGGATGCCAGAGCAGGAATTCGCTGTAAACGACCCCCGCCTCCGGGTGGTTTTCCATGATTTTCAACTGGGTCTCGAGCTTGTGCGGGAACCAGTAGTCGTCATGGTCCATGAAACAGATGTATTTTCCCCGCGATTGTCTCAATCCATGATTTCTTGCCGCGCATACCCTTGCGTTTTCCTGGGTGATCAGCCTGACAGGCTCGCCGAAGCTTTCGACTATTTCTCGCGTATTGTCTGTCGAGCCGTCGTCGACGACGATCAGTTCGATGTCCTTGAATGACTGGTTCAGAACGCTTTCCATCGTTTCTGCAATGTAGCGTTCGCAATTGTAGGAAGGGATGATGACCGAGACTAACGGGTTGGAATCAGCCACCTTTCAGACGTCCCGGCCGATGAGTCTCTCGAGGAATCGAACGGGTTTTCCCGTGTACCAGGATCCGGAGCGCATCAGTCTGTTCATGGTGATGTGAAGCTTGCCCCGCAGTGCGCCCGTGCTCCGTATGTGCTCGACGAGGGCAAGAGGAAAGGCTTTTTGAAGTTTTTCCATTTCCTTCCACAATTCGTCCATTTCCTCGATCCTGAGGCTGTCCGGGCCTTTCTCGGCAGCCTCGATCAGCTTCCGGTGAAGGGAAACGGCATGATCCAATGTGGGTGTTCTCTCCAGTATTTCTTCGTCTTTCTTGTGATGGCGAAGGTCTGTCGAGAGGAATTTTTCGAGGCAGGGAGCAGCTTTTGCGACCGCAACGGGAAAGTTTATGCCGAGGACCCGTTCCACCTTGGATAGCCCGTGTGCCGGATTTTCGAGGAAATGATCGAAATCGACGAATACCCTCGAATGGCCCCTGCTCCATCGCTCCGCCTCCAGGTAATGCAGAGACCAGAGCAGATATGATTTCTCGATGGGGAAGCCGTCCCGCCGCTCGAGCGAGCGATGGACTGCGAAAGGGGATCTGATGACGAATATGAAACGGGGAGTCACCCCTTCTGAATCCAGTATCCGGAGCCACCAGGGAAGAAGGCGGCATACCCTCGGATCCTTCACCGCCCAAAGCGCGCTCTCGGAGAAATCGCGCCTTATGTAGCCGCGGATCTTTTTCGCATAGGGTATCAGATCCTTCCTGAGCCACCATTCATCGCGCCTTAGCAGGATGTCGTCCCAGGAAGAGCCGAGTATCGCGAGGGCCTCGTCGTTGGTGTCCGCGATATCGCTGTGCTCGAAGTAGCCCTTGTCGTTGATACCCTTGTGTCCCGTGTAGAGCTTCTTTCCAAGATCGACGCCGACGCATTGAAGCGCGCCCGTGGAGGCTG
The DNA here is from genome assembly GCA_021848825.1 of Pseudomonadota bacterium. Lineage (GTDB taxonomy): Bacteria > Pseudomonadota > Gammaproteobacteria > Burkholderiales > JABEVD01 > JABEVD01. Next base: position 7,150 of record JAJZTQ010000045.1, read on the forward strand.
AGGTGCCGCTCCTGTGCATGCCGATGATCACCAGGGCGTTCTTCCCCGCAGCGAGAGCGGGTTTTGTCATGTTTGCAGTGTTCAAGCCCGGATAGCCCATCTGTAATTTCGGCCGATTATATCCCAATAAGGACGCCTGTCGATAGCTTGCATCCTTCGGTGCCGCCGATTGCATAAACATTTGCCGTTGCGTAGTATGCACCTATTCCCGTCCCTGGCTGCATAAATGAGAGACATCGTAATCACGGCGATCGTGCTGGGCTCCATTCCTTACATCTTCAGGAAGCCCTGGGTCGGCATCATCATGTGGGTATGGATAAGCGTCATGAATCCTCACAGGCTCGCATACGGGTTCGCCTACAGTTTTCCTTTCGCCGAAATCATCGCTCTCTCGACCATGCTGGGCATGGTGTTTTCCAGGGAGCCTGTTCATCTTCCGGTAAGGGCGGCGACAGTCTGCCTTTTCCTTTACATGCTCTGGATGAACATCACTTCCCTTTTCGCCATTCATCCTGACCAGCTGTTCAATCACTGGAGCGCCATCATGAAGACGCTGCTGATGGTATTCGTGACGATTTCAGTGATCCACAGCCGTGACCAGATCAGATGGCTGGTCTGGATACTGGTCATATCCCTTGGATACTACGGAACAAAGGGAGGTTTGTTCACGATACTTCACGGCGGTTCGTACAAGGTATGGGGCCCTGCAGGGTCTTACATAGAGGAGAACAATGCGCTGGCGCTTGCGCTCGTCATGACCATTCCGCTGATGCGCTATCTCCAGCTCACTGAGACAAATCCCAAAGTGAAGAAGGGGCTGGGCATCGCCATGGTGCTTTGCGCATTCTCGGCGCTCGGAAGCTATTCCAGAGGGGCGTTGATAGCCATAACCTGCATGGCCTTCTTTCTCTGGCTGAAGAGCCCGAAGAAGGCCGCGTTGGGATTCGCAGTCGTCATCGCGCTGCCCCTTCTGATCGCATTCATGCCTGCGAAATGGGCAAATCGCATGCACACCATCGATACCTACCAGAAGGATGCTTCCGCCATGGGCAGGATCAATGCATGGCACATGGCCTGGAACCTTGCGCTCGACAGGCCGCTTGTCGGCGGCGGCTTCGAGATTTACGACAAGGGAATATTCGAGCGCTATGCGCCCAACCCGAAGGATGTTCATGCTGCTCACAGCATCTATTTCCAGGCATTGGGGGAGCATGGCTTCGTCGGGCTCGCGCTTTTCCTTTCACTTGGATTCCTGACCTGGCGAAACGGAAGCTGGATCATCTCGAGGGCGAGAGGGGATCCGGACCATGAATGGGCTGTCAATCTTGCAAGGATGATCCAGGTGAGCCAGATTGCATTTGCAACGGGTGGCGCATTCCTGAGCCTCGACTATTTCGATCTGCCGTATTACGAGCTCGCCATCATGCTTCTGGTGCGCGTATTGGTGGAGAGGCAAATGAAGGTGCCGAAATCGGCAAGGCTGGAGAACGAAGCCATGCCGGTAGAGCATAGATTGACCGTTGCGCAGAGGATGAGAAGGAACAGGGCCAGAACCTAGGCTACTGCCATTTCCCCGCTTTTTCGAGCTTCTGCTTCAATCCCTGCAATGGGAATCCTGCAGCATAGGCCTTCTTTGCATAGGAAAGCGCCTTATCGTAATCCTTCTGGTCGAAATACAGAAGTCCGGCATTGTAGAGGATGTTGGGATTCTCGGGATCGATCTTTTCCGCATCCAGATATTGCGCCAGGGACTGATCGTATTTCTTGATGCCGTAAAGATAATTGCCGTAGAGCAGGTGGACGATCGCGTCGTCGGGCACATAACCGATTGCGCGATCGAAATAGCAATCGACGCTGAAATGCATGTCGGCGATCTGGTTCCTTTTCTGCTTCAATGCAAGCCTGACCAGGGAATTCAATGCTCTGTGATGATTGGGGAAAGACCTCAGTACATAGTCGAGGTCCCCGCCCAGGGAACTGGATTCCCCCTTGATCAGGTTCTCGACGTTCGGAGTGAAGTGGAACTTCTGGACGATGGGCAGTCTGTTTGCTCTTGCGATCGGATCATTGTAATTGAACGGGCCGTAGGCTGCATCGACATTGGCCGGGGGGCATATTCCCTCTGCAAATGCGGAGGAGAAAGCCATCATCAGGATGATTCCAGCAGAAAGTTTTTTCATCGCTCGTCCTTTGTCCAGGTCAAATGTCCTGCCAGGTTGAAATCCGGCTTCTCGTCCAGTATGACACCTGGTCCCGCCATTGTCGCCTGGAAAACGTGTGGTCTGCATCGGGAAGATCCAGTCGCTCGACCTTTGTCATGATGCTCCTCCATTCCTCGGAAGTGGCGAGATCCTCGAATTCCCGCGCGGTCATGTCGTTTCCGCTCAGGATGAGCAGAATCTTTCCATCGAATCTTTCCAGCGATTTCTTCAGTCT
>JAJZTQ010000023.1:0-28230 GCA_021848825.1 Pseudomonadota bacterium
CTTGACCAAAAGCCTGTCTGACGTTACTGTTCCATGTTCAGCATAGCTCGAGGGTGTTTTATGGAATTGACTGGCGCGGAGATCGTGCTGCGCTGCCTGCAGGAGGAGGGGGTCGAGCATGTTTTCGGCTATCCCGGCGGGGCAGTGCTTTTCATCTACGACGAATTTTTCAAGCAGGACAAGGTCAAGCATGTGTTGACGCGTCACGAGCAGGGCGCGGTTCATGCTGCGGACGGCTATTCCCGCTCGACCAAGAAGGTCGGGGTGGCGCTCGTCACGTCGGGGCCGGGCGCGACCAATGCCGTGACCGGAATCGCCACGGCCTACATGGATTCGATCCCGCTCGTCGTGATCAGCGGTCAGGTGCCGACCCCTGCGATAGGGCTGGACGCCTTCCAGGAAGTCGATACGGTCGGCATCACCCGGCCATGCGTCAAGCACAATTTCCTGGTGAAGGACGTGAAGGATATCGCGCCCACCATCAAGAAGGCCTTCTACCTCGCGACAACGGGGAGGCCCGGGCCGGTTCTCGTCGACATTCCGAAGGACATCACCCAGCACAGGGCCGAGTTTTCCTATCCCGAAACGGTCAGCCTCCGCTCTTACAATCCCGTCACCAAGGGGCATTCCGGCCAGATCAGGCGCGCCCTTCAGCTGATACTGGAGGCGAAGCGGCCCATGGTCTACACGGGAGGCGGCATCATCCTTGCAGATGCCGCGGAAGAACTCACCGAATTCGTCCAGACCATGGGTTTCCCCTGCACCAATACCCTGATGGGGCTCGGCGGCTATCCTGCAACGGACAGGCATTTCCTCGGCATGCTCGGCATGCACGGCACCTATGAAGCCAACATGGCGATGCAGGAATGCGACGTGCTGATCGCGATCGGCGCGCGCTTCGACGACAGGGTGATCGGAAACCCCGATCATTTCTACAATCCTGCCAGGAAAATCATTCACATAGACATCGATCCCTCTTCGATATCGAAGCGCGTCAAGGTCGATGTGCCGATCGTCGGGAACGTCAAAGACGTGCTGCAGGAGATGCTGAGGACCCTGAGGGCGAGCAGGGAGCGTGTCGACGAAGCTGCGCTCCAATCCTGGTGGAAGCAGATCGACGAATGGAAGAGCCGCGACTGCCTGAAATACGACAGGCACAGCGCCATCATCAAGCCGCAGCTGGTCGTCGAGAAGCTCTACGAAGTGACGGGAGGAGATGCATTCGTCACCTCCGACGTGGGCCAGCACCAGATGTGGGCCGCGCAATTCTACAGGTTCGACAAGCCGAGGCGCTGGATCAATTCCGGCGGGCTCGGCACCATGGGCTTCGGCCTTCCGGCGGCGATGGGCGTGCAGATGGCGAATCCCGGCGCAGCGGTTGCCTGCGTGACAGGGGAAGGGAGCATCCAGATGTGCATCCAGGAACTCTCCACCTGCAAGCAGTACCATCTCCCCGTCAAGGTCATCGCGCTCAACAACCGCTATCTCGGCATGGTCAGGCAATGGCAGGAATTCTTCCACGGCAACCGCTATTCCGAATCGTACATGGATGCGCTCCCCGATTTCGTGAAGCTTGCGGAGGCCTACGGCCATGTCGGCATGAGGATAGAGAAGCCGGAAGATGTGGAAGGGGCATTGAAGGAAGCCTTTGCATTGAAGGAAAGGCTGGTTTTCATGGACTTCGTCACCGATCAGTCGGAGAACGTCTTCCCCATGGTCCCCGGAGGAAAGGGACTCAACGAGATGATTCTGGTTTGAGGTCGACATGAGGCATATCATTTCACTACTGATGGAAAACGAAGCGGGTGCGCTTTCCCGCGTCTCCGGCCTTTTTTCGGCCAGGGGCTACAACATCGAGTCATTGAGCGTCGCCCCCACGGAGGACCCATCGCTGTCCAGGATGACCATCGTGACGAGCGGCTCGGACGACGTCATCGAGCAGATCATCAAGCAGCTCAACAAGCTGATCGAGGTCATCAAGGTCATAGACCTCAACGACGGCGGGCATATCGAGCGCGAAATGATGCTCGTCAAGGTGAAGGCGGGGGAAGCCGAGCGCGAGGAAGCGAAGCGGATAGCTGATATCTTCAGGGGAAGGATCATAGACGTATCCGACCAGAGCTATACCATAGAGCTCACGGGCACGGTCGCAAAGCTGGACGCATTCCTGGCCGCGATAGACAGGAGCTGGATAATCGAGACGGTCAGGACAGGCGCCTCGGGAATCGGGCGCGGCAACAGGATGCTTAGAATCTGATATCAACACGAAGAGGAAAACATGAAAGTTTATTACGACAAGGATGCCGATCTCTCCCTCATCAAGGGCAAAAAGGTCACGATCGTGGGCTACGGCTCCCAGGGGCATGCTCATGCCAACAATCTCAACGATTCAGGCGTCAAGGTGACGGTGGGTCTGAGGAAGGGCGGGGAATCCTGGAAGAAGGCCAAGGCTGCCGGACTGAAAGTCGAGGAAGTGAGTGACGCGGTCAAGGGCGCGGATGTCGTCATGATCCTGCTTCCCGACGAGAGCCAGCCTGCCGTATACAAGGATGAAATCGAGCCCAATATCAAGAAGGGGGCGGCGCTTGCATTCGCGCACGGCTTCAACATCCATTTCGGCCAGATCGAGCCTAGGGAAGATCTCGACGTCATCATGATCGCGCCGAAAGGGCCGGGGCATCTGGTGCGCTCCACTTACGTACAGGGAGGCGGCGTGCCTTCCCTGATCGCGGTTCACAGGGATGCTTCAGGCAAGGCAAGGGATGTCGCGCTTTCCTATGCTTGCGCGAATGGCGGAACCAAGGGCGGTGTGATCGAGACGACGTTCAGGGAAGAAACGGAAACCGATCTTTTCGGCGAGCAGGCAGTGCTCTGCGGCGGAACGACCGCGCTGGTGCAGGCCGGTTTCGAAACCCTGGTCGAGGCGGGTTATGCGCCTGAAATGGCCTATTTCGAATGCCTTCACGAACTGAAGCTGATCGTCGACCTGATGTACGAGGGTGGCATCGCGAACATGCGCTATTCGATTTCGAACACCGCCGAATACGGCGACTTTACCAGGGGTCCCAGAGTCGTCACGGAAGAGACGAAGCGCGAGATGAAGAAGATCCTGACCGAGATCCAGACCGGGCAGTTCGCCAAGGAATTCATACTTGAGAACAGGGCGGGCGCTGCTTCGCTCAAGGCGATGAGAAGGATAGGGCGCGAGCACCAGATCGAAACGGTGGGCGAGAAGCTCAGGGAAATGATGCCCTGGATCAAGAAGAACCGCCTCGTCGACCAGAGCAAGAACTGATTGAATGAAGCGTTATCCTCATCCCCTCATCGCGAAGGAAGGTTGGCCCTATCTCTTCGTGATGACGGGATTCTCACTGCTCGTGACATGGGCTGCAGGATTGGTTTTCGCAGCCCCTTTGTGGATCGTCACCCTTTTCGTATTGCAGTTCTTCAGGGATCCTGCGAGGGAAATTCCAGAAAATCGTGATGCGGTCTTGTCTCCTGCCGACGGCAGGATCGTCGCTGTCGAGAAGGTGAAGGATCCCTATCTGGACCGGGATTCCATCAAGGTCAGCGTGTTCATGAACGTCTTCAACGTCCATTCCAACAGGAGCCCGGTGGACGGGGAAGTCATGAAGATCTGGTATTTCCCGGGGAAATTCGTCAATGCCGATCTCGACAAGGCTTCGTTGGAGAACGAAAGAAACGCCCTCTGGATCAGGACGGGAAAAGGGGATGTCACCTGCGTCCAGGTTGCCGGACTCATCGCAAGAAGGATACTCTGCTATGCGAAAGAAGGGCAGCAGCTTTCCCGAGGCGAGCGCTACGGCTTCATCCGCTTCGGCTCGCGCGTCGACGTCTATCTTCCGCTCGAATCCAGGATACTGGTTGGAATAGGCGACAAGGTTCATGCAACCGAGTCGATCCTTGCGGAACTGAAATGAAGCAGGTCTACGAGGAATCCGATCTCCTTCCAGCCAAGCCAAGAAGGCGGGGGATCTATCTTCTTCCCAATCTCTTCACCACTGCCGCATTGTTCGCAGGCTTCTATGCGATCGTGCAGGCGATGAACGGGCGCTTCGAGCGATCCGCAGTCGCGATCTTCATCGCCATGGTATTCGACGGGCTGGACGGCAGGGTGGCAAGGCTCACCCATACCCAGAGCGCGTTCGGCGCGGAATACGACAGCCTCTCCGACATGGTTTCTTTCGGGGTCGCGCCTGCGCTCGTCGTCTACGAATGGGCATTGAAGGGACTGGGAAAGCTCGGATGGGTGGCCGCATTCATCTATTGCGCGAGCGCCGCACTGAGGCTTGCCCGGTTCAATACCCAGATGGATGTGGTCGACAAGCGCTATTTCCAGGGGCTGCCGAGCCCCGCGGCTGCAGCCCTGATCGCCGGACTCGTCTGGCTGATGCTCGATTTCGAGGTCCAGGGGCGGGACATCAGCATGATCGCCTGGGTGGTCACGGTATTCGCAGGGCTCACCATGATCAGCAACATCCCCTTCTACAGCTTCAAGGATCTCAATTTCAGGAAGAGCGTGCCTTTCATCGCGCTGTTCTTCTTCCTCATTGTTTTCGTGCTTCTGACGAGCGCCCCAGCCAAGGTGCTCTTTGCCATATTCCTGCTTTATTCCTTCTCCGGCTATATACTCTGGTTCTGGAGGAGAAGGAAGGGAAAAGATTCGGGGAAGGAAAATGAAGGATAAGCTCATCATATTCGATACCACCTTGAGGGACGGCGAACAGAGCCCGGGCGCGTCCATGACGAAGGAAGAGAAGGTCAGGATAGCCAGACAGCTCGAGAAGATGAAGGTCGACGTGATCGAGGCGGGGTTTCCCGCAGCGAGCCCGGGCGACTTCGACGCAGTGAGTTCTGTCGCTCAGGCGGTCAGGGAGAGCACGGTCTGCGGTCTCGCTCGGGCGATAGAGAACGACATCAGGCGGGCAGGGGAAGCGTTGAAGCCGGCAAGATCAGGGCGGATCCACACCTTCATCGCGACTTCCCCCATCCACATGGAAAAGAAGCTCAGGATGGCCCCTGAAATGGTGCTTGAACAGGCCGTGAAGGCCGTGAAATGGGCCGGGGAATACACGGACAACATCGAATTCTCGCCCGAGGATGCGGGGCGATCCGATCTCGATTTCCTCTGCAGGATACTGGAAGCCGTGATCAAGGCGGGGGCGAAGACGCTCAACATTCCCGACACGGTGGGATACAGCATGCCCGAGCAGTACGGGGCATTGATCAGAAACCTGAGGGAAAGAATACCGAACTCCGACAAGGCGATATTCTCGGTTCACTGCCACAACGACCTGGGTCTTGCCGTTGCGAATTCGCTTTCCGCCGTGATGAACGGCGCAAGGCAGGTGGAATGCACCATAAACGGACTGGGAGAGCGGGCGGGAAATGCGGCGCTCGAAGAGATCGTGATGGCGGTGAGGACAAGGCAGGACTACTTTCATTGCGACACGGGCATCGATGCGACCCAGATCGTCCAGGCAAGCCGCCTCGTTTCCGGCATCACGGGTTTCGCGGTGCAGCCCAACAAGGCGATCGTCGGGATCAACGCATTCGCCCATGAATCGGGAATACACCAGGACGGGGTCTTGAAGAGCCGCGAGACCTACGAGATCATGAGGGCGGAGGATGTGGGCTGGAGCGCGAACAAGCTTGTTCTCGGCAAGCATTCGGGGCGGAATGCATTCAGGACCCGGCTCTCCGAGCTCGGGATAGAACTTTCGGAAGAGGCGTTGAATGCCGCATTCGCGCGCTTCAAGGATCTGGCAGACAAGAAGCACGACATATTCGACGAGGACATCCAGGCGATCGTCTCCGACGAAGCATTCGATTCCGCGGAATACTACAAGCTTCTCTTTCTCAAGGTCTGTTCGGAAACAGGGGAAACCCCTTCTGCCACGGTCAAGATCCTGGACGGCGGCATCGAGCGCGAAGGGCATGCCGAAGGAAGCGGGCCGGTCGATGCCGCATTCAGGGCGATAGAATCGATCGCGAAGAGCGAATCGGAACTGCAGCTCTATTCGGTCAACAACATCACGAGCGGAACGGATGCCCAGGGAGAGGTGACGGTCAGGCTGCAGAAGGATGGCAGGATAGTCAACGGCCAGGGGGCGGACACCGACATCGTGGTGGCCTCAGCCAAGGCCTACATCGGCGCGCTCAACCGCCTGAAAGCGGGGCTGGAGAGATTGAATCCGCAGCTTTAACGCCTGAACCGCTGCTCCATCGCCTTCAGGATTTCCATGGCGATGGTCAGCTTTTCTTCCGGCAATCCTGAAAGCGATTTTTCGGAGAAGTTCGTGCGCTTCTCCTGAAGGGATTCGAAGAGCGATCTCCCTTCTTCCGTCAATTCGACCAGCGTCATCCTGTTGTCCTCCTTAGCGCTTTTCCTCTTCACCAGTCCGTCCTGCTCCATCTGCTTCAATTGCCTGGTCAGGAGTCCGGGATCCATGGCAAGGCCTGCCGAGAGTTCCTTCTGCGAGCGCTTTCCCGATTCGCTCAATGCCTGGAGTATCCGCCATTTTGTGAGCGCAATGCCGACTTCGCTTTCGAATGCGGCATGCATGGCGCGCCCCGTCCTGCCTATCTGCTGAAGCAGGCTTCTTTCAATCATGCTCCCTCCTGTGCAGGCTGATCGGCGGCACGAACATCGCGCCGAGGAGGGAAAGGGCGAGAAGAAGCACGACCAGCCAAAGGCTGTGATGGACGGCATCGACCAGAGTGAGCCTTGCCTTGGCCACGAGCAGCGAGGCATTGCGATGCAGAAGCTCGAATTTGGCCTCGAGATTTTTGTTGACGAGTATCTGCGGGTCGGCGAGAGACTTGTCCACGTTTGCCGAATAACGGTTCGAAACCAGCACGCCCACGATCGCGGTGCCGAGCATGCCGCCTATCATCCTTGTCGACTGGAGAAGCGCAGTCGCAACGCCGAGCTCCATGCGGGAAGCACATGCCTGAACGAAGAGCGTGATGTTGGGCATCATCAGTCCCAGGCCCAGCCCTCCCGTCGTCATGATGGATGCGACGATCCCGTGAGGGGTCGATGCCTTCACCTGGATCAGGAAAAGCGCTGAAGCGAGGAAAAGGGAAATGCCGATATAGAGCATCTTGTTGGGCTTTTCCATCCTGGTCACGATCCTGCCGTTGATGATGCTGCCTATCGTGATCGATACGGCTAGCGGCGTGACGAGGAGGCCCGCCTCGTCGGCTGCAAGCCCGAATCCTCCCTGGAACAGAAGGGGGGAATAATACATCACGGCGAACATGCAGAACCCCATCAGCAGCGAAAGGGCGAAAAGGGGGGCGAGGCTCCTGTGGCTGAACATGGAAAGGGGAAGGATGGGGTTGTCGCAACGCGACTCCCACCTGATCAGCATGAAGAGGGAAATGATGCCTATCGCTCCCAGCAAAGCGAGCTCGAAAAAGGGCTTGTGGGCGGGAAGCCATTCGACGAGCAGCTGGAGAGAGGAAAGGAAGGCTGCGACGAGGACGGCGCCCTGCCAGTCGAGGGGGGAGGGCGGATTCTCCTTGTGCCTGATCTTGGGCAGATGGCGCCACGTGAAATAAAGGCTCAGGAGTCCGACAGGGAGGTTGACGAAGAAGACGTAGCGCCATCCCCAGTACCGGGTGAGATAACCCCCAAGGGAAGGGCCCACTGCATTGGCGATTCCGAATGCCGTGCTGAACAATACCTGCCATCTCAGCCTTTCCCTGGGTTCCGGAAACAGGTCCGGGACGCTCGCGAAGGACGTCGTGATCAGCATTCCGCCTGCGATCCCCTGCAGGGCGCGGGAGACGACGAGCTGGAGCATGCTGAAAGATGCCCCGCAGAGCATGGACGCGAGCGTGAAGAGGATGATGGCGACGACGACGAAAGGCTTCCTGCCGTGCTCGTCTCCAAGCTTGCCGAAAATCGGGAGCGCGATGACGGAGGTCAAAAGGTAGGCTGTCGCGACCCAGGCGTAGAGGTCGAATCCGTTCAGGTCGGATGCGATGGTCGGCAATGCCGTCCCTATCACCGTCTGGTCGAGCGCGACCATGATGAGGACGAAGCAGAGCCCCAGCATAGAAAGCAGCTTTCCCCTGAAATCCTGATCCATTTTGACCGATCAATGATTGACTAGTCAAACATTCTACAGCGTGTGGATTTCATGTCAACGGTTCGAAACTTCGATCAGGTTGCCGTCCGGATCCCTGAAATAGACGGAAAGGATGGGGCCTGTCGCGCCCGTGCGCGCAACCGGCCCTTCGATGATTTCGATATTGCAGGATTGCAGATGCTTCGTCACTTTGTCGATGGGGATGGAAGTGAGGAAGCAGAGATCGGCGGAACCGGGAAGAGGGCATTGCGCTTTCGGCTCGAATTCGCGTCCCTTTTCGTGCAGGTTGATCTTCTGGCTGCCGAATCTCAATGCCTTCCTGTTCTGCCCGAAAGCGACGACTTCCATGCCCAGCGCCTTCGAATAGAATTCGCAGCTCGCGGCTATGTCTTTGACCGTCAATACGAGGTGGTCGAGCGAATCGATTTTCATGGTTTTTGCCGTTTTGTGAAATTTTTCATTATCCGGCAATTTGTCCTTGACGATGGGGTTTTCTCGCCTACTTTGAAGACAGATCGAGACAGGAAGGGAGCTTGGCGGGCCAGTGGATCTCGATGGACGTAGCGGCCCGGGGAGTCAGCCGAAAATCCCCCATCAGGGTGCGTTGCCTTGCGGGAAAAGAGTAGGCAAACCATTCTAGAGGAGCTTGCGCCATGGCAACACAACCGTCTTTGCCGGATTCCACCGCTGGTCTTTACAACACCCTCTGCAGCGGCTTGCACTTGAGCAATCAGCAATTCCAGATGATCCAGGGGGTTTTGCCGGTACAGAGCGATCCTTCCGGGCTGTACAACTTCTGCGACGGCATACCCCCCAAATCGGTTTCGACCTTGTACACCAGCAATCCGGTCAACAGCCTGAACGGCAACATGCAGATCGTCATCAACGATGCGCTGGACAGCTTCCTGAAAACGCTCGCCATGAACAACTACACGAATCCGAAATACTGGGTGGACGGGAATGTATCCGTCGATCCGATCTATGCGCCGCCTTTCGATGCCCTGTTCGCGCAGGTCGCGGGCGGTTCCACGGTCGACATCCATTTCGACTCCTCGACGGCAGACAGCAACATCAGCACGTCCTGGGCCCAGAGCACAGGCTCGGCCGGGGTGGGCTTCTGGGGAACTTCATCCAGAAGCGTCTCCGAGACCCTGAACCAGATGGCGTCCTCTTCCAGGATCACGGTCGATATTCACTTCAACAAGGTCGCCTATCTGCAGATCCGTCCCGGCGGCTGGTTCACCCAGGGCTTCTTCACCGACCAGTACAAGAATCCGAAGAAGTGGACGGGCGGGCAGGATGCCTGGAACAAGGTTTTCGGCCCTTCCGGTTCCTGCCAGTATCTGGCCAATCAGGTCTTGCTGGCGAACGGCTACTCCGTGGTGGTCACTTCCCATGCGAGCTACTCGGAGTCCGACTATCAGATGGTCCAGAGCAGCAAGGACACAAACGTCTGGCCGTTCTACACATCCACGTCCCATTCACAGGCGACCCAGTCCCACAAGTATAATTCGGACAAGTCGATCACCACCACCATCGCCTGCAACCCGGGATCGCTCCAGATTTTCGGCATGGGCGTCGTGCTGACCAGCGAGGCAATGGGGGGCGCGACGGTATCGGCATCAAGACTGATCTAGGCTTCCCCAGATCGATGACTTGTGCGGCTCTCCAGGGGCCGCGTTTTTTTTCATCCTGATGGGGGGAGATTGAATGTGGCTTATGCATATTTTTACGAGAACCTGGTATACCAGTCCATCGCATCGAACCTCGGCCTGAAGCTCGAGGATTTCAGATTTCTGCCTGGCATCATTCCGCTTCCTGAGAGCGGCTATGAACTCTTCGCCCTTCTGGACGGGATCCCTACTGCCGCGCCGGTATTCGCTGCCGGTCCTGACGATCGGCGCTTCAGCGGGATTTATGGCGCGCTGCTCCAGTCGCAGCCGGATTCCTTCATCGTCTCCGTCGCCAGGGCGAATTACGAAAACGAGAAATACTGGCTGCCGCAGCAGGATATGGAGATGTCGAAGACGCCCCTCTATACTCCTTCTTCGGCTTCGATTTCAGCCTTTATCGCCGGGGGCGGATCGCTGGATTACAAGCTCGACTCGTCGGCTTATCCTCCTCCATCCGGGGTGCTTTATCCCTGCTACCCGGACATCGTGGTTGATCAGCCTTTTCGCCTCTTCAACCAGATTGCGCAAAGCAGCCCGTTCGTGTTCAGGATGCGTTTCGACAGGCTGGTCTTCCTTCCTGTAAGGCCCGGGGGGTGGTTTTCCCAGGCAGTCTTCACCCAGGCCTATGCAAGCCGCGGCGCGGGATGGCAGACCGGCCCCGGAACCGTCACCTGGGAGGAACTGTTCGGCGGCGACGGCATTTTGAAGTATGTCTGCAACGGCGTGCTGGCGGTTTCGGGCATTTTCCTGGAGCTGCAAAGCTTCGGCGAATACGACAGCACTATTTTCGAATCGCTGAAGGAAAATGGCGGCACATCCGTCTGGCCTTATTACCTGGGCGAATCGAACCTGAACCAGGATTATGCGATGGGCGAGGACGGCAGCATCACCATCACGACCACGCTGCCTTCCCCTGAAATCCTGCTGTTTCTGATCGAAGCGGCCGATATCTCGGCATTGACAGGTCGCCCTTGAGGCGAACCATGGTCATGGTCACGTTTTCCCGTTCGTGAAATTTTTTATATCCCGCAATTCCGCCTTGACGATCAGGTTTTCTGATCTACCTTGAAAACATGCCGGGCAAGAAAACCGGCCGAACATAGTGTCAACTGGCAAATTTATAAATCGATCTTAGGTGGCTTGAGGGGACGGAGGTATGCAACATGGAAAGACCTGACCCTCACCCACGTTTCGATCACCAATGCCTCGAATGGAATTCGCAGTTCGAGGCCATGTCTTTGACAGTCAGGACGAGGTGGGCATGCGGCTCGCAGGGGCAGGGGCGGGGGCGCGTATTGACATCGATCATTCGCTGCACGAAGCGTGAGAAGATCGCGTCAGACTCGATTGATTTCCGTCCGACTTGGAAAATCCTGCTCCCCATGAACTGCGATTCCAAGTGTTCGGCCTGAAGGAAAGCGCTTTTCAGGCCGCCACCTTGAATGGACTGGGCGATATGTATATACTATATGTATATCTTATTCGGGGGCGGCGATGGCCCATGCGAAAATATTCAAGTCCGGAAACAGCCAGGCAGTGAGATTGCCGAAGGAGTTTCGCTTCAAAACCGATCAGGTGGAAATATTCAGGAGGGGGGAAGAAATAGTCCTGCGCGAGGCTCAAAAAAACGCAGTGGCCATCTTCGACGCTCTCCGGATGCTTCCCGAAGACTTCCTGATGGAAGGAAGGGAAGACACTGTGCCGCAGGAAAGGGAAGCTTTCTGATGGCAGTTCGGTATCTTCTCGACACGAACATCTGCATCTACATCGCAAAGCACAATCCGCCCGAAGTCAGGGAGCGTTTTTCGAGGCATTCCGCGGATGAACTGGCTCTTTCCGTGGTGACTTTCGGGGAACTCCGCTTCGGTGCGGAAAAAAGCCGTTTTCGGGACCGCGCGCTCAAGGCCATAGAACAGCTTGCCGCAGCCGCCGGGATAGAACCGCTGACGGAAGCGGTTGGCGCGCATTACGGGCAGATCAGGGCTTCTCTCGAGAGGGATGGAAGGACGATAGGAAACAACGATCTCTGGATCGCCGCGCATGCCCGGGCGGAGGGCTGGGTTCTCGTGACCAATAACGAGCGCGAGTTCTCACGGGTTGAGGGGTTGCAGGTCGAGAACTGGGTTTCCTGATCTCTCACGGATATTAGGCTCAGGCTCGATTGCTGTCTTGTTCGGACAATCCTGTTCCCCATGAACGGGGATTCCAGCTTCGCGATCCGAAAGCCCAGCCGCAGGCTTCAGTATCCCTTGCAAAACTGGAAGTGCATGGGGTCTTTCCTGGATTTGAAGTCGCCGCCGTAGAAGAAACCGGCATTCTCGAATATCTGCACGACTTCATCGGAGAAACGCTTCGAGCTTCCCAGCGGATACTTTTCAGGTTCCAGATCTATGGCGATTCCCCATGAGTGCGTGGAAGGGTGGGCATTCTGCCCCCTGATCGGACGGCGGTCGTAAATGCCGGCATAGTTCCGCACCTGATCCTGGAGACCTGCAGTCCTGATGTCTTGGAACGCCTTCTGGAAATTTTCCACGATCAGATAATGGCATCTGCTTCGACTCACCTTGTTGCCTTCGTAAAATAATGGATACGGCAAGTCGAAAGGCACGATGTATCTGGCTTCGAAATCGGGGGTGTCGAGACTGCCGAAAGTGTAGATGATTTCGTCCAGGCCGACGGGCGTCTCAGCAAGCATGAATATCCTCCGAGTAGCCGCCTTCTTGCAAGGTTTCTTTCAAGCTAGTCCAGGATCAGGGGATGTCAAGGCGAGCCCGCAAGAAATGACCTGAAACAGGATTTCCTCGCCCTCATCGACAGGCCGGGCATTCCGCAAGGCTGGACTCAAGCGTGCTTTTTTTCTATAGGCCTCCTGATTTTTCCGTTTTCAGATTCAGGATGGATAAGGGACGCGAACCGGTAGCCTCCCTTATCCCCGGAGCGCTAGGAACCTCGGACGAAGGCGCGAAAATTCACGAAGGCTTCGAGAGGAGGCGGTCGAGTTCCCCGGCGAAAGCCTGGCGGTCGGCATGGCTGAAGGAGCGCGGTCCGCCGGTCTGGACCCCGGATCCGCGCATTTCGTCCATGAAATTTCGCAGGCTCAAGGCTTCGCCTATGTTGTCCGGGGTGTAGCGCTCTCCCCGCGGGTTCAATGCGATTCCCCCCTTTTCGATGATCTTGGCCGCAAGCGGAATGTCGGACGTGACGACGAGATCGCCGGAGGATGCGAGTTCCGCGATCTTTCCGTCGGCGACATCGAAGCCGTGAGGTACCTGGATGAACCGGATATGGGGAGAGGGGGGAATCCTGACCGGCTTGTTGGCCACGAGCGTGAGCTGCATCGCGAGCCTGTCTGCGGCTCTGAACAGTATTTCCTTGACGGCTGCGGGGCAGGCGTCTGCATCGACCCAGATTTTCATGCGTCCATTCTATCCGCTTGTCGGCCGAAATGCGCGCTGTTCGATCCGGCATCGATCTTTGTGGAAAACTCGATTTTAAAATCAACGCTCTTTCGTCCGGAATGCGCCGGCCAGAGGATTTGCGGATCATCAGGGCTTTTCCATGGCGAAAATCAGCCTGACACCGACTTGACCTGCAGGTTTTTTGATCTAGGTTGAAGAGGGAACGGAAGATATCCGGTCGATGATCGACGATGCCGGCATCGTCTCGGCTTTTCGTCGACCGATTTGCAATGGGAATGGGGAAAGGGAAGATCCCATCGGCAAGCGTTTCGTTCATTGTGATAGAAATGATATATCAAGAAATATTATTGTAATTTGAACAGCTATCGAAATGGGCTGTTTCAGATCCGCATCATTATCTGCAGACATGCGATTTTCGGCAGCCTCGAAAAGGAGATGACATGAAGTACCCTGGCAAAAGAAGCTCAATATTTCTGGCGGTGATAGGCCTCTCGATGGCCGCGACGATCGCGTCCGCCGGTCCCATCGTGCCCGGCTTCAATGGAAGCACGCTGGCGGCAAATGATGACGGATCGACCGGTGCGGTCGGGCTCGGGTTCAATTTCGATTTCTTCGGAACCACCTACAGCCAGTTGTATGTCAACAACAACGGCAATGCCACTTTTGGTTCCAGCCTTTCCACATACACGCCTTTCGGGCTGACGACGAATACCGCCATTCCCATTCTCGCGCCTTTCTTCGGCGATGTGGACACAAGGGGGGTGGGAAGCGGTCTCGTCACATACGGTACAGGTTCCTATAACGGTTACAGCGCATTCGGGATCAACTGGCCCGGGGTGGGTTACTACAGTCGGCATACCAACAAGCTGAACACTTTCCAGATGCTGATTGTCGACAGGGCGGACACTGGCGCCGGCAATGCCGACGTCTATTTCAATTACGGCTCCATCCAGTGGGAAACAGGCGACGCCAGCGGGGGATCGAATGGATTGGGCGGCAGTTCCGCACATGCCGGCTATTCCAACGGCAGCGGCAACGCAGGCACCTATTATGAACTGGCCGGGTCAGGCATCAACGGCGCTTTCCTGAACGGGGGGCCGGATGCGCTCGTTTCGGGGACGAATGACGGGGTGGCGGGGCAGTTCCTCTTTCAGGTTCGCAACGGCCAGGTGATTCAGCCGCCAGGCAGCGTGCCGGAGCCCGCGGCGCTGGCGCTGTTCGGAATAGGGCTCACAGGGCTTGCGGCGAGTCGGCGCAGAAAAAAATGATTTCGTTGTCTTGATCGGCCGTCGCGTGACAGAGGCGCGGTGAACGCCTTGCCACCTTGCGAAATCTCAGGATTCGGCGATCCTTGTCTGGTTCCTTCCTGATTGCTTGGCGAGATAGAGCGCGTCGTCTATCCGCTTCAGGAGACTCTGCTGGGTCTCCCCCGGGCGGTATTCGCCGATTCCAAGGCTGATCGTGACCCGTCCTACATGGGCGACAGGATGGGTCTCGACTGTCGTCCTGATCCGCTCGGCGACGATGTACATTTCCTTCAGCGCCGTCTCGGATGACAGGATCACGAATTCCTCCCCTCCCCAGCGGGCGAGCATGTCGGCGTCGCGAAGCTGCTGCCTGACGAGATCGACGACCTGCTTCAGGACTATGTCACCCGCATCGTGGCCGAAGGTGTCGTTGACATGCTTGAACCGATCGATATCGAATATCGCCATAGATATGGGCGGAGCGGAATGGCGGGCATGCTTCTGTATCTCTTGCTCGATTTCCTCCTCCATCTTTCGTCTGTTGAATACGCCTGTCAGGGTGTCGGTCGTCGCCCGCTCGCGAAGCTCGCGCTCGAGCTGATACCGGTAGCTGATGTCGATCCCGGTGCCGAGTATCGATGCGTCCGTTTCGAATCCTTCTATCCTGACGCCGTTTATCAGGAAAGGGATGCTGTTTCCTTCCTGGGTCGAGAGGGCCGTTTCGATGGAGGACGAGCCGGCTGTCCGGGTATCCAGGATGAATTGCTCCATTTTCTTCAGGTCTTCCGGATCGGCGATCTGCAGGAGCGTCATCTTCCTCAATTGCTTGTACGAATAGCCCAGCGCCCGCTCGAGATTGCTGTTCCAGCGCAGAAAGCGGCTTTCCTCGTCGATCAGGAAGAAGATGCCCGGCAGGCTGTTGATGAGGGTATTGGCGAAATTCATTTCCCGCAATGCGGCGGTCTGGGCGGCGATTTCAGCCGCTTTCCTGTCGCTGATATCGCGCGCGACAGTCGAAAAATAGGCGACTTCGCCTTTCTGCGCATCACGATGGGCGATGACGAGCTGGGAGACGGGAAGCCGCTTTCCGTCAGGGCGGTCGAGCGTGATTTCCCCTTCCCATGTTCCTGACTTCGCGGCGTCGGGATAGGCTTCCTCGAGAAGCAGCTTCGCAACGGACTCCGGGTAATTGCCGCTCACCGAATCGCTGGAGTCCTGGAACATCTTTCTCGCGCCGTCATTCCTGTAAAGGAATTTCCCTTCAGGATCCGTGATCGTCACGAGATCGGGCGTGGCATCGAGTATGGCGATGAGCCGTTCCTGGGCCAGTTTCGCCTGCTCGAGCTCGATGACGCCGGCCAGCGTGTCTGCAACAGCGCTCAGGAACGGCGCTTCGATCGGCTTCTGGACATGCCCTGCGGAAATGTAGAGATTGAGCACGCCTACCAGGCCTTTTGCGGAAACGATGGGCTGGCAATAATGGCCATGATCCTGCATGCCCTCGAAACGGGTTTCGTGGTCGCGGTTGACATGATTGTGGAAGACGAGCTGCTGCGTCGCCGCCGCTCTTCCGCAAAGGCAGCTGCCGAAAGCGACGTTCGCGCACTTTTCCTTCAATACCGGAGCCAGATATTTTTTTGAGACGAGCCTCAGCGAATTCGCCTCGACGAGAAAGACAGAGCCCTTGCGCTCCAGCGCAAGCCATGGAATATCGAAAAGAAGCTCGATCACGCGATCGAGTTTTTCTTCGAGCGGAATCTTTTCCAGGGAAAGCGAAAGGATCTTTCGCAGCACTTCCTGGGTGTCCCTCGCGGTGCGGAGCTCGGTTTCCGAAAGGTTCCTCTGGATGTCGGCTCTCAACGCGCCTATGCCGAAGGAAAGGGATGCTGCGAGTTCTCCGAGCAGATCGGCCTCGGCCTTGTCGAAGGAATCCGGTTCCCCGCTCAATATCGTGAGGCAGCCGAAAGTGCTTTCATGGGAGGTGAGAGGAAGGACGATGGCGGATTCATAGCCGTATTTCGAGGCGCTGTCGAGCCAGGGAGAAAAGTCCGGATTGTTCCTGACATCCCTGAGAACATAGGGCTTCGACGCCTTGATTGCCGTTCCCGCGGGGCCCCGGCCTATGGCATCTTCTCCCCATCCGACCCTGATCTCCTTCAGGTATTCAGGATGATGACCTGCGCAGGCCATGAACCTCACATTCTTTTCCAGGTCGTCGAGCTTGTAGCCTACCCAGCTGAAACGGTATCCCCCCGTCTCGACGGCAATGCGGCAGATGCTTTCCAGCAGATCCTGTTCGACGGAACTCCTCTCGATCGCCTGGTAGGCGGAGCGCAATACATCGAGAGCCCGTTCCGTATGACTGACGATCTTCGACATCCTTCCCTCAATACAGTTTTGTTCTTGTTTGACGGCGTGCTGCTGCCGGATATGCCCGTTCGAGTTGATATTATGATCTTTATTGCCAATAAAAAACAATGATTCTTATTTACGGACGCAGGAATTCACGGCTCACCCTGCCCAGGTAGACAAGGGTGAGGGCTGCGACCAGCCAGATGCTCGCTATGCCGCCCATCCAGAAGCCCGCTGCATTCCTCTGCGGCCCCAGCATGTCCGTCAGCCCGAGCAGGAAGCCGCCTCCCAGCCCGATTCCCCATAAGGAAACCGCATAGATCATCATCGGCAGAACCGTTTTCTTGTATCCCCTCAGCGCATTGACTGCAATGGCCTGGATCGCATCGCCTAGGTGATAGAACCCGACGAGCATGATGAGCGGAATTGCGAGGATTCTCACCCTGACATCGGTGGTGTAGAGGGCTGCGATGCGCGATGCGCCCAGATTCAGGAAGAGGCAGAAGAAGATCGCAATGGCTATCCCGATCGCCGTCGCCACTTTTGCCGCATGTCTTGCCTTTTCGGGTTCTTTCGATCCCAGCGCATGTCCGACCAGGACGGAAGCTGCATTTCCGAGCGCAAGCGGAAACATGTAGGCGAGAACGGCGAGGTTCGCAGCGATCTGGTGGGCAGCAGAATAGAAAGGGCCCAGCCTCGCGATGAGCAGCGCCATGAAGGTGAATGCGGTGACGTCTGCGACGAATGTCAGGCCTATGGGCAGGCCAAGCTTCAGGAATTCCGCGATCGCCGCCTTTCTCGGCGGAGAAATCCTCCCTTTCAATCCGAATTTCCGGTAATCCGGTTGAATCAGGCACCATGTCCAGGCGAGAAGGGCGACGAGCCAGGCGTCGAGAGCGCTTGCGACCGCGCAGCCGGCAGCCCCCATCGCCTGAAAACCGAGATGGCCGTACATGAAGACGAGATTCAGCGGGATCTTCAATAGAAGAGCGAACAGGTTGAAGAACATCACGGGACGCGGATGGCCTATTCCAGTGGAAAATCCTGCAAAGAGCCGCAACGCAGCTGTTGCAGGAACGCCCCAAACGGACGCAGCGAGATAGGATCGGACCTTGATTTCGACTGCAGGCTGAAGGTTCGATATGGCGATAAAAGGGCCTGGATGGCCGAGAAGAAGCATCGCTGCGAAGGAAATCGCAACGGATATCCAGAACCCCTGGTGCATTTCATGACCGACCTCGCTATATCTCTGCGCGCCGTAGAGATGGGAAATCAATGGGGGAAGGGCAAGCAGCACGCTCAATAGAGACATCAGTATCGTCACCATGATCGATGACGCGATCCCGACTGCCGCGAGGTCTATTGCTGAAAGCCTTCCCGCCATGGCGGTGTCCATTGCGGCATTAACGACCAGCGCAAGCTGGGCGATCACGATGGGAAGGGCGAGGCGAAGGAGATCCCGCGCGGAAGATTCCATCAGACCGCCATGGGGGCGGTGAGAGGAGGATGATGGAGGTAGTTTTCGAGCGAAAAGTCGGATGGCTCCATTCTTTCCAGCCATTCAGGTTCGTATTTCCCTGTCCTGGAAAATTCGGGAATCCTGTCCGAGATGACGAGTCTGGGAGAAGGGTGGGGGTCGCGCTTCAATTGCTCCTTCAGCATGTCGAGATGGTTCTCGTAGACATGGGCATCCCCGATGAAATAGGTGAACCATCGCGGCGTGTAGCCCGTGAGGCGCGAGACGAGGGAGAGCAGCACCGCGCCTTCCGTGATGTTGAAGGGCGTGCCTAGCCCCACATCGTTGCTCCTGATGTAGAGGCAGAGCGACAGTTCCTTTTTCGATTGGTTGGGCAGGAACTGGTACAAGAGATGGCAAGGGGGGAGCGCCATTTCTTCGAGCTGGGCCGGGTTCCAGGCATGGAAAAGGATGCGGCGGTCGGCGGGATTGTTGACGATGGTGTCGAGGCAAGCCCTCAACTGGTCTATCGCCTTGTAGAGCAAGACCTTGCCATCGAATTCGGCCATTTTTTCATAGCCTCGCGACAGGGCATCCGCTATCCGGTCCGTTTTCGATGATTCGATCAGCTTGTAGGCGGGCCATTTCCGCCATTGCACCCCGTAGATTTCGCCCAGGTCGTCTGTTCCGAGACGATAGGGATTATCGAGCCAAAGCCTGTTCTCGTTTGCATTCTGGTCCCAGACCTTGCATCCCAGGTTCCTGAATTCCTGGGCATTCCTGCTTCCTCTCAGGAATCCCACGAGCTCTCCCACTGCGGACTTGAATGCGAGCTTCCTCGTGGTCACCGCAGGGAATCCCGCCTTCAGATCGAATTTCATCATCGCGCCGGGAATGCTGATGGTCCTGATGCCAGTCCTGTTTTCCTGGATGCTCCCGGATTCGAGTATGTTCCTGACCAGATCGAGATACTGCTTCATGTCGCCGTCCGAAATAAAATTGAAATTATAATGCCGTTTTGGCGGAAAGCCGAAGCGCCATGGAAGCGACTCGGCGTGGTAGAATGGAAGCAAGCTGGCCAGACAGTCGCTGCCCGAAAGGGGAGAGGAAAGTCCGGGCTCCGAAGAGCGGGATGCCGGTTAACTGCCGGAGGCCGTGAGGCCATGGAAAGTGCCACAGAGAACGAACCGCCGATGGTCCGAAAGGAATCAGGCAAGGGTGAAAAGGTGGGGTAAGAGCCCACCGCGCTCGCGGCAACGCGGGCGGCATGGAAAACCCCATCCGGAGCAAGACCAAATAGGGGAACGATAGCGTGGCTCGCGCTGTTCCCGGGTAGGTTGCTTGAGCCGGGGGGAGACCCCCGGCCTAGAGGAATGACTGTCCTAGACAGAACCCGGCTTACCGGCCAGCTTATCCGCTGTTCCTGAGTCCTGCTGCAATGCCGTTCACCGAAAGCAGGATCGCCCGCTTCACCTTCTCCTCGCTGTCACCGGCCCTGAAGCGCTTCAGCAGGTTCACCTGCAGATGGTTGAGCGGGTCGATATAGGGGCTCCTGTTCCTGATGCTTCGCATCAAGATGGGATTGTCCTGGAGCAGTTCGCTGTTTCCGGTGATCTGGAAGAGGATTCTGACCGTCTTATCGAGTTCGGTCCTGATCCTGCCGAAGATTTCTTCGCTGAGGGACCTGTCTTCCACGAGCTCGGCATAACGTGAGGCGATGTTGATGTCGGTCTTCCCGAGAACCATGTCCATGTTGGAGAGCAGGGTCTGCAGGAACGGCCATGTGTTGTACATTTCCCGCAAGAGCGCAAGCCCTTTTTCGCCTTCCTTCTGGATGAAGGATTCCGCAGCCGTTCCGAAGCCGTACCAGCCTGGCAGCATGATCCTGTTGAGCCCCCAGCTGAACACCCATGGGATCGCCCTCAAATCCTCTATCCGGTCGGATGCGCGCCGCGCTGCAGGGCGGCTGCCGATATGGAGTTCGGCGATTTCGCTGATCGGGGTGGCTTCCCTGAAGAAACGGATGAATCCGGGCGTCTCGTAGACGAGATCGCGGTAGCAGCGGAATGCCATCAGGCTCATCTCCTCCATCGCGCTGAAATGCGCCGGATTGTGCTGCTGTTTGTGATGAAGGAGGGTCGCCTCCATGGTCGCCGCGACCATCCTTTCCAGGTTCCTTCTTCCTATTTCAGGGTCCGAATACTTGCTCGCGATCACTTCTCCCTGTTCGGTGATCCTGATCTGTCCGTTCACGCTTCCCGGAGGCTGGGCGAGGATGGCCTGGTAGCTCGGGCCGCCTCCTCGTCCCACCGTTCCTCCCCTGCCGTGGAAGAGCCTCAGCTTGATGCCGTGCTTCTCGAATACATTGACGAGCTCGACTTCGGCCTTGTAGAGCTCCCAGTTCGCAGTCAGGAATCCGCCGTCCTTGTTGCTGTCCGAATAGCCGAGCATCACCTCCTGGACGAGGTCGCGGCTCTCGAGCAGCCTCATGTAATAGGGGATGGAGAAAAGCGTCTCCATGATCTTCCCGCATCCGCGCAGATCCTCTATCGTCTCGAAAAGCGGAATGATGTTGACGTCGAGTTCCGGCTTTTCGCCCGGCTTGAGCAGCCCTGCTTCCTTGAGAAGCAGCGCGACTTCGAGCATGTCGCTCACGCTCGCCGTCTTCGATATGATGTAATTGGGCAGCGCTTCGCGGCCGTAAAGCCTGTGGATGTCCTTCGCCGTATCCAGGATGCTGAGTTCCTCGTCCATCCTGTATTCGACATGCAGGGATCGAAGCGGCTTCGGCATACGGATTTCATCGAGCAGCCAGCGGCATCGCTCTTCCTCCGGAAGCGCTGCATAACCCGGTCTTGCCGCATGAGCGAAAAGCTCGTCCACCGTTTCCTCGTGGACGCCGCTGTGCTGGCGCATGTCCAGGGGAGCCAGATGGAAGCCGAAGACCTGCGCCGTCCTTTTCAGATTGCGCAGCCGGCCGTTGACCACCCTGCTCGAGCCGTGGGCATTCAGGGATTGAGCCAGAATGTCGAGATCCTTGATGAATGCCGATGCATTCTCATAGGGTTCGGAAATGCCGACGGGGGGGCGCTCGGCGGCATGATGGTCGAGTTTCTGGGAAGTTGCGGCAAGCCTCGAATAGATCGCGATCAGCGCCCGCCTGTAGGGTTCGTCGACCCTGTGATCCGACTTGTCGGGGGATTTCGATGCGAGCTTGTCGAGTTCGGGCGAGATCTCGATCAGGCGTGCGGACTGGCTGAGTTCCTTGCCCAGTGCGTGGATCTCCTCCAGATAGAAATCCATGGCGATGGTCGACTGGCGTTCTGACGCGCCGAGCGTCACCTGATGGGTGACGAAGGGATTGCCGTCGCGGTCTCCTCCTATCCAGCTGCCGATGTGAAGGAAGGGGGGGAGGGAAAATTTCTCGCCCAGGCGTTTTTCCAGCAGGTCCTCGATTTCGCCGTAAAGCGCGGCCACTTCCGTGAGGAAAGTGTAGCGGTAGAAAGACAGGCCGTTTTCGACTTCGTCTGCGACAGTGAGGCGAGCCGATCTCAGCACCCTTGTCTGCCAGAGCGTCAGGATCACGCGCCTCAAGGCCTCTTCGTTCAGGACCTGCTCCTCCGGGGTGAGCTGTATCCTGTCCCGCTGCGTCAAAAGATCCGCGATTTCCCTCTGCCTGTCGAGTATGCTCTTTCTCTGCACTTCCGTGGGATGCGCGGTCAATACCGGGACGATCATCGCTTCTTCGAAGAACGCTCTTATTTCGCTTTTTCCAAGGCCCGTATCGAGCACCCTGTCCAGAGCCAGCGACATGCTTCCTTCCTGGGGTTTCGATCCTGCGATCTGGTGGGCGCGTCGCCGCCTGTTGTGGTGCAGGTCTTCAGCGATGTTGGAAAGCTGGGAGAAGAAGCTGAAGGCGCGCACCACGAGTATGGAATCCGTGGGGGAAAGGTTCCCCAGACAGGCGTCGAGCTCCATCTTCGCCTGCGGGTCGCCATCCCGCCTGAAGCGTATGGCCGACTGCCTGATGCTTTCTATCAGGTCGAATGTTTCGTTTCCTTCCTGCTCGCGCAGGGTGTCGCCCAGGATGCGTCCGAGGAGACGGATATCATCCCTGAGGGGAAGGTCTTTTTCTTGCGTTGAGTTTTGATCGGACATCTTCGGATCGTTCTGGCGTGTGTCTGTCCCCGGACTTGGTTCGTCCATGTTAAAATCGAAAAAAATTTCAGGAGGTGAATTTGAATCAAGCGGTTTCCCCCCCCGCAAGCATCGTCATTGCTTCACGCGAAAGCGCGCTCGCCATGTGGCAGGCGCAGTTCATCAGCCGTCAGCTTTCTCTATTATACCCTCAAACGAGGATCAGCATAATGGGCATGACCACGAGAGGCGATCAGATCCTGGACAGGCCGCTCGCCAAGATAGGCGGAAAAGGGCTTTTCATCAAGGAACTCGAGCAGGCGCTGGAAGACGGAAAGGCGGACATCGCCGTACATTCGATGAAGGATGTGCCGATGATGCTTCCGGAAGGCTTCATGCTGGCATCGATCACGGAAAGGGAGGATCCCAGGGATGCCTTCGTATCGAACCGGTACAAGGGTCTTTCGGCGCTTCCCGAAGGCGCCGTCGTCGGCACTTCCAGCCTGAGGCGGGAAAGCCAGCTGAGGAACAGCTTCCCCCATCTGAAGGTCGAAGCGCTGAGGGGCAACGTCCAGACAAGATTGAGGAAGCTCGATGAAGGGCAGTTCGATGCCATCATCCTGGCCGCGGCGGGCTTGAAGCGGCTCGAGCTGTCCGACCGGATCGCCGCGCTGATAGCGCCGGAGGAGAGCCTTCCCGCAGTCGGGCAGGGCGCGCTGGGGATAGAATGCAGGGCCGGACGCGAGGATATTCTGCAATGGCTGAAGCCGCTCTATCATGACGAGACTGCAAAATGTGTGCTCGCGGAGCGCGTGGTGAGTTCGATTCTCGGCGGAAGCTGCCAGGTGCCGCTCGGGGCCTATGCGGAGATCGCGAACGGCAGGATGAGGCTCAGGGCTTTCGTGGCGAGCCCGGACGGAACGGACATGATCAGGGCGGAGCAGGAAGGGGAGCCCGATGCCTATGCCGAAACAGGGAGGCTTGTGGCTGAAAGGCTGCTCGAATGCGGGGCAGGGGAAATCCTCGCAAGGCTCGGCTGATGCTTCCCCTTTCAGGGATAGCCGTCCTCGTGACGAGACCGCTTCTTCAGGCTGGACGGCTGATTTCAGGAATAGAAAGGCTGGGCGGCCATGCTGTTGCCTATCCCGTGATCGAGATTGCCGACATTCTCGACGATGCGAAGCTAAAATCGATCATGGGCCGTCTCTCCGAATACGATCTTGCGATATTCGTCAGCGCCAATGCCGTGGAGAAGGCGATGGAAAAAATCCGGATCTGGCCTGACGGGCTGAAATGCGCAGCGGTCGGGCGCGCAACGCTCGCCGCGCTGCAATCGCGCGGCATCGATGACGTGATCCTTCCTGAGCACCGTTTCGACAGCGAAGGGCTTCTGGAATCGCCGGAGCTGGAAGCGGTCGAAGGAAAGAAGATCGTGATTTTCAGGGGAGAAGGGGGGCGTGAGCGCTTGGCGGAGGAACTGAAGAAGAGGGGCGCGAAGGTCGATTATGCGGAATGCTACAGGCGGATCGTTCCCGATGCCCGTTTCCAGCATGAAGAAGCCGAAATACAGGCGTTGACCGCGACCAGCGGCGAGAGCGTCAGGAACCTTTGCGAAATGGCGAAGGATTGCGGATGGATCTTCGGCAAGCCGATTTTCGTGACCCATGAGAGGATAGGAGAAGTCGCAAGAAATGCCGGGTTTTCAAGGGTGATGGTGACTGAAATGGGGGACGAAGGCCTGCTCGAAGGTCTCGTGAAATGGTTCGAAGTCGGGGAAGGTGGCCATGGATGAACGTGTAGGAAACTGGACGGACAGGGTTTTCACCAGCGTCAATGTCCTCATCATGATCGCGCTGGTCTGCGCCATCGTGCTCACCTGGCAATGGTTCGACACGCGCAGCCAGATCGCCAGGCTTCAGCTCGATCTCGCATCGAGGCTCGCTTCTTCCGAGAGCTACAACAGGGAGAGCAGGCAGCGCGCATCGAAGGCGATGGAAGCCGAGCAGGCTGCGGACGTGAGGCTGGGGATACTTGAGAAGAAGATGGCCGATTCCCAGAACCAGCAGGTCGCGCTCGAGCAGATGTACCAGGAACTCGCGAGGAATCGAGACGAATCGACGCTTGCGGAAATAGAACAGGTTCTGCTGATCGCAAACCAGCAGCTCCAGCTCGCCGGCAACGTCAAGGCTGCATTGATCGCATTGCAGAATGTCGACGCCACGCTGCAGCGGATGGACAGGCCGCAGCTGAAATTCCTGAGGAAAGTGGTCGATCGGGACATGGACAGGCTGAAAGCCATGCCCTATGCAGACATCGTCGGCGTGAGCCTCCATCTCGATACGGTATTGAACCTGGTCGACGGCATGCCGCTTGCCATGGAAGCCCATCCCCGCCCGGCTCCCATCCAGGTGAAGAAGGAAAGCAATGTCTGGCTCGCATTCGGCCAGGAAGCCTGGAAGGACATCAGGCAGCTCGTCCGGATACAGGACATGGGGAAGAACGAAGTCCCTTTCCTGCCGCCCTCCCAGGCCTATTTCCTGAGGGAGAATCTGAAGCTGAGACTGCTTTCCGCCAGGCTTTCGCTGCTTGCGCACGACCAGGGCGCGTTCAGGGATGACCTGGCGCTTGCGCAGCAATGGATCAGGAAATATTTCGACGCGGATTCGGTTCAGGCGAAGGAAGCGCTTTCCATCCTTCATCAGATCTACGGCAGCGAAATCGCAATAGACAGGATGGACATCAACGACAGCCTGAATGCCATCCACGATTTCAGGGTTTCCAGGGAAGCGGGCGGCAAATGAAGAGCATGCTCTGGATACTCGCCATTTTTGCTTCGGCTGTCGCGCTCACGCTCGCGGCAAGGCCGAACGACGGGTATGTTCTGCTCGCCTATCCCCCCTACAGGATAGAGCTTTCGTTCAATTTCTTCGTCGTCCTGCTCTTCAGCTTCCTTTTCATCATGTACGTCATTCTGAGATTGACGGCGAGCATGATCGCCCTTCCGGAAAAGTCTCGCGAGTATCATCTGAAGCGGACCAGGGAAAAAAACAGGGCGACCATGCTGGAAGGGCTCGTCTCCTATTTCGAGGGGCGCTACGCCAAAGCGGAGAAGGCTGCAGCCCAGGCGCTCGAGGCAGGGGAGTCCCCTGCGCTCAATGCAGTCGTCGCAGCCAGGGCCGCGCATGAATTGAGGGGTTTCGAGCGGCGCGACGGCTATCTCGAGCGGGCCCAGGCGCTCGATCCGTCGGAGAAAACGCTGAGATTGATGACGAGCGCGGAACTGTTGATCGAGGAGAGGCGCTACAACGAAGCGCTGACCCTGCTCAAGGAACTCAGGGAATCGGGAGGGCGCCAGCATACTGCATCGCTCAAGCTCGAGTTGAAGGTCCGCCAGCATCTCAAGGACTGGGATGCGGTTCTCGACCTGGTCGCTCAGCTCGATACGAGGAATGCTTTCGATGCGGCCTATTCCGAACAGTTGAAGCGCCATGCCAGGATAGAAAAGCTCAAACGCATGGTAGGGGAAGGGAAGGAAAGGTTCAGCGCCTATTGGGCGAAAATGCCCGATCCTGAAAAAAAGGATGCGAAGACGGCTTCAGTCGCCGCACAGACCTTCATTTCCTTCAACGAGTGCAACATCGCGCAGAAGGTCATCGAGGAAAGCCTCGAACAGCAGTGGAATTCGCATCTCGTCGCGATCTATGGCGATTGCCCGGAACCGGAAACGGTCAAGAGGATAGAGCGTGCGGAATTGTGGCTCAAGGACCACGACGACGATGCCGTTCTGCTCCTGACGCTGGGCAGGCTCTGCATGCACCAGAAGCTTTGGGGAAAGGCGAAGAGCTATCTTGATGCAAGCCTGTCCGTTCATCCCAGCGCTGCAGCGCATCTCGCGATGGCGAGGCTCGCCGAGACGATGCAGAAGCCGGAAGAGGCGGAGAATCATTACCGCCTCGCCCAGGAACTGATCCTGAGTGTCTAGCCTTCCAGAAAAATTCGTTGCCGGACTCAAGGCTCTTTTTCCTGCGGAAAGGTGCTATCTCGATGTCGTGGATTGCTATGCCTATTCCTACGACAATTCGAGGAAGATCTTCCCGCCGCAGGCAGTCGTGTTTCCCCTCGATCAGAATGAAATCAGGTCGCTCATGCTGCTCTGCAACGAATACCGCATCCCGGTCACGGCGCGAGGGAGAGGAACCGGAACGGCGGGGGGGAGCATTCCGACTGCGGGGGGCGTCGCGCTTTCCCTGGAGAGAATGACGAAGATCATCTCGGTCGATCCGGAAAACAGGGTGATCGTGGCGGAACCCGGCGTGCTCAACCAGGAAATCCAGAATGAAGCGGGAAAGCACGGCCTTTTCTGGCCGCCTGATCCTTCGAGCGCTGCCTATTGCAGCATAGGCGGGAACCTCGCGACCTGCGCCGGCGGGCCGCATGCGGTGAAATACGGCACGACCCGGGAGCATGTGCTCGGACTCAAGGCCGTCACGGGAAAGGGGGAAGAGATCAGGGCAGGGTGCTATACCACCAAGGGCGTGGTGGGATACGACCTGACTAGGCTCATCATCGGCTCAGAAGGCACGCTTGCGGTGATCACCGAGGCGACCTTGAAGCTCAGTCCCAAGCCCGCATCGACAGGCGGCATAGCGGCGCATTACAGGGATGCCGAGCATTGCGCCCGGGCGATCATCGCCATCATGGGGCAGCCCTTCATTCCTTCCGCACTCGAATTCCTGGATGGCGGCGCACTGAACCTGATCAGGTCGCGTCATCCCGAAATGCTTCCAGAAGATTCGAGCGCGATGCTGATGATAGAAGTGGAAGATGGGGAAGAAGCCATCATCGAGGCATGCCGGAACGATGGCCTCATCAGGGCTGAAAGGATGGCGGACCCTGCCGGGCTTTGGGCTGCAAGGCGCGCCCTTTCCCCGCTTTTGAGGGATATCGCGCCGAAGAAGATCAACGAGGACATCGTCGTGCCCGTCTCCCGTCTTCCTGAACTGCTCTCCGGGCTTTCCAGGCTGAGCTCGGAATACGGCGTCGCCAACGTCAATTTCGGTCACGCCGGGAATGGCAACATCCATGTCAATCTGCTCGTCGATCCGGACGATGCCGAAGAAATGGGGCGGGCTGAGACCTGCCTCGAAAAGGTCTTCGATCTCGTTCTTTCGATGAAGGGTACGCTTTCAGGCGAGCATGGCGTGGGGAGGGAAAAGATGCCCTATGTTCCGAGGGAGATAGACGGGGCGACGCTCGCCCTCATGAAGGGAATCAAGTCCGTTTTCGATCCGAACGGTATCCTCAATCCCGGGAAGCTTTTCCCCTGATCGAATTGCAGTCGACGCTCTCCAGCTTCGCATCGCCGAAATCGAGCTTCCTGAATTGAGCGGCGGCGGAATCGGGAAGATTCTCTATCAGCAGTTCGCTCTGCCCGGTGTCTCGCTTTCCCGAGAGCGCGGATGAGATCCCCTTGCGCTTCAGCAGTGCTTCATATTTTTTTGCCGATTCTGCGGTCTTGAAAATCCCGAGCGAAATCGCGTACTGCCATTTGCCGCTTTCCTGGATCAGGAAATGATCCTTTATTCCCTTGGAATCGAGCTTTCCGATCTCGATCAGGGCGGCTTCCTTCGATTTTTCGGGCGGGATGTAGGTCCAGTATCCTTCTGCGTCCGGCTTCTTCAGCTGGTTTTCATGCATTCCGGCAGCGGGGGCGAAGGCCGCCACCGCATGCTTCGCCCTGTCCATGTCGCTTGCCGAAAATATCCCCCATCTGTAGCAGGAAAGCGCGGCAGGGGCGGATGCCGCAAGCGGGCTCGAAGCGGGAAC
>JAJZTQ010000023.1:28330-42674 GCA_021848825.1 Pseudomonadota bacterium
GGGCTCGAAGCGGGAACCGGATTCGATGCGGGAACGGGGCTCGATGCGGCAGGCCCGACGATCCTGATTTTTTCGGGATGGATTTCCTGGCGCAGCAGGGGATTGGGCGGGCTCTGCAGCGCGAACTCGCGCCAGGCATAGAGTGCGAGGTTGATCGCGAGAAGGGAGAAGAAAAGCCATTTCATCCTGATTCGCCTGACAGGATCAACAGCCCATCGAGAACGAGGTGCTCCTCGAATCTGACGTCGAGATCGAGATGGGGAAGGAGCTCTTTCGCATCTCCGCCGTGGATCAGGCAGCGAGGGTTCCCGAGCGAGCTCGAAAGCTTCGCTATCGCCCCTGAAAGGCAAAGAATGGCTCCCGTCGCAACCGCATCATCGGTGTTTCTCGGGGGCAGGGCATAACGCCCCTTGCCGAAATCGAGCCTGGTATTCTCTTTCAGCGAATTTCTCATGGTTTTCAGTCCGGGCGCAATGATGCCGCCGTCGAATCTTCCTTCAGCGCTCAGGATGTCGGCCGTCAACGCTGTTCCTGCGCCGATCACGAGTCCGCCTTCCGGAAGCAGTTTCCTCGCCCCGACGAGCGCCGCCCATCTGTCCGTTCCGAGCTTTTCTGGAATTTCGTAGCCGTTTTCCACGCCGCATCTGCATTTCTCGGCTTTTATCCAGTCGAAAGGGACGGCAGGGAGGCATTCCTCGAGCCATCTCTGAACCTTCTTTCCGGCGACGTTGCTTCCGATCGCGCAATAGGGGGAAAATTTCTTCCACAGCAGCGGAAGTCCCTTGAATCCGTCCCTGTCGGATTTTCCGAGGGCGACCCATTTTTCGCCGTCGTGCATCCCCCATTTCACCCTGCTGTTTCCCGAATCGATGAAAAGCTTCAAGATTTCCCCCTGAGGCTGACTTCTCCGGAAGAAAAGGATTGCCCATCCTCCAGCAGGATTTCGCCCTTTTCGTTGACGCCGCAGACCCTTCCTTCCAGGATCTTTCCGGACGGGAGCCTGATCCTGACAGGCTTGCCATGGCAGGCATGGGATGCCGACCATTCCTCCCTGAAAGGGGCGAATCCCTCCTTTCCGAAAATTTCGAGCATGTCGGAAAGCTCGCAAAGGATGGCTGCGAAGAGTCTGTTTCTTCCGGGGTTCGTGAATGGGAGGGAGTCGATGGAGACGACTGCCTGGTCTATCCTTTCCTTCATCGTCTCGGAGAGGGAAAAATTGATCCCTATCCCGATCACGACATGGGATGGCCCGAGCATGTCTCCTCTCACCTCGATCAGGATGCCCGCAAGCTTCCTGTGGCGGTGAAGCAGGTCGTTCGGCCATTTGAGTTCGATGTCGCCGATGCCGCAGGCCTTCATGGCGCGAACCAGCGAAAGCCCGGTCGCAAGCCCGAGCCCCGAGAGAAATCCCGCGCCCTGATCGAATTTCCAGGCAGCGGAGAAGGTGAGGGACCTGCCGGGCTCGGCAAACCAGGTTCTTCCCATCCTTCCCCTGCCGCCTGTCTGCAGCTCCGCTGCGAGGACTTTTCCGTGAGGCGGGTTTGTACGGAGCAGCTCAGAACTCGTCGAATCGATGCAGTCCCTGATCTCGATGTCGAAATGCCTGCATTTTTCGCCCATCATGCCGACAACCGCATCCCTGTCCAGCCATTCGAAATCCCTGTTCATCCTGTAGCCTCGGCCTCTCACCCTGTCGAGCGTGATGCCGCATGACTGCATGGATCTGGCGGCATTGGAGAGGCTCGCCCTCGATACATCCAGCGATTTCGCGATATCCTCGCCCGAATGGAATCGTCTGTCAGAGAGCAGGCGGAGCATGGAAAAGGCGAGCGGCGTCATCGCTTGAGGCCGAGCGTTTCTTTCTGAAGTTCGATGATGTGCATGATTCCCTTCTGCGCAAGTTCAAGCATATCGTCGAGTTCGGATTTCGAAAAGGGAACGCCCTCGGCCGTGCCCTGGACTTCGACGATTCCCCCCTTGCCCGTCATCACGACATTCATGTCCGTTTCGCATCCCGAATCCTCAAGATAGTCGAGATCGAGCACGGGAATGCCCTGGTAGATGCCGACGGAAACAGCCGCGACGAAATCGCTGATCGGAAAATCCGGAAGCTTCCGGGTTTCGACCAGATTCTGCAGGGCATCGTGAAGCGCGACGAAGGCTCCGCTGATGCTTGCGGTCCGGGTTCCGCCGTCGGCCTGGATGACGTCGCAGTCTATCTTGACGGTGCGCTCGCCGAGCCTGTCGAGATCGGTCACGGCACGCAGGCTTCTGCCTATCAGCCTCTGGATTTCATGGGTTCTTCCAGACTGCTTGCCCGAAACGGCTTCACGCTGCATGCGGCTTCCTGTCGAGCGGGGAAGCATGCCGTATTCCGCTGTCAGCCATCCCCTGTTTTTTCCTTTCAGAAAGGCGGGGACGCCTTCCTCCACAGATGCCGTGCAGATCACTTTCGTTTCGCCGAATTCGATCAGGGCCGACCCTTCCGCATGCCTGATATAGCCTCTCATGATGCTGATCGGGCGGGGCTCGCCGGCTTCTCTGTTGCCTGGACGCATCGCTAGTCCTCTTCTGGTGGGAGCTCCATTATATCTCAGCTTGCCTTCTCAAAAGCGATTCGAATTCCTCTGCAGGCAAGGGGCGGCCGAACAGAAATCCCTGCGCCTCGTCGCAGCCTTCCTGCTTCAGGAAGGCGAGCTGTTCGCTTGTTTCGACGCCTTCCGCGATCACTTTCAGGCGAAGATTGTGACCCATGGCGATGATGGTGCTGATGATCGCCGCATCGTCCTGGTCGGTTGTGATGTCGCAGACGAATGAACGGTCTATCTTCAGCTTGTCGATGGGGAATCGCTTCAGATAGGAGAGCGAGGAATAGCCGGTTCCGAAATCGTCGATCGAGAGCATCGTGCCCATCTTCTTGATGGCGGCGAGCGTTCCGATGGTCGAATCGGCATCCAGCATGAGGATCCTTTCGGTCATTTCGAGCTCCAGGAGGGCGGGATCGAGACCGGTCTCTTCGAGTATGGCCCTGAGCCGCCCTGCGATGTCCTTCTGCCTGAACTGGACTGCAGAAAGGTTGACCGCGACCGGAATGGCCGGGAGCCCGGCCTGGCTCCATGACCTGTTCTGCCTGCATGCCGACCTCAGCACCCATTCTCCTATGGCGATGATCGCGCCGCATTCCTCGGCTACGGGGATGAAGCTCGACGGGGGAACGTAACCCCTTTCGGGGTGAAGCCAGCGGATGAGCGCCTCCATTCCGACGATTCTGCCGCTCGCGATGTCGATCTGAGGCTGGTAATGGAGGCTGAATTCCTCGCGCTTCAATGCGAGCTTCAAGTCGCTCTCGAAGGAGAGCAGCTCGAAAGCCCTTGCGTTCATGTTCGCCGTGAAGAACTGGAAATTGCCCCTGCCGAGATCCTTGGCATGATACATGGCCGCATCGGCATTCCTGACAAGGGCGGCATGGTTCTGACCGTCTTCCGGGTAGAGGCTGATGCCGATGCTGGGCGTGGCGACGATTTCCTTGCCTTCGATCAGAACCGCTTCGGTCATGGATTCGAGCACCTTCTGTGCGACATGGGCCGCATCTTCCGATTCCCTGATGCCGTTCAGCACCATCACGAATTCGTCCCCGCCGAGGCGGGCGACCGTGTCTATTTCCCTCACGCAGCGCTTCAGCCTGTTCGCGACAGCCTGCAGGAGAAGATCTCCCGCGAAATGGCCGAGCGAATCGTTGATATGCTTGAAGCGATCGAGATCCAGGAAGAGAACGGCCACCTTGGTGCCGTTCCTTCTTGCCGCCACGATTGCGGAATCCAGCCTTTCATTGAGCAGGGAGCGGTTGGGCAGATTGGTGAGCGCATCGTAATGGGCAAGATGCTCGATCTTTTCGAAAGATGCCTTTCTTTCCGTGATGTCTGAAAAAAGGGCGATGTAATTCATGATGTTGCCTTCTTCATCCCTGAGGAGATGAATGGAAAGCCATTTCGGATAGATCTCGCCGTTCCTGCGCCTGTCCCAGATTTCCCCCTGCCATTTTCCGGTCATAAGCAGGGTGCGCCACAATGCCCTGTAAAAGCTCGCCTTGTGCCTTCCGGACTTCAAGATGCGCGGATTTTCCCCTAGCACTTCGCTTTCCGGATAACCCGTGATTTCAGTGAATGCGCTGTTGACCTTGATGATGTGGTTGTTGCTGTCCGTGATCATGATGGCTTCCAGGCTGCTGACGAAAACCTGGGCGGAAAGCTTCAGCTGGTCCTCGATTTCGCGCTGCGCGGTGATGTCTTCGGCGATACCCGCTATCCTGATGATCGCCCCTTCCTCGTCTCGCACTGGAAAGGCGCGATCCCTGATCCACCTGATCTCTCCGTCCTTCCTGATGATCCTGTAGGTTTCGTCGTATTTTCCGGAAGCCATCTTCGGGATAGATGCTTCGATGCGCCCTCTGTCTTCTGGATGGATGGATCCGAGCATGGCTTCCACCGTGGTCAGGCTGTCCGGGGAATAACCCCAGACATGCTCGAATGCCGGGCTGAGATAGAGCAGCTTTTCACGGCTGCCGTCCGTCATCCAGAACACCTGGCCTATGTTTTCCGCAAGCTGCCTGAATCTTTCCTCGCTTGATTTCAGTTCGGCCGCGTAATCGTTGACCTGTTTCACGCTGGTTTCGAGGCTGTCGGCGAGGGAATTGAAAGCAGAGGCGATGCTGCCGATTTCGTCGCTTCCCCTGATTTCGACTCGTCTGGAAAGATCGCCGTCGGCCTGCATCGCGCTCATGACGTTCTTCAGCGTCTTGATCGGGGCAATGAAGGACCTCAAGAGCAGGCCGATGATGATGAAGAGCGTGGCCTGAAGGCCGATCTGGCCGATCCAGAGGAAGGCATCGATCCTTTCCATCCGCCTTTTCTCGTCGGATAGATCGAGCACGATGCTGGCTGCGCCGTTGACGCTCCCGACCTTGACATGGTGGCACATCAGGCAGTTCGTGCCGCGGAAATTGGTGCTGACGATGAAAGGCACGACGACCCTGACCGAAGGCGATGCCCTGGAAAGTCTGACCCTGCCCATGTAGGTTTTCCCGGTTCGCAGCACTTCCCTGTCGATTTCGTCCATGGGCTGCTCCTGGGGAAGCCCGGGGCCGAACTGGCGCTTCACCTGCTCGGCCCTGAATATCCTCAGGCTCTCTATCCCTTTCGAGCTCCCCATCTTCTTGATGAAAAGCATGCGGTTGGCCGGATCCTGGATCTTGCCGGTGACCATCAGCATGTTCATGCCGTTGATCACGCCGTCGGCAACTTCGGTGGCGCGGCTTTCAGTCGATTGCCTGACCTGGTTATCGAAGCGATTCAGGATCCATCTTTGCGCGACCAGCATGACGACGAGCAGGCAGATCTGTATCAGGAGATGTATCCTGGTCTGTATGCTCCGTGAGCGCCACCATTTCAGGATGTCCGAGGTCATTTTATTATCGATAGGCGCAGCCGCCTTGCCTTTTTTTCATCGCTTTGTTATGTTTCGGCCATGGCCAAATTCGTCATCCTTGCAGTCATCGTCTATCTCGCCTATTCCGCCATCAAGCAGCGTGCTCCGGAAAAAAACGAAAAGAAACATGAGGAAGACATGGTCCAGTGCGACCATTGCGGCATCTATCACCTGAAGCGAGAAAGCCTGGAAGCGGGCGGCAGGCATTTCTGCTGTGAAGCACATCGCCGATTGCATCGAGAT
This sequence comes from Pseudomonadota bacterium, assembly GCA_021848825.1. GTDB lineage: Bacteria > Pseudomonadota > Gammaproteobacteria > Burkholderiales > JABEVD01 > JABEVD01. The sequence continues at coordinate 34,058 of JAJZTQ010000023.1, forward strand.
GAATAGCCTGCTTTCTGCTCCGGAAGCCAATCACGAAGATCTTTTCTGGCGTCTTCTTCAATATTTTAACACCTATCGCGTCATTCTTGGCGGGCTTTTCCTGACGGCATTCTTCTTCCTCGGCGACAGGCTTGCATTCGGCATAGTTTATCCCGGCCTTTTTCTTTACGGAAGCGCGATCTACCTTGCGGCAGCATTCGCCTTCATCCCGCCCATGATCATCAGGCATCCGGATTTCAATGTCCAGCTCTCCATCCAGGTCTGTCTCGATATCGTCTTCCTTGTCGTGCTGATGCACGCAAGCGGCGGCATACAGGGCGGAATCGGGCTGCTGCTGCTCATCCCGCTGGCGGCATCAGGCCTCATCGAGCAGGGAAAGATGATGCTCTTTTTCGCCTCGATCGCCAGCATTTCCGTATTGCTCGAGCACAGCTACGATTATCTGCATCTCGGGGTGGGAAGCGCGCAGTATGCCCAGGTCGGCATGCTATGCGTCGGCTATTTTGCGACCGGCTGGCTGATGCGCGTGCTCGCCCAGTCGAGCCGGGAAAACGTCGAGCTTGCGAGGAAGCGGGGCGCCGATCTCGCCAGCCTAGAGCGGATCAATCACAGGGTGATACAGGAACTGCAGGAAGGAATCCTCGTCGTCGACAATTCCGGCAGGATTCTGAGCTGGAATCTCCAGGCGGAGAGCCTGCTCGGCGTGCCGGGTGAAAGGCTGGTCGATGCGAAGCTCGAAGCGCTCGTCCCACAGATTGCAAGGCTATGGCAATCCCGGCAGGAAGGTCCCATGGAGACGCTGGAGAACGGCATGCAGATCAGGGTCAGGTTCCTGCCTGTGGATGGCAGCAATTCCGTCATCTTCCTGGAAGACTGGGGAAGCATCCAGGATCAGGCAAGGCAGATCAAGCTCGCAGCCCTGGGCAGGCTCACGGCCAACATCGCCCACGAAATCAGGAATCCCCTCTCGTCGATCAGCTATGCGGCGGAACTGCTCCTGGAGGATGCGAAGGAGGAGGAAATGCCTTCCCGTCTCCTTCACATCATTCTCGACAACGCAAAGCGCCTGGACAACATGGTCCAGGACATTCTCAGATTCAACAGGAAGGACAGGGCGAATCCGGAGACTTTCAGCGTGGACAGCTTCTTTCTGCCCTTTCTCGAACAGTTCTGCCAGATCCACAAGGTGCCGCGCGAGTCATTCGCTCTCGAGATGTCGACGATGCGTAACCTCGTTTTCGACAAGAGCCACCTGAATCAGGTGATGTGGAATCTCTGCCGGAATGCGTGGCATCATTCGAGGAAGCTGAAAGGGAGCATCCGGATCGGCGTGGGAAACGGGGATAAGCCCGGCGAAGTGAAAGTTGATATCATAGACGACGGTCCGGGCATTCCGGACGCCCTTCAGGCCCAGCTTTTCGAACCCTTCTTCACCACGTCCGAAGGCGGGACAGGGCTCGGCCTCTATATCGCGAGGGAAATAGCGGGAATAAACGGCGCACGGCTCGACTATGTCGACGACAGGGTGGGCGGCCATTTCAGGCTGATAGGCAAGGGGGCGGGAATTGAATAAGAAAAAGGAAGGCGCAAGGCATGTGCTGATCGTCGACGACGAGCCGGACATTCTCGAGCTTCTGGAGCTCGCGCTCCTGAGGATGGGGCTCGAGGCCTCCCGGGCGAAGAGCGTGAAAGGGGCGATCGATCTCCTTTCCAGGCATCATTTCGATCTCTGTCTCACCGACATGAGATTGCCCGACGAGGAGGGGCTCGTGCTCGTCGAATATATCGCGAAGAATCATCCTTCGCTCCCGGTGGCGGTCATCACGGCGCACGGCAGTCTGGACAATGCGATCGCGGCGTTGAAGGCAGGCGCTTTCGATTATCTTGCGAAGCCCGTCTCTCTGGACCAGCTCCGCAGCCTCATCAAGTCGGCGCTGACCCTGCCGAAATCCGCTTCGTCGAACGAATCGGGCGGGCTGCTCGGCAATTCGCCTGCCATGATCCAGGTCAGGGAGATGATAGAAAAGCTTGCCAGAAGCCAGGCGCCCGTCTACATCAGGGGAGAATCGGGAAGCGGAAAGGAGCTCGCGGCAAGGCTGATACACGAGAAGAGCGCGAGAAGGGAAAAGCCTTTCGTCGCCGTCAATTGCGGTGCGATTCCGGAGAATCTGATGGAAAGCGAGTTCTTCGGCTACAGGAAAGGGGCTTTCACCGGCGCCGAGCAGGACCAGGAAGGCTTCTTCCAGGCAGCAGACGGCGGAACGCTCTTTCTCGACGAAGTCGCGGATCTTCCATTATTGATGCAGGTGAAGCTGCTTCGCGCCATCCAGGAGAAGAAGGTGAGAAGGCTAGGCTCTTCCCAGGAAGAGCCTGTCAACGTGCGGATCATCTCGGCGACCCACCAGAGCCTTGCCGAATGCGTGGAGAAGGGCAGGCTCAGGCACGACCTCTATTACAGGCTCAACGTGATCGCGCTCAGGATGCCGCCCTTGCGCGAAATGAAGGAAGACATCCCGCTTCTCGCCAAGGCGATACTGAAGCGCATCAACAGTGACATGGGGCATTGCGAGATAGCCGCAGAAGCGCTGCATGGCCTTTCCCAGTACGATTTTCCGGGAAATGTCAGGGAGCTCGAGAACATACTCGAGCGCGCGGCCGCGCTCTGTTCGAACAACCTGATCACTTTCGACGACCTCCAGCTCGAGCCCAAGGCAGGGGAGAATTCCCTTCCGGAAGGGGAGCTGCCGTTGCAGGATTATCTCGACAGGGTGGAGAAGGAGGCGATCCTCGATGCGCTGGGCAAGACGCGATTCAACAGGACTGCCGCCGCGAAGCTCCTCGGCGTGACATTCAGGGCGCTCAGGTACAGGATGGAGAGGCTGGGCATCAAGTGAAGCTGGATAATGAGGGCCTTCTCGATGGCGCGGACTTCATCCCGTCTCCCAATTTCGACGAAAGGCCTGAAGGGGTGACGGTCGATCTCATCGTCATCCACAACATCAGCCTTCCTCCCGGAGAATTCGGCGGGCAAGACGTCATCGATCTTTTCACCAACAGGCTCGAAGCATCCCGCCATCCCTATTACGCGAATCTCTCCGGATTGAAGGTCTCCAGCCATTTCTTCGTGAGAAGAAATGGCGAAATCATCCAGTTCGTGTCGACGGAAAAGCGGGCCTGGCATGCAGGGCTCTCTTGCTTCCAGGGCAGGGAGAAATGCAACGATTTTTCAATCGGGATAGAACTGGAGGGAACGGATTTCGTTCCCTTCGCCGATGAGCAGTACGAAAGCCTGGCGAATCTTGCCAGGGCGATACTGAGAAAATACCCTGATTGCTCGCTTGCCGGGCATTCCGACATCTCCCCAGGAAGGAAGACGGATCCCGGCCCTTTTTTCGACTGGAATCGGTTCAGGACCGCCATCGGAAATCTATCTTATTGATTTTCGCCCTCTTTTTTTGTCACAAAAATAGTGTTGCGCTTTGCCCGATTAGCCACTAGAATTAGTTTCCAGGCTTTCTCAAGACACTACATTTAGTGTTTGATGCGAAACAGATTACAACCAACAGAGGGAGACGTTGCCATGCAGCTAGCCACAGAAAACCCCGCCTCGATGTCCTTGCCCTTTCCCCATGATTCGGATGGCCCGGCAGAGCAGCGCTACGAACAATACAAGCTGATCAGGCGCAACGGCGCGGTCGTCGGCTTCGAGCCTTCCAAGATCATGGTTGCGCTCACCAAGGCGTTCATCGCCGTCAACGGGGGGCAGGGTGCGGCGTCGGCGCGCGTCAGGGAAGTCGTGGCGAGGCTCACGGAAAGCGTGGTGGGCGCGCTGATCAGGCGCCAGCCCAACGGCGGCACCTTCCATATAGAGGATGTCCAGGACCAGGTCGAACTCGCGCTGATGCGCTCCGGCGAACACGATGTCGCCCGCGCCTATGTGCTCTACAGGGAAGAGCGTTCGAGAGAGCGCGCAAAGCAGGGCGCATCGGCACACCCCGCCATTCATGCGCTGGATCACGGGCAGAGGATACCGCTCGACATCGCCTATCTCGACAAGATGGTGAAATCGGCCTGCACGGGGCTGGACGTCGATTCGATGAGCATCGCCGAGGCCACCCTGAGGGACCTCTACGACGGCGTTCCCATGGAGGAGGTGATCAAGTCGGCGATCCTTTCATCTCGCGTGCTGATCGAGAAGGATCCCGCCTACGATTTCGTCACGGCAAGGCTGCTTCTGAGGACGATCAGGAGCGAAGTGCTGGGAGAGGATGTCTCGCATGAGGAAATGAAGGTCCGCTATGCGAGCTATTTCCCGAATTTCGTGAAGCAGGGGATCGAGGCCGAGCTTCTCGACGAGAAGCTGCTCGAATACGATCTCGAAAAACTGGGTGCTGCGCTCGATGCCGATCTCGACCTGAAATTCAGGTATCTCGGACTGCAGACGCTTTACGACAGATATTTCCTTCACATCCAGGAAAAGAGGATAGAGCTTCCCCAGGCCTTCTTCATGCGGGTCGCGATGGGGCTTGCGCTGAACGAGGTGGACAGGGAAGCGCGCGCCATGGAATTCTACAGGCTGCTGTCCAGCTTCGATTTCATGAGCTCGACGCCGACTCTTTTCAATAGCGGCACCCGGCGAAGCCAGCTTTCATCATGCTATCTCACGACGGTGGACGACGACCTGGATGCGATCTACGAGGCGATCAAGGAAAACGCATTGCTCTCGAAGTTCGCAGGCGGCCTCGGCAACGACTGGACCCGCGTCCGCGCGATGGGTTCCCGCATCAAGGGGACGAACGGCAAATCCCAGGGGGTGGTGCCCTTCCTCAAGGTGGTGAACGACACGGCGGTCGCCGTCAACCAGGGCGGAAAGAGAAAAGGGGCAGTCTGCGCCTATCTCGAGACCTGGCACCTCGATGTCGAGGAATTTCTGGAACTCAGGAAGAACACCGGGGACGACAGGCGCAGGACGCACGACATGAACACCGCGAACTGGATTCCCGATCTCTTCATGAAGCGCGTCATGGAAGGCGGGGAATGGACGCTCTTTTCTCCTTCGGACGTGCCGGACCTTCACGACAAGTTCGGGCGCGCCTTCGAGGAAGCCTATACCGGCTACGAAGCGGACGTCGAGAGCGGGAAAATCAGGCTCTACAAGAAGATTCCCGCCCAGCAGCTCTGGCGCAAGATGCTGACCATGCTCTTCGAGACGGGGCATCCCTGGATCACCTACAAGGATGCCTGCAACGTCCGCTCGCCCCAGCAGCATGTCGGCGTGGTTCACAGCTCCAACCTCTGCACCGAGATCATGCTGAACACCAACGAGGAGGAGATCGCCGTCTGCAACCTGGGCTCGGTCAATCTCGCAGCCCATGTGTCGAAAGACGGCAAGATCGATTTCGACAAGCTGAAGAAGACCATCTCGACGGCGATGAGGATGCTCGACAACGTGATCGACATCAACTACTACGCCGTGAAGAAGGCGAGGAACGCGAACCTGAAGCATCGTCCTGTCGGGCTTGGCATCATGGGCTTCCAGGATTCCCTGCATCATTTGAGGATTCCCTATGCATCCGATGCCGCGGTCGAATTCGCCGATCGCTCGATGGAAGCCGTCGCCTATTGCGCCTACTGGGCATCCACCGAGCTTGCCGAGGAGCGCGGGCGCTACAGCACGTTCAAGGGAAGCCTGTGGGATCGCGGGATACTGCCGCAGGATTCATTGAAGCTGCTGGCGGAAGAAAGAGGAGGGTATGTCGAAGTCGACATGTCCGAGACGCTCGACTGGGATGCATTGAGGAAGCGGATTTCGCAGTACGGCATGAGGAACTCGAACTGTCTCGCGATCGCGCCCACTGCAACGATATCGAACATCGTCGGGGTTTCGGCGAGCATCGAGCCGACCTACCAGAACGTTTACGTGAAATCGAACCTTTCGGGCGAATTCACCATCACCAACGAGGAACTCGTCGCGGACCTGAAGTCGCTCGGGCTCTGGGACGAGGTGATGATAGCGGACCTGAAGTATTTCGACGGCAGCCTGTCCAAGATAGACAGGATTCCGCAGGAGGTCAGGAACCTCTATGCCACCGCTTTCGAGATCGAACCGAAATGGCTGGTCGAAGCCGCATCGCGCCGCCAGAAATGGATAGACCAGGGGCAGTCGCTCAACATCTACATGGCGGGCGCATCCGGCAGGAAGCTGGACGAGACCTACAAGCTCGCCTGGGTGAGAGGGCTCAAGACGACCTATTATCTGAGGACGCTGGGGGCGACTTCAGCCGAGAAATCGACGACGAACGCGGGCTCGTTGAATGCGGTCCAGGTGGAGGAGGCGAAATTCTGCTCGATCGACAATCCGGAGTGCGAAGCATGTCAGTGACATGCATCACACGCCGGATTGCGGCGAAGGCCGTAGCCACAGCCCAATAAGCCTGCCAGTAACAGAGGAGAAAAACATATGCTGAATTTCGAAGAAGACAGCTCAATCCGTCCCGCATCGAGGCCGGTCATGGAGGAAGTCGACATTTCAAAGCGCCGCGTCTCGGTGGAAGACAAGCGCATCATCAACTGCCAGTCCGACGTCAACCAGCTCGTGCCCTTCAAGTACAAGTGGGCGTGGGAGAAGTACCTCGCAGCCTGCGCGAACCACTGGATGCCGCAGGAAGTGAACATGAACAGGGACATCGCGCTCTGGAAGGATCCGAACGGCCTGACGGAGGACGAGCGCCTCATCATCAAGCGGAACCTCGGCTTCTTCGTCACGGCCGACAGTCTCGCCGCGAACAACATCGTGCTCGGCACCTACCGGCACATTTCCAACCCGGAATGCCGCCAGTATCTGCTGAGGCAGGCATTCGAGGAGGCGATCCACACCCACGCCTACCAGTACATCGTCGAGAGCCTGGGGCTGGACGAGGGCGAAGTGTTCAACATGTACCACGAGGTGAAATCGATCAGGGAAAAGGACGAATTCCTGCTGCCCTTCATCGACACGCTGACCAATCCCGAATTCAGGACCGGAACGCCGGAAGCCGACCAGAAGCTCCTGAAGAGCCTGATCGTCTTCGCCTGCATCATGGAAGGGCTTTTCTTCTATGTCGGATTCACCCAGATCCTGGCATTGGGGCGCAGGAACAAGATGACCGGGGCAGCGGAACAGTACCAGTACATATTGAGGGATGAGTCGATGCACTGCAATTTCGGCATAGACGTCATCAACCAGATCAAGCTGGAGAATCCGCATCTGTGGACGCCTGCTTTCAGGGAAGAGATCAAGGGGCTGATGCAAAAAGGGGTGGAACTCGAATACCGCTATGCGGAAGACACCATGCCCAGAGGCGTGATCGGGCTGAACGCACCGATGTTCAAGGAATACCTGCGCTACATCGCGAACCGCAGATGCCAGCAGATCGGGCTCGATGCGCTCTATCCGGGAGCCAACAATCCCTTCCCGTGGATGTCGGAAATGATCGACCTGAAGAAGGAAAAAAACTTTTTCGAAACAAGGGTCACGGAGTATCAGACGGGCGGCGCGCTCTCCTGGGATTGAGAAGGCACATGAAAAAGTTTTTTCGGCGAAGGCTAACCAGACCACACGAGTGTGGTCTGCTTAAGGGTGGTTTACCGTCCGGCCGGAACCAAAAAAACTTCTTCGAAACAAGGGTCACAGAATATCAAACAGGCGGCGCTTTGAGTTGGGATTGAGAAGGCTCGTGAAGAAATTCTTTCGGCGAAGGCTAACCAGACCACACTCGTGTGGTCGGGTTAAGGGTGGTTTACCGCCCGGCCGGAACCAAAAAAGCTTCTTCGAAACCCGCGTCACCGAATATCAGACGGGCGGCGCGCTTTCCTGGGATTGACATGGACAACGACGACATCGAGAAGAAGGCGAGGGAGCTGCAGCTCCAGATCTGGGAAGAGCGCAAGCAGCTCTTTCCGGAGAAGGAGCCTGCGCTCGTTTCCATGCTGGACCCCGAGGTCGCTGCAAAAGTGCTCGGGATCGATTTCGACAAGTACGAAGAGCTCGGGCGGTTCGGCGACGGGCAGACCCGCTTCGAAGTCGCCGGCATGATAGACAGGCAAGGCAGAAGGATAGCCGTGTCCCGTCGTTTTCCGCTGGAGACGGTCCGGTTCACGGGCGCGCACGAGATCGGACACTGGCTGCTTCACGATGACGACGAAATCATGCATCGCGACCGGCCGATCAAGGGCCTCGAATCAGGGAAATCCCGTCCAAAAAGAGAAAAGGAAGCGGATCATTTCGCAGCCTGTTTCCTGATGCCCGCAAAGCCCTTGAAGAATGCGTTCGAATCGATCTACGGCAGGGCGCCGCTTCTCTTCGACGACAATGTCGCATTCCGCCTTTGCCCGAGCGATCCGGATTCTCTTTTGAGGCCTTGCGATGCCGCAATGAACCGCGCTCTTGCGGCAGCTTCTGCCGAGCATTACGGCGGAAGGCATTTCAATTCGCTCGCGAAGCAGTTCTGCGTGTCTTCGACCTCGATGGCGATCCGAATCAGGGAATTGGGGCTGATCCGGGAATAGAAAAGTAGGGCACTGCGCAGGGTTGCGGGAAGAAAAGGCGCGGGCAACCGCGCCTTTTTGGCTTGAAATG
>JAJZTQ010000024.1:0-2935 GCA_021848825.1 Pseudomonadota bacterium
CAAATCCGCGAAATCTCACGAATTCTTCTTGAACAGCAGGAAAGCCAATCCAAAGAAAAACACAAAAAAGCACACATACAGCGTTACTACCTGCGTCGTCGTCGTATCCGTTTCGAACAGCATCGCTTCCTCCCATATAGTCGTTATGAATGCATCCCAACCAGCCTGCTTCGGCGAAATATAATACATCATCATTCCGGGTGTCAATCAAATCGGGCAGCTTTGCTTTGCACTTTGGTTGCCGATAGAATAGGCGCAATTTTAATGTCTTCCACATTCTTTCAATGGCAAACTTCAGCATTCCGCTCAGATACAAGGTGCTTTCGATATTCCTGATCTGGGGAGCAGCCATACTCTTCCTGTTTCTCCGCTACGATGCCTACGGACTCCAGGAAAGCGCGGCAAGAGCGCTGATGTTCGTCTGGTCCATCGCCGACGGCGTGGCCCATCCCGTCGTGGTGCTCGGCGCACCCGACTTCAGAGCCCTTCTTTTCGTGCCCGTCGGGGTGATGTGGACCGGAAGCATTGTGGCAGCCAAGGTTTTCACGCTCCTGATCCTCGCTTCATCGGCCCTTCTCCTTCACGACTGGAGCAGAAGAACCCAGAATCAGGAATGCGCATTGATCGCGACCGGCCTACTTCTCGTCTCGCCCCTGGCCCTCACCCAGGTCGATTCGATCGGTTCAGGAATCTACCTGCTCCTCGTTCCGGGCCTCGGATATTGGCTGGACAGGGTTTACAGGGAAAACCCCCACCCGATGGGAGGCTGGTATTTCTCGCAGATCCTTCTTGTCGCGGTTTCGGTTAGCCTTCATCCGGCGGGGCTCGGCTATCCCCTTTCGCTCCTTTGGCAATGGTACAGGCATCCTGTCGATTCCAGACAGCAGCGGCACTATTACATAGGCATCGGTTCGATCACTCTTGTCGTCCTGCTCATCAGGATGGGCTGGAGCGGCCTTTCCTGGTGGGCGAATCCGATCCAGTCGCTTGCCATGGTGATTCTCGGCCCTTCCGAAGAAATGACGACTTTCGGCTGGATGACAGGCGGCATCGTACTCGCAGCCCTGATTTTCATCATTTTCAGGAAGGATAACTGGATCGATCCGACCAAGAGGACATTCACGCTCGGCATCCTTCTTGGCGTTCCCTCTGCAGATTCGGCATGGGCCATGATGGTTCTGGGATTCCTGCTCTATGTCGGTGTGGCGCTCCTCATCAATGTCCACGAGTCCATCCCCGGAGAAAGCTTCATGGCAAAGAGAAGCGGGGTGCTGGCATTCGTATTCATCATCGCCACGATATTCATGGTCAACGACAGGGCGGATTACGATCTGAAGCGGCTCGACCCCGTGCCGCGCCGCGACGGGCTGATCGCCGCGATCACGCAGCAGGCATTGGCCGACGGAAAGGCGGGAAAGCGCGTTCTGGTGGCAAGCCAGTGGCCGGGAAGAACGATGATCGCATGCAAGTGCGATGTCCTGCCCCTGCCGAATCCCGCGAAGGACCCGAACACGCAGCTACAGATGCTGAAAGGGGTCGATTACATGATGTTTAACCCGAAACAGAACGAAATCCTCAGCAGGAACATCGCCATGCTCGGGCAGTCAACCGAAACCCTTTCGATCCAGCCGAGCGGCGTGATCATCCGGATCAAATAGCCTTCAACGCTTAAGGTAAGGGGCTGACTGGAAGCGGACGAAGACCGCTGTAAGCCAATCCCGCTTGCTTGACTGAAGGGTTAGGCCACCCGCATCTCAGCCGCGACGCGCCGCCTCGATTGTGAGCCATTAGGGTCAAGCCCTTAGGGTCAGAAGCCCTTAGCAAGCCCCTAGGGTCACGAAGCCCTTAGCAAGCCCCTAGGGTCACGAAGCCCCTAGGGTCAGGTCTTGACATCGAGCCCTTCGCAAGCCCTTAGGAAGCCCCTAGGGTCAGGTCTTGACATCGAGCCCTTCGCAAGCCCTTAGGGTCAGGTCTTGACATTGAGCCCTTCGGGTCAGGCTTGACATTATGCATCATCGTTCGCCTTTCAGGACTCGGCTCACTGTAGAATAATGCACTCCAGCCGCGCGTGCAATTTCCGCCAAGCTGTAGCCGTATGCAAGACAAGCCTTGCGAATTGCCTCATCGCGCACCGTCTTGTTTGCCTTGGCGCCAAATGGAAACAGCGCTTCAAGTGCGGGGCGATTCATCAATCTTTGCGCCCTGGGAAATTCTTTGAACCCGCTGGCCTCATCAAGCAGCGGCTGCAGCTTGTTGACGAATTGTTCGCCGCCTAACAGCACTTGGCCCTTCAATTCGCTCCAGGGTGACACAGCGCCAATACCTTCGGCCACAAAGTTGCGGTATTCTAGACGTGCAGCTTTGCGTTCGCTACTGAATTGACTCAAGATCCAGTCGGTTTGTAGCCATGGCGGCGCCGGGATGCTACCCGTTGTGGCAAGATAGCTGCTCCACGCATACTGCGAAACATCACGCACCATCTTCGCACGAACAGGATTCAGTACGACGTAGCGGCATAACTCCAGCAAGTAGCTGTCTCGCTCCACCAGAATTCCCTTGAAGCGCCCCTGGAAAACATGCCCGACACGTCCGTGGCGACGATTGAAGCGCTGCGTGTATACCCCGTTCAATTGGCGCATCCCGGCTGACAAATTGGCGTCGGGCGTTTCGATGATCAGGTGATAATGATTGTCCATCAGGCAGTAGGCATGGCAAATCCAGGCAAAACGTGCAATGCACTCCGCGAGCACCGCGAGAAATGAATCACGGTCTTCGTCGTCAAGGAAAATCGCAGCTTGCGCATTGCCTCGCGCGGTAACGTGATGAATCGCGCCGGAATATTCCAGGCGTAAAGGTCTGGCCATGCCTGCAGTATAGCAACAATGGTCAATGTCAAGACCTGACCCTATACCCGTCAAGACCTGACCCTATACCC
>JAJZTQ010000024.1:3035-42208 GCA_021848825.1 Pseudomonadota bacterium
CGCGCGGTAACGTGATGAATCGCGCCGGAATATTCCAGGCGTAAAGGTCTGGCCATGCCTGCAGTATAGCAACAATGGTCAATGTCAAGACCTGACCCTATACCCGTCAAGACCTGACCCTATACCCTTAACCCTATACCCTATGCCCCTCGGCCAAGATGGGAGCAAGGGAGGTCGAGGCATTCCTTCGCGACGCCCCTGCTGCAATCGGGTTACGACATTAGAACCGTGCAGGAACTGCTTGGGCACAAGGACATCTCCACCACCATGATCTACGCGCACGTCCTCAACAAGGGCGGAAAAGGCGTGAAGAGCCCTCTCGACTCGATTTGGCATAGCGATAGCCGACCGAGCCTCCGGTATTTGTGCACCTGAGGGGTCGCTACTCTATCTTGATCTTGATCCAGAGGCGGTTCAACACCCTGCGCTCTTCCATGTCGAGATCCTTCAGCATTTCGAGCTTCTTCAGCTCTTCCTTGCCGGGAAAGATGGCGGGGTTCGAGGCGATTTCAGGATTGATGTATTTCATTGCAGCGAGATTCGGATTTCCTGAGCCGATCATGTTGGTCAGTTCGGACGAGTTCTTCCCGTCGAGCATGAAATTGATGAATTTCAGAGCGAGATCGGGTCTCGGGGCATCCTTGTGTATCACCATGTTGTCCAGCGCCAGGACCGCCCCTTCCCTGGGCAGCGAGAATCCTATGGTGAATTTCCGCTTCGCCGCCCTGGCGTCGTTCCGGGCCTGGAACATGTCGTTCGAATAACCCTGGACGAGCCAGATGTTGCCGACCGTCAGTTCCTTGATGTAGCTCGATGAATTGAATGCAGCCCAGTAGGGTTTCGCCCTCAGAATCACATGCATGGCCTGATACCAGTGTTTCTCGTCGATGTCGTTGACGGAATAACCCAGGTATTTCAGCGCGGCTGCCATCAGCTCCCGCTGACTGTCCAGTACCGTCACCCTTCCCTTCACTTTCACGAGATATTTCGGGTCGAATATCACCGCCCAGGTGTCTGTCGGCAGCCCGAGTTCCTTCATCTTCTCGACGTTGTAGCCGATCAGCGTGGTGGTATAGGCATAGGGAACGGAATACCTGTTTCCGGGATCGAAAGGCGTATTGAGGTAGGCCGGATTGATGTTCTTCAGATTGGGGATCTTGCTCTTGTCCAGGGGAAGCAGCGCGCCCTGCTTGACGAGGGATGCCAGCGCATTGCCCGTCGGCACAAGGATATCGTACCCCCTTGCGCCTGCGGCCAGCTTGGCAAGCAATTCCTCGTTGTCTGAATAATAGTCCTGGATGACCTTGCATTTGCAATAGGATTCGAACCTGTCCACCGTCTCGGGCGCAATGTAGTTGTTCCAGTTGTAGAGATGGAGTTCATCCGCCCCGTAGGCCGGAAGAATGAATGACAGGAGAAGAAAGAAAAGCCTCATCATTTCCCCCTGATCGAGTCCGGCGAAATACGGGAAGCCACGACGATGATGAAAAGGGTCACGAGCATCAGGAGGGTCGAAATCGCATTGACTTCGGGGGTGACGGCGATCTTGATCATCGAATAGATCTGCAGCGGCAATGTCGACGCGCCGACCCCCGCAGTGAAGAAGGTGATCACGAAGTCGTCTATCGAAAGGGTGAAGGCGAGCAGGGCGCCTGCGATGATGCCAGGCATGATCAGAGGCAGGGTCACCAGGCGGAAAGCAACCCAAGGGGTGGCGCCCAGATCGCGCGCGGCTTCGGGAAGGCTCTCGTCCATGCCTGAGAGCCTCGATCTCACCACGATGGCGACGAATCCCACGCAGAATGCGATATGGGAAAGGATGATCGAACCGAGACCGAGCGTGAGATTGATCGATACATAGAATATCAGCAGGCTCACTCCGACCAGGATCTCGGGAATCGCGAGCGGCGCCATGACGAGAACTGGAAGGAGCTTCAGCTTGTAGCGGTAGAGCGCATAGCCCGCCATGGTGCCCAGTATCGTGGAGACTGCGCTCGCGGTCAGCGCGATGAAGAGAGAATTTCCGGCGGCCTTCAGCATGGCGTCGTCTTCCAGCAGCACCTTGTACCAGTGCCAGGTGAACCCGACCCATTCCGCATTGAGCTTCGAATTGTTGAATGAATAGGCGACGACGATGAGAAGCGGGAGATAGAGAAAGACGTAGACCGCGATGCCTGAAGCCGCGAGTATTTTCCTAGACATCCCTTCTCCTGGCGAAAAGCGCAGCCCCGCCCACTATGGCCATCGCGCCGAGGGTCAGGATGATGGAAAGCGCGCTGCCGAAAGGCCAGTCCCTTGCCTCGAGGAATTCCTGCTTGATGAGATTGCCTATCATGATGCCCTTCGTACCGCCGAGTATGTCAGGCACCGCAAATATGCCGAGAACGGGGACGAACACGAGCGCAACGCCTGCATAGATGCCCGGAAGGGAGAGCGGGAAGGTCACCCGCCAGAAGCGCTGCCAGCCATTCGCGCCGAGATCCTGGGCTGCGTCGAGGAGCGCAGGATCATGCTTTTCGAGATTGGCGTAAAGGGGGAGAACCATGAAGGGAAGCTGGACATAGATCAGGCAGACCACGACCGCAAAGGGGGTGAAGAGTAGCCTGACGGGATTCATGCCGAACAAGCCCAGGAAGCCGTTGAGCGCAACGGTGAATGCCGACTGCGGACCGAGGATGATCATCCAGGCATAGATCCTGATCAGGAAATTGCTCCAGAAGGGAAGTATCACCAGCAGAACGAGCAGGTCCCTGCGCTTCTTCTCGCTTCTCGCGATCATGAGGGCGAGCGGATAGGCGAAAACCAGGCAGAAGAAAGTGGTGATGAGCGCATAGACGAGCGTCTTGATGAAAAGCCTGGTGTAGATGAAGTCCGAGAAATATTCCTGGTAACTCTCCAGCGTCAGGTTGAGATGGGTGCCGTTCGCGTCGTGAAGGAGCACGGGGGCGAGCCCGCCGTATTCCCCTGCGTAGCGGAAAGAGGCGATCACCATGATCAAGGTGGGAATGACGAAAAACACCACCAGATAAAAGAGAGGCGGCCCGCTTATCAGCCATTTGTCCCTATTCATGGAGGAAAGTCCCCGCATCATATCGCCATGAAATTTCGACAGGGTCCCCTGCCGCGAGGATTCTCGGCCTCCCTGCGGCGGAATTGGGAAGAAGCGCCTCGACGTGGACGCCTTCCGCCACCTCGACGATGTAGACGGTGACGTCTCCCATGTAGAGAAAATCGTGGACCGTCCCCTTGAAATGATTCTCTTCCGTCTCGGGGGAAAGATGGCTGCCTATCCTGACTTTTTCGGGGCGCAATGCCAGCGTTCCCCTGGTTCCGGGCTCGCCCTTTCCCTTTGCCATCACTTCGCCCAAGCCCTTTATTTCCAGGACCATCTTTTCGTCGCCGCTAGCCGCAACTTCAGCATCGATCAGGTTGCATGTTCCGATGAAATCGGCGACGAACCTGTTCTTCGGGGAATCATATATTTTCGAAGGCTCGTCGAGTTGCTCGACTCGCCCCGCGTTCATCACGGCAATCCTGCCTGACAGGGCAAGCGCTTCCGTCTGGTCGTGCGTGACGTAGATGAAGGTGATGCCGACTTCCCTTTGCAGATTGATGAGCTCGATCTGCATCTGCTCCCTGAGCTTCATGTCCAGCGCGGCAAGCGGCTCGTCCAGAAGAAGCAGCCTTGGTCTGTTGACGAGCGCGCGGGCGAGCGCAACACGCTGCCTCTGCCCCCCGGAAAGCTCATCGGGATATCGCCCCCCCCTGTCTGCGAGCCTCACATCCTCGAGCGACGCCTTCACCTTTGCCCCGATTTCATCCTTTCCCATGCCGCGCATCCTGAGCGGGAAGGCGATGTTCTCGGCGACGGTCATGTGGGGGAAAAGGGCATAGCTCTGGAAAACGGTATGGATAGGCCGCTTCTCCGGGGCAACGGAGACGAGATCCTTTCCGTCGAGCAGGATCTCCCCCGCCTGGGGCGAATCGAAGCCCGCGATCATCCTGAGCAGCGTCGTCTTCCCGCATCCCGAAGGGCCGAGCAGGGTGAAGAATTCTCCTGATTCTATGCTCATGGAGACGCCGTCAACCGCGGTGAAATCGCCGAATCGCCGGACAATGTTTCTGATCTCGAGGAGCGCCATCTTGAAAGCTTTCGAAAAGGCGAATTATAGGGCGAAGAGACTGGAAAGCGCCACGCCCGGATCTGCTGCGCGCATGAAGGCTTCGCCTACCAGGAAGGCTTCGACCCCGTGCCTTCTCATCAATTCGACATCTTCCCTGGCATGGATGCCGCTTTCCGTGACAACGATCCTGTCGTCAGGAATGTCTGCAAGAAGATCGAGCGTGTTGGCGAGGCTCACTTCGAATGTCTTGAGGTTGCGATTGTTGATGCCGAGGAGAGGGCTCGACAGTCCAAGCGCTGCATCGAGTTCTTCCCTCGAATGGATTTCGATCAGCACATCCATGCCAAAATCGAAGGCTGCGGATTCCAGTTCCTTCATGAGGGAGAGATCGAGGGCCGCGACGATCAGCAGGATGGCATCCGCACCCATCGCTCTCGCCTCACTCACCTGCCATGGATCGATCATGAAATCCTTCCTGAGAACGGGAAGATCGCATGCGGCTCTCGCAGACCTCAGGTATTCTGGATCCCCTTTGAAGAATTGCCTGTCCGTCAGCACCGAAAGGCAGGCGGCATGATGGGAAGCATAGCTTGCCGCGATCGAAGCGGGATCGAAATTTTCCCTCAGGATGCCCTTGCTGGGGCTCGCCTTCTTGATCTCCGCAATGACGGCAGGCTTGCCTGAACCGATCTTCCTTCTGATCGCTTGCAGAAACCCCCTGGGCGGGGAAGCTTCCGATTCAGGAAACCCGCATTTCCTGGAATGGGCGATTTCTTCCCTCTTGACTGCAAGGATCTGATCGAGGATATCAGCCATTCCTTCTCCTCATCGACAAGAGGCTCAAAAGCGCAAGTACGACAAATATCAGCAGAGACCATTCTGCGATGCTGAACCCCAGGAATCGCCAGTCCACCCTGGCGCACTCTCCCGAGCCGTGAAGCACCATTTTCAATGTCTTGTTGAGGGGAAAGGCCTGCAGCATGTAGTCGAGACCGGGACCGCATTCCGGAATCTGGTCTGCAGGCAGATGCTGAAGCCAGACCTGCCTTGCCGCGACGGACGCGCCTCCTGCGGCAAGCATCGCGGCAAGAAGGCCATAGAGCACTCTTCCGACTTTCTTCGGATTGTGAAAGAGCGCAATCAGGAATATCAGACCCGTCCCGGCATAGAAAAGCCTCTGGAATATGCAGAGCGGGCAGGGCTCAAGATGATCTTTAAACTGAAGATAATAGGCATAGGCCAGCAGTCCCGAGCAAAGCAGAAAGCCCAGCGCATAGAAAACCCTTTGAGGCAATTTCGGCATGGCGAAAACCCTGAATGATATCCGTCCATTTTACCGGATTGTGTCACCCATGTCGGCAATCACGCGAGAAGGCGGAAAAATCGCGCTGAATGTGCTGCCCTTTCCGAATTCGCTCTCGATTTCCAGCCTTGCACTGTGCCTGCCCAGAACATGCTTGACGATCGCGAGCCCGAGACCTGTTCCGCCGGTCCCGCGCGAGCGGCTCCTGTCGACCCTGTAGAACCTTTCCGTCAGCCTTGGAATATGCTCCTTCTCTATGCCTATTCCGCTGTCCTTTACCGAAAAGACGGCATTTCCGTCCTGCAGCTTCCAGGTGAGCGAGATTTTTCCGCCTTCCGGCGTATATCTCACCGCATTGCTGACCAGATTGCCGAAACCGCTCCTCAGTTCCTCCATGTTTCCCCGCAGCCCCGCATCCGTTTCGATGCTGAGTTCGATCCTGTGGTTTCCGCTCAGGCTGATCGCATCCTGATGGATCTGTCTGACCAGCATCGGCACATTCACCTCCTCCTCGGCGAGCATGTTCTCGACATTCTCGAGCTTGGAGAGCGTCAGGAGATCCTCGACCAGGCGCTTCATCCTGTCTGTCTGACCTGACATCAGATCGAGGGAACGCTTCATCATCTCGGGATCTGCAGATGCGC
Organism: Pseudomonadota bacterium; assembly: GCA_021848825.1. Classification (GTDB taxonomy): domain Bacteria; phylum Pseudomonadota; class Gammaproteobacteria; order Burkholderiales; family JABEVD01; genus JABEVD01. The sequence continues at coordinate 9,107 of JAJZTQ010000024.1, forward strand.
CCATGTCGGAAAGCGTCTCGAGGAAGCCGTTCACCACGGTGAGCGGCGTTCTGAGTTCATGGGAGACATTCGCGACGAAATCCCGCCTCATCCTTTCGACATTCTCTATCCTGGTGATATCCCTTGCCAGAAGCAGCTTCTTGTTGTCGGCATAGGGGATGATCTGGATGGAAAGGATGCGATCGTTGCCCATTCTGAGTATGCAGGGCAGATCCGTCTGGTCTTCGGCGAGATATTCGACGAAAAGGGGCTGCCTGACGAGATAGGAAATCTGCTGCCCGAAGTCGCGCCTGCCGTCCAGGCCGAAATATTCCTCGGCCATGGGATTGCACCATTCGATATGCGCCCCGGCGTCGAGTATCACGATCCCGTCGGGAAGCGCGGCAATCGCCTGCTGCAGATCATGCAGCCTGATCTCCATCTGCCGCTCGCTCAGGTTGCGCTGCTTGACCATCCTTCTCAGCCGGGAAAAAACGCCTTCCCACAGGCCTGAAGCCTCGGGGATGTTTTCTACCGTCGGGGAATCGAGCCAGCTATCGATTCGGGAGAGATTCCGCAGCATCCACAACAGCGGAACGAGCATGGAAAGGCTCAGGAAAGCGAACGCCGCCGCTGCATTCGCGGCCGCCCAAAGTACGCCCGTCGTTGCGAAGACGAAAAGGACCTGCGGCAGGATGCTTAACCAGAACCTCGACATGACCGCTTCCCTAGTCGGCGGACATCCTGTAACCAGCCCCTCTCACTGTCTGGATCATGTATTCAAGGCCGCTGTCTTCCAGCGCCTTTCTCAACCTGCGGATATGAACGTCCACGGTGCGCTCCTCGACGAAGACATGGTCGCCCCATATCTGGTCAAGGAATTGCGCCCTGGAATGAACGCGCCCGGGATGCGTCATCAGGAAATGAAGGAGACGGAATTCAGTCGGGCCGAGATCGATGGCCTTGCCGCACCCTGTCACCCTGCGCGAAACAGGATCGAGCTTCAGATCGCCCATTGCCACCACGTCGTCCGTCATCTGGGGCGCCCTGCGCCTCAGAACCGCCTTTATCCTCGCGACCAGTTCTCGCGGAGAAAAAGGCTTGGTGATATAGTCGTCTGCGCCGGTTTCCAGCCCGAGGAGCTTGTCCCGCTCGTCCGTCCTGGCAGTCAGCATGATCATCGGAACCTGTTTCGTCCGGTCGTTTGCCCTCAGCCTTCTTGCCACGTCGATTCCGCTTGCGCCCGGAAGCATCCAATCGAGCAGGATGAGATCCGGAAGCTCACTCTTGATGAGCGAGAAAGCCTGTTCCCCTGTTTCCGCGCAAATGACGCGGTGCCCTGCCAGTTGCAGGTTGTACGAAATCAGTTCCTGGATTGCAGGCTCGTCTTCGACGACAAGTATGGTTGCAGCCATCAGTTCGCCTCTCTTATTCAAGTGTGCAATATTATTAAGCTAGTATTACGGCATTGTGACAGGTTTGAGTTTCAACTGGGGTGGTTTATGATATAGGATTAAGAGGATTCAAAGGAATACCATGGCAGGCCTAGACAAGAACACGCCCCCTCCGACGGAAATCAAGCTGCACAAGCAATCCCGACTACTGGAAATTTCCTTCTCGGACGGAAAAAAATTTTCCTTCCCTTTCGAATTCCTGAGGGTTTATTCGCCCTCGGCCGAGGTCCGGGGCCACGGGCCGGGGCAGGAAGTGCTGCAAACAGGGAAAAAGGATGTGGACATCGAGAACGTCGAGCCCGTTGGCCGCTACGGGCTTCAGATCAGCTTTTCAGACGGGCACGATACCGGCATCTATTCATGGGATGTTTTTTATCAATACGGCATGAATCAGGCCACGCTTTGGCAAGATTACCTGAAAAGGCTGGAAGAAGCTCACGCAAGCAGGGAAGCCTGAGATGGAAAAGACCACCCATTTCGGCTTCAAGCAGATAGCGGAAGACGAAAAGGCCAAGAAGGTCGCCGAAGTATTCGATTCCGTTTCGGGAAACTACGACCTGATGAACGACCTGATGTCGGCAGGCATGCACAGGCTGTGGAAGCACTTCACGATCTCCCTGAGCGGCGTGAAAAAGGGTTCCAGGGTGCTGGACATCGCGGGCGGAACGGCAGACCTCAGCCTCAAGTTCGCCGAGAAGGTGGGCAAGGAAGGGCGGGTTTTCCTCACGGACATCAACTATTCCATGCTCTCCAGGGGACGGGACCGCATGCTCGATCACGGATTCAAGGCGGACACCGTGCAATGCGATGCCGAGAAGCTCCCTTTCTGCGGGGATTATTTCGACTGCGCAACGGTCGCCTTCGGACTCAGAAACATGACCCGCAAGGAAGCTGCGCTCAAGGAAATGCAGAGGGTATTGAGGCCGGGCGGAAAGCTCATGGTGCTCGAATTCTCAAAGATATGGAAGCCGCTGCAGCCCGCGTATGACTTCTACTCATTCAAGATGCTTCCCCTCATGGGAAAAATCGTCGCGGGGGACTCGGAAAGCTACCGCTATCTTGCCGAATCGATCCGCATGCATCCCTCGCAGGAAGAACTGAAGACCATGATGAAGGATGCGGGTTTCGAGCGCGTCGACTATTACAACCTGAGCGCGGGCATCGTGGCACTGCATGTCGGCTACAAGTACTGAATGCTTAGCCTGCCTTTCATCGCCTCGGTCAACCATGCCCTTGCCGCCGAATCCTGGGCGAGGCAGATGCTTGCGCCCCATGCGGGCAAGTCGGCAAGGCTCTCCATTCCCCCTGTTCATCTGGACATTGCGGTATTGCCGGGAGGAACCCTGGGCAAAACGCAGGAAACACCCGAAACGAGCATCAGGGCGAATCCCTTCTCGCTCGTCAAGACATTGAGCGGGGAACTCGCAGATGTCGAGATAATGGGAGATGTCGAATTCGCCAAGACATTGAATGTTCTTTTCAGGAATCTCAGGTGGGATTTCGAGGCCGATATCGGCAAATTCACGGGGGACATCTTTGCTCACAGATTGGCGCAGACCTTCAAGTCCGTTTTTTCCTGGCAGAAGGAAGCCCTGTGGCGTCTCGGCGAAAACCTCGCCGAATACTGGACTGAAGAAGATCCCGTGCTGGCGAGAAGCGACGACGTTGCCCTCTTCATCGCCGAAGTCGACAGGCTGAAGGACGATGTCGCTCGCCTGGAAAAAAGACTGGAAAAACGCGCTTCAGGGGATGCGATCGATTGAGATTCCTGCGCCTTCTGAAGATATTCCGGGTCGGTTTCGTCTTTGGCCTCGACGAATTCCTGCTCGCCCATCCTGATGCCTCCCGTTTCAGGAAACTGGTCAATATCGTCTTTTTCTTCAGGAAACTGGAATCCCCGAGATCCGTTCGCCTGAGGCAGGCGCTGGAGCGCCTCGGCCCGATTTTCGTCAAGTTCGGGCAGGCGCTCTCGACGCGGCGCGACCTCCTCCCCCAGGACATTGCCGACGAGCTGGCGAAACTCCAGGACAAGGTCCCGCCCTTTTCTTCGGAACTCGCAATGCGTGAGATCGAGCGCGCCTACGGCAAGCCATGGCATGAGGTTTTCGCGTCCTTCGACCAGATCCCCGTGGCGAGCGCATCGATCGCCCAGGTTCATTTCGCCACCCTTCCGGATGGGCGGGAAGTTGCGGTCAAGATACTTCGCCCCAGCATGAAGGGAATCATCGCAAACGACATCGCCCTGATGGACAATGCAGCCGGCTTGATAGAAAAGCTCTGGGCCGACGGAAAAAGGCTGAAGCCGAGGGAAGTCGTCGCGGAATTTTCGAAGCATCTCTACGACGAGCTCGATCTGATGCGCGAGGCCGCGAATGCCAGCCAGCTCAGGCGAAATTTCATTTCATCCCCCATCCTGATCGTGCCTGAAATCTACTGGGATTACTGTTCGACTTCGGTGATGGTGATGGAGCGCATGTCAGGCACGCCCATCAGCCAGATCGATACGCTTCGCGATCTCTCGATAGACGTCAAGAAGCTTGCGAGCATGGGCGTCGAAATCTTCTTCACCCAGGTATTCAGGGACGGCTTCTTCCATGCCGACATGCACCCTGGAAACATATTCGTGTCCAGCCAGGGGCAATACATCGCCCTCGATTTCGGCATCATGGGCACGCTGACAGACGAAGACAAGAGCTATCTCGCGCAGAATTTCCTCGCCTTTTTCAGGAGGGACTACAAGCGCGTCGCCCAGGCCCATATCGACGCAGGATGGGCGCCCAAGGAAACCAGGGTCGACGAATTCGAAGCGGCGATCAGGGCAGTCTGCGAACCGATATTCGACAGGCCGCTCAAGCAGATCTCCTTCGGCAAGGTGCTCCTCTCCCTTTTCCAGACGTCCAGAAGATTCAACGTCGAAATCCAGCCTCAGCTTGTGCTGCTGCAGAAGACCCTGCTCAACATAGAAGGGCTCGGAAGACAGCTCGACCCTGATCTCGATCTGTGGAAAACGGCGAAGCCCTTCCTCGAGCGCTGGATGGCCGAACAGGTGGGATGGCGGGGTTTCTTCAATGCCATAAAAACGGAGTCGCCCAACTGGGGGAGCACATTGCCGCAGATTCCGAGGCTTGTTCACCGCGCACTTCTTGACGACAGGCTCTCGCCCATCGAGGCGGAAATGATGAAGCTCGTCCAGCTTCAGAAAACCAGGAACAGGATGCTTTTCCTGATCGCATTCCTGCTCGCCGGCATGATCGTCTGGCAGGTCTATTCGGCCTGACCCCTGACTTCAGGATGATCGGCCCTGGGCATGTCGAGATGATAGCCCTGAACCATGTCCACCCCGAACCGCTTCAGCATATCCAGGGTTTCGCCGTCCTCGACGAATTCGGCGACGGTCGTCTTTCGCAATCCTTTCGCCACCTCCACGATGGCCTTGACGAAGATCTGGTTGTCGCGGTTGTTGGGCAAATCCCTTATGAAAAGTCCGTCTATCTTCAATATGTCGGCATTGAGGTGCTTGAGATAAGCGAAAGAGGAGAATCCGGTTCCGAAATCATCCAGGCATACGGTGCAGCCCCTCTGGCGCAAGGCCTCGATGAAGCGCTGCGCATCGTGCAGATCCGTGACGGCTGAAGTCTCCGTCAATTCGACCATCAGTCGCGCCGGATCGACCTTCATTTCCTCCAGCAGTTCCGCGATGTACTGGGGCAGGGTGGGCTCGTCGAAGGACCGCCCGGAAATGTTCACGGCAAGAGAAGGGATGTCGGGCGAAGAAGCGAGAAGCGCAATGCTCTTCCTCAGCACCCAGCGGTCTATGTCCAGGATTTTCCCGCTCTTTTCGGCATAGGAAATGAAATGGCCCGGCATGATGAAGCCTCCGGGTGAGTCGGAATCGAGCATCCTGACAAGCACTTCCAGGTGGGAAAGCTTGAGTCCTTTCGTTCTGAAAACACCCTGGAAATGGAGGACGAGCTGGTCTTCTTCCAGCGCGCGGCTGATTCGCTCATTCCAGGTGAGGCGCGTCACCATGGCCTGGGAAGGATCGATGTCGGAACGGTAGACGCGCCAGCCGTTCTTCCCGGCCCCTTTTGCCTGATACATCGCGGCATCGGCGTGACCGATCAGCTCTTCCGCATTGGCGGCATGCTGAGGATAGAGCGCGATGCCCACGCTCGCAGTCAGCCTGAGATTCTGCGCATCGACACGGAAAGGAATCTGCGCCACTGCCCTGACTATCCTTTCCGCCAGCACTTCCACCTGACTTCTTTCGGTATCGTAAACGAGGATGGCGAATTCATCCCCTCCCAGGCGGCTGAATATCTCGTTGTTCCTGACGAGCTTGGAGACTTCCCCTGCGATGCGTATCAGCATGGCATCTCCGGTGCCATGGCCGAAAGTGTCGTTGATGTACTTGAACTCGTCCAGATCGAAGAAAAGCAGGGCGCCGCCCGATTTCCTCCTGTCCGCATCGGTGATGAAGCGCGAGAGTTCTTCCTGGAAGCGGCGCCTGTTGTAGAGCCCTGTCAGGAAATCACGCTCTGCGAGATAGATCAGCTGCTCGGCGCTCTGCCTCGCCTTGGTGATATCCTCGTATACCCAGAGCCTGCCCATGAAGCGGAATTCGGCATCCCTTACGGGATAGCTGATCTGGGTGATCACCCGTCCGTCTGCCATGTGGATCTCGAAATTCTCGCTGACCTCGTGGGTGGTAACCACATCGAGCAGGAACCGCGAGAAATGATCAGGCTGGGAGAGCACATTGGCAGAAAGACGCAGCACCTCGGATGCGGGCTTTCCGACAAGATCGCTGCTTTCATCCACCATCCACATCCTGAGAAAGGCCGGATTGTAGTAAACCACGGTATTGTCGGCCGCCACGAACAATATGCCCTGGTTCATCGCGCTGAGGAGCGAAACCAGCCGCGCCCTTTCCTGCTCCGCTTCGCCGCGATAGCGCCGCTGCTTTCCTTCGGATTCCTCGAGCTCCCCTATTCGCCGTCTCAGTCCAGCCGTCATGGCATTGAATGCAGCCCCCAGAGTCGCCACCTCGTCATTTCCCCGCACCGGCACAAGCACATCGAAGTTGCCCTGCATGACGTCCTTGCTCGCTTTCGTCAGCATGGCAAGGTTTCGCGTCAGCCACAATCCCACCGCTGCGAGAAGCCCCACGGATAGCAGGATCTCGAGGGCCGCGATGACGAGGCTCTGATTCAGTATCCCCGCTCTCGCCTCGTCAAGGAACTTCGTAGAAACGCCGAAACGGAGTTTGCCATATTCCTGCCCGTCTATCTCGATGGGGATTTCCGTGTTGTATATCCCGCGAGCGGCCTCGATGCTCAGATCCAGCATGGGAAGGGGCGTGTTCTTCTGCCATCCCTCGGAAGCGACCACTCTCCCGCTGTTATCGTAAAGCACGAGGTAGGCGATGCCTTTTTCCCTTCTCACCTCTTTCAGAACCCCTTCCATCGTGCCGTAATCCCTTTCCGCCAGCGCGGAAGAAAGGGAGGCATCGAGCAGCGGCTTCACTTCGGCAAGACGGGCCTTCGCCTGTTCGAGCAGCTGATCCTCCATCAGCCTGGCGCTGTTCGCGATCAGGAAAGTCAGCATCACCAGTTCTACCATGACGCTGGCGAGGATCAGCTTGAAACGAAGGGATCTGGAAGGGGATTTCATCGTCCGGTATTCAGCATGTCCTTCAGCTCGTTCACGAAGGGATCGAGGGCCTTCATGTCCTTCTCCGTCGGAGTCTCCAATCCCTCCCAGGCGACTTTCTTCATGAATCTGGCGCCGTCATGGGTGTGCCTCGTGAAATCGAGGATCAGTTTCGACATTTCCGATACTTCCGCCTTGGGCACTTTCGGGTTAGCGATGATGACGAGCGGCGTGATTTCGCCGGTTATGGCAAGCGCTCTGACCTCGCCCTTCTGATCTTCAGGCATCTGATCGAGGATGGTGGCGGCCACAGCCGCAGCCGAACTGTCGCCGCGCAGCACGTCAAGAACAGCATTGTTGTGCGATTCGGCATAGCGGACCTTGAAATCGCGCCCCTCTTCGAGACCGCTCGTTTTCAGCGCCCATAGGGTGAGCATAGAAACGATGGTGATCCTGCCGGGCAGCGTGATGGTCTTTCCCTTCAGGTCGTCGACTGTCCGGATTGTGCTCGTCTTTTTGACGATCAGGATGCCAACGAGGTTGCGCTCGGGTCTCAGCATCGGCACATAACCCACATCCTTCTGCGCGAGTCTGGCAAAATGAGGCGCCGTGATGGCAAAGCGGTATTCCCCGCGCTCCGTGCGTTCGACGAATTGTCTCTGGTTTGGCGCCGTGACGAAAAGAACGGGCCGATTGAGCCTGTGCTCGAGATAGGTTTTCATCGGATGATAGAGGGTGAGCAGCGCCTGCGTGCTCATGTAGGGCCAGACCCCGATTTCAAGGGTCTGGGAAGCCTCTGCAATGCGAAACGAGAATAGGAAAAGCAGCAGGAAAAGGCGCTTGTGCGCGATGAAGCTCACCCTTTGTTGGATACCCCCGCAATTCATGATCTTCGCCCTTTTTAAGAGCTGCGCCATTGTTCTGGCGAAAGCATATTGCGGAACTCTAGCCCGAAATGAAAAATGCGTCAATCCGCGTAATCCGGTCAACATTTCCATCGGGAATCAGAGGACATCCTGTTCCCTCATTTTCAGGGCAAGATCGTAGAGATCGTTCTTCTTCTCCCCGCTTATCTTCGACGCGAGCTTCACAGCCTCCTTCAGCGGGAGCGAATCGAGCAGGATGGCAAGCGCCCGCCTGCCTTCTTCCGAAACCCCGGGCTGCTTTTCCAGGACACCTCCCTCGACGACGACGACGAATTCCCCTTTCTGCTGGGAAACGAGCCAGGATGCGGCTTCTTCAAGCGTGCACGAATGGATGGTTTCGTAGAGCTTGGTGAGCTCCCTGCAGAAAACGACCCTGCGATCCTTTCCCAGTATCTCGGCGAGATCTTCGGCGCAATCCAGAATCCTGTGCGGGGCCTCGTAAAACACCAGCGTCCGGGTACAGTCCTTCAGGGAGGAAAGAACCTTCCTTCTCTCGGAAGACTTGGCGGGCAGAAATGCAGCGAAAACGAAACCTTTTTCGGAAAGTCCGGAAGCGCAAAGCGCGGCTATCGCGGCATTCGGCCCCGGAATGGGCACGACCTCGAAGCCCGCATCCCTCGCGCTGGTTACGAGCAATGCGCCGGGATCTGAAATCGCCGGCGTCCCTGCATCGCTCACCAGTGCGATCTTTTTCCCCTCCCGGAGCATGGCGAGCATGGATTCGGTTTTTTCACGTTCGTTGTGCTGATGGAGCGGGACAAGCTTCGAGGAAATGCCATAATGCTTCAGGAGAATTGAAGTCGTCCTGGTGTCTTCTGCAGCGATAATGTCGGCATCCTTGAGGACATCGAGCGCTCTGAGCGTGATGTCCCGCAGATTCCCTATCGGCGTCGCCACCAAGTACATTGTCCCTTTGTTTTCAGGAGAGGAAATGGTCATCCGCACACTATACGGCATTTGCGCATGAAAGGGGGGGAGGAGGCGGAATCCGCCGCCCTTTCCCTTCTTCAGAATGAAGGGCTGTCGCTCCTGCAACGGAACTACCGCTGCAAATTGGGGGAAATCGATCTCGTCATGAAGGATGGGGACACGATCGTTTTCGTGGAAGTCAGGAAACGCTCCAATCAGGATTTCGGCGGCGCTCGCGAGAGCATCACCGGCGTCAAGCAGAACAGGATTCTGAAAGCGGCGAGGCATTACCTGATGGGATGCGATACGGAGCCGTCATGCCGGTTCGATGCCGTTCTCTATGAAGGGAAAGGCCATGCCGAATGGATCAGGAATGCATTTTCCGAGCAGGATGGCAGATCGCCCCGTTTCAGGTAAAATCGGCAAATCGAAAGCCCCGGGCAAGCCATGGATCTCATCCAAAGAATCACTTCTAACTTCACGGAAAGCGCAAATCTCAAGCTGGAAATCATGGATCAGCTTGCCGCACCGATTGCGATCGCCTCCGAACGCATGCTGCAATGCCTGATGGAAGACGGAAAAATACTGAGCTGCGGAAACGGCGGGTCGGCGGCGGACGCCCAGCATTTCGCCGCGGAGCTCGTCAACCGGTTCGAAATGGAACGCCCGGGACTCGCCGCGTTTTCCCTGACGGCGGACGTCCCGACCATCACTTCCATCGCCAACGACTACGATTATGCCCAGATCTTTTCCAAGCAGGTGCTCGCCCTCGGCCGGCCGAAAGACCTGCTTCTTGCGATCTCCACGAGCGGAAACTCCAGGAGCGTGCTGGAAGCGGTTTCAGCCGCGCATGAAATGAAGATGGGCGTCGTGGCGCTCACCGGGAGATCGGGGGGTGCGCTCTCCGAAATGCTCTGGCCCGACGACATCCACGTCTGTGTTCCGTCGAACAGCACGGCCAGGATCCAGGAGGTTCACATACTCGCGTTGCACTGCCTGTGCGACGCGATCGATTGTTTGTTACTGGGAGTCGACTGATGCGCAAGCTCTACTGGATATTTCTCATTCCCCCCCTGCTTTCCGGCTGCTTCCCGGTCGTGGCAACTGGCGTCGGAGCCGGCGCCCTGATGGCTGCGGACAGAAGGACCAGCGGGGCCTATATAGACGACGAGTCGATCGAGCTGAAGGCCTCGAACAGGATAAGCGAGGAATTCAAGGACAGTGTTCATGTCAACGTGACGAGCTACAACAGGAGCGTGCTGCTGACTGGGGAAGTGCCCTCCGAGGCTGCGAAGACGAGGGTGGAGCAGATCGCGCGAAGCGTGGAGAACGTGCGCTCCATCACGGACGAACTCGGCATCATGCAAAACAGCTCGTTCGGCTCGAGGAGCAACGACATTCTGATCACGACCAAGATCAAGGGCCAGTTCCTGTCAAGCAAGACCGTTCCCGCCAACGTGGTGAAGGTCGTGACGGAGCGCGGCGTGGTCTATCTCCTCGGCATCGTCTCGCACAAGGAAGGGGAAGATGCAGCGCAGATGGCGAGCACCACCGATGGCGTGAAGAAGGTCGTCAAACTTTTCGAATACACGGACTGAGATGCTCTATCCCGAACTTTTCAAATCGCTCGAAAGAGCAAGATGGAGCATGACCGATGACGTGCCATGGGACGATTTCCACCCTGACAAGCTGAGCGAAGAGCAGGCGCTTACGATCAAGATGAATGCCATAACCGAATGGTCTGCGCTTCCTGCAACGGAAATGTTCCTGAGGGACAATCTCGACGACAGCGACTTTTCAGCCTTCATGTCCGTCTGGTTCTACGAAGAACAGAAGCATGCCCTGGTGCTGATGGAATACCTCGAAAGATTCAGGCCTGAGCTTGTTCCCTCGGAAGAAGCGCTGCATGCCGTGCGTTTCGAGTTCGATCCGGCCCCGCCTCTTGAGACCCTGATGCTTCATTTCTGCGGCGAGGTGAGGCTGACCCAGTGGTACAGAAGGGCATCCGAATGGCATACCGAGCCCGTCATCAAGCGCATATACGACCTGCTTTCGCGCGACGAGGCCAGGCATGGCGGAGCCTATCTCAAATACATGAAGCGTGCGATCGACCTCCACGGGATCGAAGCGAAGCTCGCCTTCGCGAAAGTCGGCGTATTGATGGCAAGCTCCTCGAGGAGCGGGAAGCCGCTTCACCCGACCAATCTTCACGTCAACAAGGCGCTTTTCCCGATGGACACGGTGCAGAGCAGGCTGCCCGATCCGGAATGGCTGGAGCACTGGCTGGACAACCAGATCGTTTTCGACAAGGCCTGCGAATCCCGGGTAGTGGGCGGCATCCTCAGAAACCTTTCCAGCCTGTTCGGCGAGGAGTTCGATACGGTTGCATCGCTCAACAGATACAGGAAGAAGCTCGCTTCATGAAGGCCGAATTCGAAAGGAAGCTCTGCAGTCCCGAGGCTTTCCCTTCGAGAGTATCCCTGCTGCAAAGACCGCTGGTTTTCACGAACGGCTGCTTCGACATCCTGCATCGGGGCCATGTCACCTACCTCGCACAGGCAAGAGCGCTTGGGAAAAGCCTGGTCGTCGGGATCAACAGCGACGATTCCGTGAAAAGGCTGGGGAAGGGCGAAGACCGTCCGGTGAACATGCTCGAAGACAGGATGGCCGTTCTCGCAGCGCTCGAGAGCGTGGACCTCGTCACCTGGTTCGACGAGGACACCCCGCTCAAGCTGATCATTGCATGCAGGCCGGAAGTGCTGGTCAAGGGCGGAGACTGGAAGCCGGAAGACATCGTCGGCGGGCGGGAAGTGGAAGGCTGGGGGGGAAGCGTCCATTCCATTCCTTTCCTTTTCGAAAGATCGACGACATCGCTTATCGGCCGAATCCGCAGTTCGAGCTGAAATGCACAGGGGGCTCGCCTTCCATTTGGCCACGGCGACTGCGCTCGTCATCGTCTTCGCAAGCCTCTATCCCTATGCAGGATGGCGCGATCCCGGCATAACCGTCTTCTCTTTCCTCTCGAGCCCCCTGCCGAGACATGTCCTTTGGGGGGATTTCCTGATCAATTTCTCCGCCTACATCCCGCTCGGCCTTTTCATCGCCATGGCTTTGATCGAAAGACTCGGGGCTTTCGGCGCCATCCTGTTTTCAGCGTTTCTTTGCTCGATCCTGAGCCTTTCGATGGAATCGCTCCAGATGTATCTGCCCTCGCGCGTTTCCTCCAACATGGACTGGCTTGCCAACAGCGCAGGAGGGATGACAGGAGCGCTGTTTTCGGTCAGGGCCTGGCATGTTCCATTCGTCGAAGACCGCATCGCGACGCTCAAGGACGAATGGTTTCTCAAGGGAAGCGCAGGCAATGCGGGCATCGCGCTGCTCTCCCTGTGGCTTTTCACCCAGGCCAACCCCTCCCTTCCGCTGATGGGGAGCTGGGTGCTCGATGAGGGAAGCCTGATCCAGCGCCTCTTCATCCCCCATCGATTCAGCCCGATCGAGGCCGTCTCCGTCGCCCTCGCCCTTTTTTCATTCGGACTCATCACTTCGCTCATGCTGAAGCCCGGAAAGGAAAGCCTTGCTGCTGTCGCCATGACGCTGTTTCTTGCAATTGCCATCAAATCCGCAACGGCGGGATTCCTGCTCAAGCCATCCGTATTCTTCGCATGGGCGAGCCAGGAAGCCCTGACCGGGACGGCATCAGGGCTTGCACTGATATTCTTCTCGAGGCGCCTCCCACCCAGAAAACGGACGATCATCGCCTTCTGCGCCGTCCTTGCCCAGATCGGCTTCACCTATTTCACGCCGGGGATCGCTTCCCCCACATCCGAGCTGTTTCTCTTCGCCTGGAAATACGGACAGCTTTACACCCTGAGCGGTTCGACATCCTTTCTGGCGAGGCTATGGCCCTTCCTCGCACTCTCCTATCTCGGGTTCATTTACCGTAAGGTATGAGATAATTCCTTTTTTGGATCGAATATGCCCTATTACGAGAAACATGTCTTCTTCTGCCTGAACCAGCGGGAAAAGGGAGAAGACTGCTGCAACAACCATGGTGCGACAGCCGCCCGCCTTCACGCCAAGGAAAGGATCAAGTCGCTCGGCCTCGATGACAGGATCAGGATCAATTCCGCAGGCTGTCTCGGACGATGCGGAGAAGGCCCGGTCATCGTCGTCTATCCTGAAGAAACCTGGTATACCTATGTCGACATCGAGGATGTGGACGAAATCATAGACTCCCACCTGATCAGGAACGAAGTCGTTTCCAGACTGAAGATATGACGGGCTATTTCGAGATAGAAGGGCCTGCAGGAAAAATAGAGGCTCATGCCTATGACCCGGGAAAAACGAGGCGGGGCATCGCGCTCGTGGCGCACCCTCATCCTCTCTACGGCGGCACGATGGAAAACAAGGTCGTGCAGACCCTTGCGAAAGCCTTCCTCTCCCTCGGCTATCTCTCCGTGAGATTCAATTTCAGGGGCGTGGGAAAAAGCATCGGCACCTACGACGGGGGAATGGGGGAAACGGAGGATGCCGTCGCCGTGATCGAATATCTGGAGAAGAACGAAGGAAAACTGCCTCTGCTCCTTTCCGGCTTCTCCTTCGGGGGATTCGTCCAGGCCAGGGTTGCAAGGCTTGTCGATCCTGAAAGAATGGCCCTCGTCGCCCCTGCAGTGGGGAAATTCGACATGCCTGAAGTGAAACCCGGAACGCTCCTGATACACGGGGAAGAAGACGATGTCATTCCGTTATCGAGTCTTTTCGAATGGGCGAGACCCCAGGGGCATGCCGTGGTCGTCCTTCCTGGAGCAGGCCATTTCTTCCACGGCCGGCTCACCCAGATCAAAGAGATCGTGACCGACACTTTCAGGAACTGAAATGCTCTGGATAAAATCCTTCCACATCATATTCGTCACGAGCTGGTTCGCAGGCCTTTTCTATCTTCCCAGGATCTACGTCAATCTGGCGATGGCAGGCGAATCCGAAATCGATCGCCTTCTCCTCATGGCAGGAAAACTCTACCGGTTCATGACCCCCCTGGGACTCCTGGCGCTTGTCTTCGGCTTGTGGCTTTGGCTGGGATTCGGCTTCAAGGGCGGCTGGCTGCATGCCAAGCTTTTCCTGGTTCTCCTTCTCGTCGTCTATCATCTTTATTGCGGAAAGATCCTGAAGCAATTCAGGGAAGGCAGGAACAGCAGGAGTCACGTATGGTACAGGTGGTTCAACGAGTTCCCTGTATTGATGCTGACCGCAATCGTGATCCTGGTGGTGGTGAAGCCTTTCTAGCCTGCTAGACCCAGAAAGTGATCCCGGTCATCGCTTTCGAGGTGAGCTTCATCAGCGCCCTGGCGGGAAGCGGGAATTCCGCGCCGCCGAGAGACACAGCCATGTTGGCATGCCTGATCTCGTCTATCTTCATCTGTTCGACCACGGCCCTGCTCTTCAGGTCCTTTTCAGGGAGGCGCTCGAGATGCCCTGAAAGATGGCGTTCAACCTGTCTTTCGGTCTCGGCCAGAAACCCCAGATTCCACTTGTCGCCTATCAGCCCGACAGCAGCCCCTATCGCGAAAGAGCCCGTATACCAGAAAGGATTCAACAAGCTCTTCCTCCCCCCGAGCTCTCTTATCCTCGTCTCGGTCCAGGAAAGGTGTTCGGTTTCCTCCCAGGATGCCTGTTCCAGGGAATGCGCAATTTCCCCGTTTTTCGCAGTCATCGCCTGCCCCTGATAGAGGGCCTGCGCGCAGATCTCGCCGCTGTGGTTGATCCGCATCAATGACGCGGAAAGTCTCTTTTCCTCGGCGCTCAGCGGATTCTCCGGAAGCTCCTCCCCGGGCTGATGCCTCAATGTTGCAGCAGGCGCGAAGAGCGTTCTCAAGCCCCTGTCGAAATTGATGATGATCCTGTCTATATCGAACATTGGTACCCCATCTGACGAGCAATGATGACGACCGGATGAGCCACTCTGGCCCCCCTTCCCCTGAGCGACATGGCGCATCCCACATTGGATGTGGCGATGATTTTGGCCTCCGATTTTCCTATCACTTCCATTTTATCATCCAGCAGCGCATTTGCCATTTCCGGCTCGGTCAGGAAATAGCTTCCTGCAGAACCGCAGCATTGCCCGTTTGCCGGAAGCGCCTCGACAATCGCCCCCGGAATCTTCTCGAGTATCCTGTATGGCATCGCTTCTTTCTTCAGCACGTTCCTCAGCGAGCAGGGATCGTGAACAGCGATTTTCCCCTCGAAAGGCGAAATCTCCACCCTTTCCCATCCCTCCGCATTCTCCAGAAAGCCGCTGATGTCCTGCACCCTTCCCTGAAATTCTCGCGAAAGTTCGGCCGTACATGCAGAGGAAGTGCTCACTATTGTATCAATCTCGGAAAATGCCTGCCTGTTCTTCTCCATGAGCGGGACCGCATCTTCCCCGTATCGGACATGGAGCGCGCCGCAGCATGTCTGGTCTTGCGGCACGTGAACCGTGTAGCCGAGGCTGTTCAGCACATGAATCGCGGCATTCAGGGCATGGGTGTCGGTGAGCCTCGCAATGCATCCGAGGAAAAGCCCGACTTCCCCGTTTTTCTCCCCTTTTGCCTCGTAGACCGATTTTTTCGGGAAGGCGGGAAGCCCCCTCTGCATCATGGCGTCGAGATTCGAATATTTCCCGGGCAGCCTCAAACCGCTCTCGAGATAAAGCCTGCCCATTTTTTCCACCCATCCCGGGCGGGAAACGAGGCCCAGGGAAGCCTTCTTCAGCAAGCTTCTTCCCTTGGCCTCCTCTATCGGCGCCCGCATGGCCCTCAATACGGCGTCATATTGAACATGATTGGGGCAGACCTTCTCGCAGGATCTGCAGTCGAGGCAGAGATCGATATGCTCGATGAAGCGCTTGTTGATCGGGATCTCCCCTTTCATCGCGCCTCTCATCAGGTTGAGCCTTCCCCTCGGTGAATCCGCCTCGGACAGGGTTTTTCTGTAGGTCGGGCAATTCGGCAGGCAAAGTCCGCAGGAGACACAGCGTTCCGCCTCCAGGATCGCATTGGAAAAGGATTTTTTCATGGCAACGCATGGTAATATAACACCGATCGAGGCTCGCTTGTCATCAAATCGCCTCGATTTTGATTTACAATTCCAACAGTATTCACCCTACAACAAGACATGGACGAGCCTTCTAAGGCGGGCTGGCTACACCGACTGAGCGCGCTCCTGATGCGCGAACCCGAAGACAGGGAACAACTTGTCGCGCTTCTTCACTCGGCATACGAGAGAAACCTGCTCGATGCGGACGCGCTCGGCATGATAGAGGGCGTCATGCAGGTGTCCGAAATGCAGGTCAGGGACATCATGATCCCGAGAGCCCAGATGGACGTCATCGACATCAACGATCCCCCTGAAAAATTCATCCCTTACGTCATCGAAACGGCGCATTCCAGGTTCCCCGTGGTGGACGGGGACAAGGACAACGTGATCGGCATTCTGCTCGCGAAAGACCTGCTCAGGCATTATGCCGACGGCGAATTCAACACGCGTGAAATGCTGAGACCCGCCGTATTCATCCCCAAATCGAAGCGGCTCAATGTCCTGCTCAAGGACTTCAGGAGCAACAGGAACCATATCGCCATCGTCGTGGACGAATATGGCGGCGTGGCCGGACTCGTCAGCATCGAGGACGTGCTGGAGCAGATCGTCGGCGAGATAGAGGACGAATTCGACTTCGATGAAACGGAAGACAACATCATCTCGGATGCCCTGGGGCATTATCGAGTCAAGGCCGTCACCGAGATTGCTGATTTCAACGAGCACTTCGGCACACACCTCAGCGACGAGCATTACGACACGATAGGCGGACTCGTGCTGAGCCGTTTCGGCAGGCTCCCGAAGCGGGGCGAAAGCCTCATGGTTGAAGGGCTCAAGATACAGGTCCTTCGCGCCGACAGCAGAAGGATCCATTCGCTGCTGGTCGAAAAGCCATAATGCCTGTCAAGCGGCGAACGGCTGCCTTTTTGCTCGGCGCGCTTTCTGTCGCCGGTTTCGCGCCCTTTCATCTGTTCTTCCTGCCGATCCTGGCGATCGCAGGCCTCAATCATCTCTGGTCGGAAAACGAAGATGGCGCATGGACCGGCTTTTCATTCGGAATGGGGCTTTTCCTTTTCGGCGTGAGCTGGGTCTATGTCAGCCTTCACGATTTCGGCGGCATGCCCTTGCCTGTCGCAGTTCTTTCCACCTTGCTCTTCTGCGCCTTCCTTTCGATCTATTTCGCGATTTGCGGCAAGCTCCAGGAAAAATTCAGGGCCGGGCCCTTGCTGAAGGCAGTTCTTGTCATCCCTGCCATGCTCGCGCTTTGCGACTGGGCAAGAGGCTGGCTCTTCACGGGCTTTCCCTGGCTTGCATTCGGCTATTCCCAGACCGATTACAGCCCGCTTTCGGGGTTCGCCCCGCTTTTCGGGGTCTATGGCGTGTCTCTCGTCACGGCAATTTGCGGAGGGCTCGTCTATCTCCTCTCCAAGCCCCTGCTGAGGAAAAGGGCCGGCATTTTGCTGATCATCCTTGTTCTTTCAGGATACGGCCTGAAAGGAATAGACTGGACAAGCCCGACAGGAGAACCCGTGACGGTCAGCCTTGTCCAGGGAAACATCCCCCAGGACAGGAAATGGAGCGACACCGCGCTCGAAGACACCCTCGATGTCTACATGAAGCTCGTCCTTTCCAGCAAGGCAAGGCTGATCATCCTTCCCGAGACGGCCATCCCGATGTTCATAGACGAAGTGCCGAAGGAATACCTTGAAATGTTCAGGATCCACGGCAGGAAAAACAGGGGGGATGTCGTCGCCGGCTTGCCCGAGCAACTGACCAACCACGAACAGACCTATTACAACAGCGTATTCAATTTCGGCGCCTCCCCTGCCCAGGTCTACAGGAAATCCCATCTCGTGCCGTTCGGCGAATACCTCCCCCTTGCTCCCCTTTTCGGCTGGCTGCTCGATCTCATGCATATCCCGATGTCCGATTTTTCATCGGGATCCGAAAACCAGAAGCCGATGAAGGCTGCCGGACAAAGGCTCGCGATAGACATCTGCTACGAGGATGTGTTCGGGGAAGAAGTGATCAGGCAACTGCCGGAGGCGACGATGCTCGTCAATGTCAGCGACGACGCCTGGTTCGGGGATTCCGTCGCGCCCAGGCAGCACATGCAGATCTCGCAGATGAGGGCGATGGAAACCGGAAGGATGATGCTGAGATCGACCAACACAGGGATGACCGCGGTGATAGACCCGCATGGAAAAGTGCTTTCGGCCCTTCCTGAATTCAGGGAGGCCACGCTCAACTGGACAGCCCAGGGCTATTCGGGGACGACGCCCTATGTGCGCTGGGGGAATCACGCCTTCCTCGTCGTCGCCTTCGTCATGTTGGCGGCAGCCTCGATAACAAGTAAAATCAGGGATTTTTGACATGGCTAATTTCCAGGACATCATCCTCTCCCTGCAGGACTACTGGTCCAGGCAGGGCTGCGCGCTGCTCCAACCCTACGACATGGAAGTCGGGGCTGGCACTTCGCACACTGCGACATTTCTGCGCGCAATCGGACCCGAGCCCTGGAAGGCGGCGTATGTCCAGCCTTCCCGCCGCCCGAAGGACGGCAGGTATGGCGAAAACCCGAACAGGCTGCAGCATTACTACCAGTTCCAGGTGGTGCTGAAGCCCTCTCCCCGCAACATTCTGGACCTCTATCTAGGCTCGCTGAACGCGCTCGGTTTCGACCTGAAGCGGAACGACATACGCTTCGTCGAGGACGACTGGGAAAATCCGACCCTCGGCGCATGGGGCCTGGGATGGGAAGTCTGGCTCAACGGCATGGAAGTCACCCAGTTCACCTATTTCCAGCAGGTGGGCGGCATAGACTGCAGGCCGATAACGGGTGAAATCACCTATGGGCTGGAGCGCCTGGCGATGTATCTGCAGGGGGTAGAGAATGTTTTCGACCTGAAATGGACGGATGACATCACCTACCGCGATGTCTATCACCAGAACGAGGTCGAGCAGTCGAAATACAATTTCGAGCACAGCGATGTCGAATTCCTGCTCCACGCATTTTCCAGCCACGAAAGGCAGGCCAGGCATCTGATGGAAGCGCTCCTTCCGCTGCCCGCCTACGAACAGGTGCTGAAGTCTGCCCACACTTTCAACCTGCTCGATGCAAGAGGCGCGATCTCCGTCACCGAACGGGCAGCCTACATCGGGAGAATCAGGAATCTCGCGAAGAGCGTGGCGGCTGCCTATCTAGAAAGCAGGGCAAGGCTGGGATTTCCCATGGCGCCAAAAAAATGGGCCGAAGAGGTGGCGTCACGGATCGAGCAGGAGGCGGCACGATGAAAAACCTTCTGATCGAATTGCTGGTCGAGGAGCTCCCCCCGAAATCGCTCAGGAAGCTTGGAGAAGCATTCGGCAAGGCGCTGGCCGACAGGCTGGCCGCAGTTCATGCGCTTTGCTCAGGCGAAGAAAAACTGCGGGTATTCGCCTCCCCCAGGCGCCTCGGCGTTCTGATCGGGAATGTGCTCGAAAAGGCCGAAGACAAGACCGAAGAAATCAGGCTGATGCCCATCAAGGTCGGGCTCGACATGGACGGCAATGCAACCCCTGCATTGCTGAAAAAGCTTGCGTCCCTGGGGCTCACCGAAGAAGTCATGCCGACCCTCAGGCTGGACGAAAATTCCATATATCTCGACCGGAAAAGGGAAGGCGCTACGCTTTCGGAAGGGCTCCAGGAATCGCTCGAATATGCACTGGAACAGCTTCCCATCGCGAAAGTGATGACTTACCAGCTCGACGACGGCTGGGAGAACGTGAAATTCGTCCGTCCCGGACATGGGCTGATCGCATTGCACGGAAGCGACATCGTCCCCGTCTCCGTCCTGGGATTGAATTCGGGGAGAACAACAGAAGGGCACCGCTTCGAATCGAAGAGAAAAAGTATCGAAATCAGGGATGCAGAAAGCTACGAGAATCAGATGGAACAGGAAGGGGCCGTGATTCCATGCTTCTCGAAGCGCCGCTCCGAAATCGAACGCCAGCTGATTGAAGCTGCGAACAAGGAAGGGTTGAAGCCCATCGATGACCCGGCCCTCCTCGACGAAGTGACTGCGCTCGTCGAGCGCCCCAATGTGCTCGCCGGCAGGTTCGACAAGGCTTTCCTGGAAGTGCCCCAGGAATGCCTGATTCTCACCATGAAGGCGAACCAGAAGTACTTTCCTCTTCTCGACAGAAACGGGAAACTGACCGACCAGTTCCTGATCGTCTCCAACATCAGCCCCGAGGATCCCTCGCTCGTCGTATCCGGCAACGAGCGCGTGGTTCGCCCGAGGCTTTCGGATGCGAAATTCTTCTTCGACCAGGACAGGAAGAAGAGCCTGGCTTCGCGCGTCGAGAGCCTCCGCAAGGTGGTCTATCACAACAAGCTCGGCAGCCTCGGCGAAAGGATAGAAAGGATCTGGACCATCGCCCAGGCGATAGGACTTGCGCTCGGAGGAGAGGCGCTTTCTTCGAAGGCTGCGGAAGCAGCGATGCTATCCAAGGCGGATCTCGTCACGGACATGGTGGGGGAATTTCCCGAACTCCAGGGCATCATGGGCAGATATTACGCCCTCCACGACGGGCATTCCCCCGAGATCGCCTTTGCCATCGAGGACCATTACAGACCCCGCTTCTCCGGAGACGATCTTCCGAGGAACGAAACGGGTACAGCGGTTGCGCTCGCCGACAAGCTCGAAGCGCTCTACGGTCTCTTTTCGATAGGCCAGACGCCGACAGGGGACAAGGATCCCTATGCATTGAGAAGGCAGGCTCTGGGGATCGTCAGGATCCTGATGGAAAACGGCATCACGGTCGGCCTGGACGAGCTCCTTGCCATGGCTTCGAATGCCTTCCCCGATGGCAAAGTCGTTGCTGAAGTTGCGAATTTCATCAGGGAGAGGCTCTCGGGGCTGCTGAAGGATCAGGGATACAGTCCGCAGGAAATCGATTCGGTGCTCGCACTCGAACCCCAGGTACTCTCGGAGATCCCGGAGCGGCTGCAGGCAGTGAGGGAATTCATGAAGCTCCCCGAAGCGCAAAGCCTCGCTGCCGCAAACAAGCGAGTCAGCAACATACTGAAGAAGGCTGAGGAATCGCCGCGGGCATTCGATCCCGAATTGCTCCGGGAACAGGCAGAGAAGGAACTGCATGCGAAGATCGAATCGGTCATGCCTGTCGCGGACAAACGCTATGCGGAAGGCGACTATATCGCATCCCTGATGGTCCTCGCGGAACTGAAGGAGGCCGTCGATTCATTTTTCGACAAGGTCATGGTGAATGTCGAAGACGGCGCGCTCAGGATCAACAGGCTTGCATTGCTGGGGCGGCTGCGCGAAGGGATGAACAAGGTTGCGGACATTTCGAGGCTTGCAGCGTGAAGCTCGTCATCCTGGACCGTGACGGCGTCATCAATTACGACTCCGACCAGTTCATCAAGAGCCCTGAAGAATGGAAACCCATTCCCGGGAGCCTGGATGCGATCGCCAAGCTCAACCATGCCGGGTACACGGTCGTGGTGGCGACGAACCAGTCTGGAGTCGGACGCGGCCTGCTCGACATGTCGACGCTGACGACCATCCACGAAAAAATGCAGAAAATGCTGCTTCTTGCAGGGGGAAGGGTCGATGCGATCTTCTATTGCCCCCATACCGCCGATCTGAAATGTTCCTGCAGGAAACCCGAACCCGGCATGCTGCTCGAAATCGCCGATCGCTTCGATACGGATCTGAAGGGGGTTCCTGCGATAGGCGATTCGCTGAGGGATCTCGTCGCTGCAGAAAAGGTCGGAGCGAAACCGATGCTGGTATTGACCGGGAAAGGGCGGAAGACGCTTTCGAACGGCGGCCTTCCCGAAGGAACGGAGGTATTTTCCGATCTTGCCGAGGCGGTTCGCGCCCTGGTCGAAAAATGATTTTTCTTCGATCCCTGCTTTTCGCACTGATCCAGGCCATCTTCACGCCTTTCTTCTCCCTCGTCTCGCTCCTCACCTTTCCCTTCCATCCCATGACGCGCTACAGGGTGATTTCGCAATGGGCGAGGATCATGGTTGATCTGGTCGGAAAAATCTGCGGCGTGAAATACAGGGTGGAAGGCCTCGAGAACATCCCGGATCATCCCTGCGTCGTCCTCTCGAACCACCAGTCGGCATGGGAAACCATGGCCTTCCAAGTCATCCTCCCTCCCCAGGTATGGGTATTGAAGAGGGAACTGCTGAAGATCCCTTTCTTCGGCTGGGGACTTGCCATGACGAGCCCTATCGCCATCGACAGGGAGGAAGGGCGAGCGGCGCTGAAGCAGCTGATAGAGCAGGGCAAGGACAGGCTCGAGAAGGGATTCTTCGTCATCGTCTTCCCGGAGGGAACGAGGATGGCTCCGGAAGAGACCGCCCCTTTCAGGATAGGAGGAGCCTGGCTCGCAACCCACACGAAAGCCCCGGTCCTTCCGGTCGCCCACAATGCCGGCTATCTCTGGGGAAAAAACGCCTTCATCAAGAAACCCGGCACCATCACGGTCAGCATAGGGAAACCTGTCGATACGTCAGGGATGAAGCCGAACGATCTCAACTCGAAGGTCGAGCATTGGATAAGAGAAGAAATGAGCCGGATCGGAAAGCCGTGAAGGTCATCAGGCTTTCCGGAAACGAAACAGCGTATATGCTGAAGCGGAGCGCAAGGCGCACTGTCGGGCTGAGGATAGACCCGAAAGGGCTGACCGTGAGCGCGCCTTTGAGAATGCCGGAAAAGGCGATCGAAGCGATCCTGCTCTCCAAATCCGAGTGGATCCTGAGAAAAATGGATGAAGCCAGGCCCTGTCCTGCGCCGAAATGGCAGGAAGGCGAAAAGCTTCCCTTCCTGGGCAAGCATTACAGGCTTTCCATTTCCTCAGGAAAAAGGGATGTCAGGCTGGAAGGGGAATGCATCGCCGTATCATTGCCGGATGCCTCCAGGACAAGGGAATGCATCGAATCCTGGTACAAGAGGCAGGCGCTCGATCTTTTCGCCGAAAGGATAGCGCATTACTGCCCGAAACTCGGCGTGGAGACGCCCAAACTCTTTCTTTCGAACGCGAAGACACGCTGGGGGAGCTGCAATTCGAAGCGCGAAGTCAGGCTGAACTGGCGCCTCGTCCTGATGAGCCTCCCCATCGTCGATTATGTCGTGGTGCACGAGCTTTCCCACCTGATAGAAATGAACCATTCCAAGGCATTCTGGGAAAAAGTGGGAAGCGTCTATCCCGCTTTTGACGCGGCCCGCAAGGAATTGAAGCATCGGTCGAGAGCCTTGTGGTAACATGATGCCATTTGGAAAGGCGATGCGCATTCTCCTTCTTCTCCTGATGCTCTGCCTGCCCCTGGGAGGGTGCGGATTGAAGGGGCCGCTATACCTTCCAGACCACCCGAGCCAGAAAAAATGAATCCATTCCAATACAGGAACGGCATCCTCCACCTAGAAGAGGTCTCTCTGGAATCCGCAGCAGCGGAATTCGGAACGCCCTGCTACCTCTATTCGAAAGCCGCCCTCGTTTCCTCCTTCAGGTCTTGTACCGAGGCCTTCTCTTCCCGTGACCATCTCGTCTGCTATGCGGTCAAGGCGAACTCGAACATCGCCATCCTGAATCTTTTCGCAAAGCTGGGAAGCGGTTTCGACATCGTGTCGCTAGGCGAACTCGAGCGGGTCCTGAAAGCCGGGGGCGATCCTTCGAAGATCGTTTTTTCCGGCGTCGGAAAGCGCGAGGATGAAATGATTGCGGCCCTCGAAGCGGGCATACTCTGCTTCAACATCGAATCCGAGTCGGAACTGGAAAGACTGGAGAAGGTGGCGGGAACGATGGGGAAGATCGCGAAAATCAGCTTCAGGGTCAATCCCGATGTCGATGCCAAGACCCACCCCTACATTTCCACCGGACTCAAAGAGAACAAGTTCGGCATCCCCTATTACGACGCGATGCGCCTCTACACGAAGGCGAGCAAAATGGAGCATGTTTCGATTGCAGGCATAGACTGCCATATCGGCTCCCAGCTGACCGAAATCCCTCCTTTCGTCGAGGCGCTGGAAAAGATCCTCTTCCTGGTCGACGAACTGGCAAGGGAAGGCATTCCCGTCTCCCATATCGATGTGGGAGGAGGGCTGGGCATACGCTACCGCGACGAGAATCCGCCTGAAATAACGGATTATGCGAAGGCACTGCTGGAAAAGCTGGAAGGGCGTCCGCAGAAGCTCCTTCTGGAGCCAGGAAGATTCCTGGTGGGCAATGCAGGACTGCTTCTGACCAGAATAGAATACCTGAAGCACGGAGAACAAAAGAATTTCGCGATCGTCGATTGCGCGATGAACGACCTGATGCGCCCCTCCCTCTACGACGCCTATCACGAAATTGCAACAATCAGGGAGGAGAATGGGGAGCCGGTTGTTTTCGAGATAGTCGGTCCGGTATGCGAAACCGGCGACTTTCTAGGTCATGAAAGGAAGCTTGTCGCGAGAGAAGGAGACCTCCTCGCCATCCTTTCCGCCGGAGCATACGGAATGAGCATGAGTTCAAACTACAATTCGAGACCCAGGGCGCCCGAAATTCTGGTGGATGGAAACAAATGCCACCTTGTCAGGGAAAGGGAGAATTTGTCCCAGCTCATGGCACTCGAAAAAATACCGGGGAAATGATGAAGCTCGATCCTGAAAATATACTGAACAACATCAAGATTCCGCCAAGGCCGGCGACCCTCGTCGAACTGATGGAAGAGCAGAGGAAGGAAGATCCGGATTTCAAGAAGCTGGCCGGCCTGATGGGAAAGGACGTGAGCCTTTCCGCGGCGCTCCTGAAAACGGTCAATTCTCCCTTTTTCGGCCTGCGCTCGAAGGCGAGTTCAGCCCAGGAAGCCATTCATATCCTCGGCATGAAGAACGTCATGAATCTTGTTTCAGGATTCTCGCTGAAGAACGCCATGGGGAAAGCCGGCCCTTCCGCCGAACGGTTCTGGAGCATGACAGAATCGGTCGCCCTGGCTTCCGCCTATATCGCATCCAGGCTTCCCGGCATTGCAAGGGATGAAGCCTACACTTTCGGCCTTTTCCACAATTGCGGCATGCCGCTTCTTGAATCGAGATTCCCGGAATATCAGGAGAAAATGGGGACCTGCAGGAACCGCATCACTTCCGTCGAGGAAGCCCATTTCAGCAGCAATCACGCCACGATAGGCTATCTGTTGACGAAAAGCTGGAACCTTCCTGACGAGTTGTGCAAAGCCACCCAGCGGCATCACGACCCAACCGTATTCGCAGACGGCGGATCGGGCAAGACCCCCACCCTGGTAGCGATAGGCATGCTCGCCAACAATGCCTACAGGACGCTCCACAAGCTGGAAAACGAAGGCGGATGGGAAGAAGACAAAGAACTCGTTCTCGACTATCTCGGGCTCTCCGAGCTCGAATATCAGGATCTCATCGAGAGCACCCACCAGGTCATGGGCGAAGCCGACTAGGGCGTCAACACGCCCCGGTTCAGAATGAGATCGATTCCTTGATCCTGCTGAAGCGCTGCGCGGCAAAGAGGTGCGCGGCAAGCAGCCCGACGCTCGAAGGCCATTGCAGGAAATCGTCGGCACCCGCCCTAAAAGCCGAAATCACTGATTCGTCTCCCCCATCCTCCGACAGCACCAGCAGATAGGCCTGTTGACCCGAAGGAATCGCCCTCAGCGCCTTCGCAAAGGATACGCGCTCGACTTCCGGCGTCGAGATGACGACCTGGGGATCGGCCTGGATCACGAGCTGCAGGGCTTCTTCAATGTCCTGGCCGATCAGCACGGCATGCCCCATGGATGAAAGGGAATCGGCAAGATCGCCTCCTTGCCCTGCCAGGACGATCCTCATGGGCTGCAGTTCGGCTTCCTCTTTTCCAGGCAATGACGCCATCATCTCCTCGAAGCTGGGCAGCGTCTTTCCGGGCACATCGAGGATCTTCCCCCACTCCGCCCAGCTCGACATGGCCTCATTGCAGAGCGATGCGAACTCGTCCGGCTCCATCCCTATCTTCCTGGCCTCCCTGATGAGCCTGGACATCTGGGAGACCATCGCCCTCTCCCCCGAAAGAAAAGCCTCGGCAAGCATGTCTGAAAAATGCCAGAGCGTGCAGAGCTTGAATTCCCTGGATTCGGGCGAAAAAGGCATGGCTTCCGGATTATCCTGGTGGAGCGCAATGGTCGAAAATAGTGGGGGAAGCATCCAGTCGGAAAGAAGCAGCGAAGTCAGTTCAAGGTGGTCGGTCGAAAAAAGCGCCCTTTCCCTCTCTATTTTATCCGGGAGAGAAAGCCCCTGCCGAAGCAGATCCGAATAGGCTTCAGGATGAAGCGTGGCGAGCGCAAGCGAACCCACGTCGGAGAGCAGCGCGCCGATGAAGCATTCGTCCGCCCTTGCCGCCATCGACCTCGAGCAGAGAAGTTGGGCGACGATCGCCCTCGCCAGACATTTCGACCAGAACCTGGAATAATCGAAAGCCGAACATTCGCCTTTCCTGTTGCCGTTCAAAATGGAAAAGCCCAGCGCGATCTGGCGCGTGGCGGCCATGCCGAGCAGATTGAGCGCATCGGGGATCGATGCGATGATCCTGCTCCCCGCCTTGAGGGTATTGGCATACTTGATCAGCTTCCCGCTCAATGCAGGATCTGCCTGAACGGCATGGCTGATTTCGGAAAGGGAAACATCAGGCTTTCTGGTGAGCCTGAATATCGAAAGCGCCACCCCTGTCGGGGATGGCAGCTTTCCTCCCGCTTTCAGTTCTTCGAGGTCCATGATGGCTTCTTCCTTTCACCCGATTCTACACCAAAAGCGGGGCGCTTCATGCCAAATCCGGTATAATTATCTGTTTTCAGCAGGGCGCGCGCATGGAGCCGAAAAAGCTCTACATCAAGACCTACGGATGCCAGATGAACGAGTACGACTCGGAGAAGATGGCCGATCTGCTGCGCGCTGAATCAGGGCTGGAATGCACCGGAAACCCGGAAGAAGCGGACGTCATCCTGCTCAACACCTGCTCGGTCAGGGAAAAAGCCCAGGAGAAGATCTTCCACGAACTCGGCAGAATCAGGCTCATCAAGGAAAAGAAGCCGGATCTCCTGGTAGGGGTGGGGGGATGCGTCGCAAGCCAGGAAGGGGAGGCGATATTCAAGCGGGCATCCCATGTCGACCTGGTTTTCGGTCCGCAGACACTGCACAGGCTGCCGAAGATGATCTCCGAGCGGATGGCATCCGGCAGGCGCCAGATAGACATCGCCTTTCCCGAAATAGAGAAATTCGATTCCCTTCCCGAACCCAGGGCTGCAGGCGCTTCAGCCTTCGTGTCCATCATGGAGGGCTGCAGCAAGTACTGCAGCTTCTGCGTCGTCCCTTACACCCGGGGCGAGGAAGTATCCAGGCCCGTCCGGGATGTGCTGAGGGAGATCGAGAGTCTGGCAGGAAAGGGTGTGAAGGAAGTCACGCTGCTCGGTCAGAACGTGAATGCCTACAGGGGGATCACGGAGGACGGGGACGACGCCGATCTCGCCTTCCTGATCGAATGCATTGCCGCCATGCCTGAAATGGGCAGGATACGCTATACCACTTCCCATCCCAGGGAATTCACCGAGCGCCTGATCGCGGCCCATGCAAACAGGAAGCTTGCGAACCATGTCCATCTCCCTGTCCAGTCGGGCTCGGACAGGATACTCGCCGCGATGAAGCGGGGCTACACCGTGCTCGAATACAAGTCCATCATCAGGAAGCTCAGGGAAGTCCGCCCTGAAATCTCTCTTTCGTCGGATTTCATCGTCGGCTTCCCGAACGAGACGGAATCCGATTTCGAGGAAACGATGAACCTCGTCGCGGAGCTCGATTTCGATTCCTCATTCAGCTTCATATACAGTCAGAGACCGGGCACGCCGGCCGCTTCCATGCCCGACAATGTCCCATTCGAAATCAAGCAAAAGCGGCTTTCCAGGCTTCAGGCTCGGATAGAGGAACAGGCGGGCAGGATCAGCCGGGGCATGGTCGGCACCTTGCAGAAGGTGCTCGTGGAGGGGCCTTCGAGAAAGGATGGCGGCGAGCTCTCGGGCAGGACCGGCAACAACAGGACCGTCAATTTCAGGGGCAATCCGAGGCTGATCGGGCATTTCGTCGACGTGAAGATCGTCGAGGCGCTCCCCCATTCGCTGAGAGGCGAAGTCGAGACCCAATGAAATCCATTCCGATCTCATTCGTTCCTGCAGACAACAGGCGACTTTCCAGCCTTTGCGGCACGCTCGACGAGAACCTCAGGCAGATTGAGGTCGCGATGAATGTCACCATCTCCCGGCGGGGGGAGAATTTCGTCGTCAGTGGCGAACCAGGGAAGGCGAGGCTCGCGGTATCGGCCCTGGAAAAATTCTATCTCCAGACCCAGGGAAGGGATCTCGATATCGAGGAAATCCAGCTCGGACTGGTCGGGATGCTCTCTTCGGGAAACGCCGATAATGTCGAATCAGGCCCTGTCCTGCTGACGAAAAAGGCCAATCTGCACGGGAGATCCCCGCGCCAGTCGGAATACCTCGAGAAGATCCAGAAGCACGACATCACTTTCGGCATAGGCCCTGCAGGGACGGGCAAGACCTATCTTGCCGTCGCATCGGCAGTGGATGCGATAGAGCGCGAATGGGTGAAGCGCATCGTGCTGGTGAGGCCGGCAGTGGAGGCTGGAGAAAAGCTCGGATTCCTTCCCGGCGACATGGTTCAGAAGGTCGATCCCTATCTCAGGCCATTGTACGATGCCCTCTACGACCTGATGGGCTTCGATCGCGTGGGCAGGCTTTTCGAATCAGGCGCAATCGAGATCGCGCCGCTCGCCTACATGAGGGGAAGGACGCTCAATCATTCCTTCATCATCCTCGACGAAGCCCAGAACACGACCCCGGAACAGATGAAGATGTTCCTGACCAGGATGGGATTCGGAAGCCGCGCAGTCATCACCGGCGACATCACCCAGGTCGACCTCGCAAGGGGGCAGAAAAGCGGGCTCAACGAGGCCGCCGCAGTGCTGAGGAAGGTACCGGGAATCGCCTTCACCTTCTTCCAGTCGGAAGACGTGGTCAGGCACCCCCTCGTCCAGCTCATCGTCAACGCCTACCAGGCCTATGAAAAATGAACTGAGCCTCGCCGTCCAGTATGCTTCTTCCTGCGGCAACCTGCCTTCAAGGCCTCAGTTCAGGAAATGGGTCAGGGCTGCCCTCGAAATGCCTGCAAGAATGACGATCAGGATCGTGGATATCGAGGAAGGCAGGATGCTCAACAAGGAATACAGGAAAAAGGACTACGCCACCAACGTGCTGACCTTCGTCTACGAGGAGGGGATGGGCGACATCGTCATCTGCGCGCCGGTCATAGAGCAGGAAGCGACTCAACAGAAAAAGCGGCTTGAATCGCATTATGCGCACATGACGGTTCACGGCGCGCTTCATCTCCAGGGATACGATCACGAGGATGAAGAAGAGGCGGGGATCATGGAGTCCATCGAGAAGGAAATCATGACGAAACTGGGTTACCCCGACCCTTACGGTGTATAATTTCGGCAATGAAGTCCGCCTTCCTTTTCCTGTTCTTTCTTTGCTGCGTCCAGGCCAGCGCGAGATCTCCAGACATCCCCCCTCCTCCGCTCCTGGACGCGAAGGCCTACATGGTCCTGGATCTCAACAGCAATCAGACCATCCTGAGCAGGAACGCCGAGACCAGGATAGAACCGGGTTCTCTCGCCAAGCTGATGACTGCCTATATCGTTTTCGGTGCGATGAAGCAGAAATCCCTCAAGGCGGAACAGCTCGTCCCGATCTCCGAGCATGCCGTCGAGGTGAAGGGTTCCCGCATGTTCCTCGAGCAGAAGAAGCCTGCTACAGTGAACGAACTGGTGAGGGGCATGATCATCCAGTCGGCGAACGATGCCTGCATCGCGCTGGCTGAAGACCTGGCCGGATCGGAATCCGCATTCGTCAAAAGGATGAACCAGGAGGCCGAGCGCCTCGGCATGAAGAACACCCATTACGCCAATGCGACCGGCATACCGGCTTCCGACCAGTACACCACGGTGCAGGATCTCTCCATTCTCTCGGCCGCGATCATCAGGAGCTATCCCGAATACTTTGCCGTCTATTCGAACAAGGAATACACCTACAACGGCATCACCCAGCCCAACAGGAACAGGCTGCTCTGGATGGATCCCCATGCGGACGGCATGGCGACAGGGCATGCCGAATCTTCCGGATACATGCTCGTATCATCGGTTTTGAGGGGAGAAAGAAGGCTCGTTTCCATCCTGAGCGGAGCGAATTCCGATGCAGCCCGGGCGATAGAGAGCCTGAAGCTGCTCAATTACGCTCTTCAGTATTACGATTCGGTGAAACTCTATTCCAGAGGGCAGGCGGTGACGACGCTCAGGGTATGGAAGGGAAAGAAGAATACGCTGAAGGCCGGATTTTCCCGGGACCTCTATGTCACCGTCCCGAGAGGGGAAGAATCAGGGCTCAAGGCGGTCATCCAGGCGAGCCAGCCGCTCATCGTTCCGGTGCTTGCAGGACAGCAGGTCGGCGTGGTGAAGATCAGCCTCGACGGCAAGCGTTTCGCAGAATATCCGCTGATTTCGCTGGAGAATGTCCCCCCTGCCAATTTCATCGGCAGGGCGTGGGACGGCCTCAAGCTTCTTTTCAACTGAGGAAGGGATGATTTATCTCAACGGCGAATACATGCCCATCGAGGAAGCGCGGATCCCCGTGCTCGATCGCGGCTTCATTTTCGGAGACGGCGTCTACGAAGTGATCCCGGTCTATTCGAGGAAGCCGTTCAGGATAGAAGAGCATCTCTCTAGACTCGAGCACAGCCTGAATGGAATCAGGCTCGAAAACCCCCATTCCGGTGAAGAATGGAAATCCATCATTCATCGCCTGATTGCCCTGAACGAGCCTGAAGACCAGAGCCTCTATCTCCACATCACGAGAGGCGTGGCAAAAAGAGACCATGCCTTTCCGAAAGGGGTGAAGCCCACGATATTCATGATGTCCAACCCGCTCGTCACGCCTTCACCCCAGACCCTGGAATCGGGCGTTTCAGCGATCACTGCGGAAGACAACCGATGGCTGCGCTGCGACATCAAGGCGATCTCTCTTTTGCCCAATGTGCTCCTAAGGCAGCTCGCAATCGATGCGGGCGCGGCCGAGACCCTGTTGTTCAGGGAAAATTTGCTGACGGAAGGGGCGGCGAGCAACATCTTCGTCGTCAGTGGAAACACCCTTCTCGCCCCGCCCAAGGACAACCTGATGCTGCCGGGCATCACCTACGATGTGGTTCTGGAACTCGCGCAAGGCCAAGGCATGCCTTTCGAAGTGAGGCGGATTTCGAAGGAAGAAGTATGCTCCGCATCGGAGCTTCTTCTCACCTCCTCCACCAGGGAAGTCACGCCTATCACGCTTCTGGACGGAAAAGCAGTGGGAAGCGGCAAACCCGGACCATTCTTCGCAAGGCTTCATGATGCCTATCAGGCATTCAAGCATGCCGTGATGAGAAGGGCATGAAAGAGTCCCTGATCGAATATCCCTGCGCCTTTCCCGTGAAGATCATGGGAAAGAGCGAAACATCAGGCTTCGCCAGGACCGTTCTCGACATCGTGCTGCTTCACGATCCTGATTTCCAGGCATCAAGCATGGAGATGAAGGGGAGCAGCAAGGGAAAATATGTCAGCCTGACCTGCACCGTGAACGCGACATCGAGGCAGCAGCTCGATGCCCTCTACCAGGCGCTTTGCGACCATCCTGATGTCGTGATGGTGCTCTGATGATCGTCGTGAAAAGGATGGGGCTCATCGAATACCTTCCGGCATTCGAAGCGATGAAGGACTTCACGTCGAAAAGGAATGAAAGCGATCCGGACGAATTCTGGCTGCTCCAGCATCATCCTGTCTATACCTACGGGCTTGCAGGAAGGGCGGAGCACCTGCCTTTGAAATCAGAAATCCCCGTGCTGAAAGTCGACAGGGGGGGGCAGGTGACCTATCATGGTCCGGGCCAGCTCGTGCTCTATGTATTGCTGGATCTGAAAAGAAGGAAAATCGGGATAAGGGAGCTTGTCACGAAGATGGAGGATTCGGTGATCGAACTGCTCGGCAAACACGGCGTGAAGGCCGGATCGAAAAGGGAGGCGCCCGGCGTTTACGTTGAAGGCGCGAAGATTTCCTCTCTCGGCCTCAGGGTGAGAAGGGGATGCTGCTACCATGGCCTCTCCCTCAATGTCGACATGGACCTTTCCCCCTTTTCGATGATCGACCCTTGCGGATACAGGGGGTTGGAAGTGACGAGCACGAAGAATCAGGGGATATGGAAAACGGTTGAAGAACTCGGCGAGGAACTCGTTCCCATACTGGAGAAAAGCTTATGAGAGAAAAGGGCGAAGCGAAGACCGCCAGGATTCCCGTCAAGATCGAGAGCAAGCCGATACTGAGAAAGCCTGAATGGATCAGGGTCAAGACGGGAAGCTCGGGGCGATACTTCGAGATCAAGAACCTGCTGAGGGAAAACAAGCTACACACCGTATGCGAGGAAGCGTCCTGCCCCAACATAGGAGAATGCTTCGGGAAGGGCACTGCGACCTTCATGATACTGGGAGATCTCTGCACCAGGCGATGCCCTTTCTGCGATGTCGCCCACGGCAAGCCGCTGCCTCCTGACGAGCATGAGCCGATTCATCTCGCACAATCGATAGCGGTGATGAAGCTCAAATACGTCGTGATCACGAGCGTCGATCGGGACGACCTGAGGGATGGCGGCGCTGCTCATTTCGTCTCCTGCATCAACGAGGTCAGGAAATCTTCCCCTGAGACGAAAATCGAGATCCTCGTTCCCGACTTCAGGGGAAGGCTGGATGTCGCGCTCGAGCTCTTCGAAAATGGCCTGCCGGATGTCATGAACCACAACCTCGAGACCGTCCCGAGGCTGTACAGGGCTGCGAGGCCGGGGGCCGATTACGATCATTCGCTGAGGCTGCTCTCCGACTTCAAGAAAAGGCATCCCGGCATCCCCACCAAATCGGGCATCATGCTGGGCCTGGGCGAGGAAGACGAAGAAGTCCTGGAAGTGATGAAGG
>JAJZTQ010000046.1 GCA_021848825.1 Pseudomonadota bacterium
GGCAGCCTGATCGCAAAGGGCGTCGACCCCAGGAGCGCATGCCTCGTGGCCCTGGTCCGCCCGATCACCGACGATCCGGACATGCGGGACGCGCTCGATGCTGCGGTGACCACTTTCTTCTGAGCCGCCTTTTCCTCAAACCGAATCGATCTGCCAGAGATGGCGGGTGACTGAAAGCCAGGCGCCCAGCCATCCCAGGCATGCGGAAAAGAGGAAGAGCAGCAGGCTTTCCCTCATGTCCAGATTGGCGAGGGCGAATTTTGTCGAATAGAGCCGGGCGAGCTCCAGGATTCCGCCATTGAGGAAATAAAGCCCTGCCGCGACGATGAGCCATGCGGCGGCTCCCCCCGCGAGACCCTGAAGGGCGCCGAGATAGAGAAAAGGGCGTCTGATGAAGGTGTTGGTCGCGCCTATCAGCTTCGCCACCTCGATTTCGTCCTTCTGGGTGAGTATCTGCAGCCTGATGGTATTGAAAGTGATGAAGACGAGCGCTGCGCCCAGTACCGCCGCCAGAATGACTGCGGCGGTTCTGCCCAGATTCAGGAATGAATCCAGCTTTCTCACCCAGTCGGAATCGAGCTGGACATGCTCGACTTTCGGCCATCCCTTCATCGTCCCGCTCATGGATTCGAGATCTCTGGATTGCTTCGCGAGCACGACGAAGGCGTCAGGGAGGGGATTGGTGGCGAGATTCGCGGCGACATCGGAAAACTCCGAATCCTGCTGGAAACGCTTCAAGGCTTCTTCCTTCGAGACGAATCTGAAATGATCGACCGAAGGATCCCGCTTCAGGCGCTTTTCTATTTCCGAAACGTCCACATGGCTCGCATCCTTCGCCATGAAAAGGCTGATCTGGGGCGGGGAAGCGAATGTCCTGGCGACCGATTCCAGGTTTTCGAGCAATACATAGGTTCCTGTCGGGAGGCTCAGCGCGAGCCCGATCACGCAGATGCTGAAAAAGCTCGAAAAGGGCGCTTTCGCCAGCTTCTTGAGCGTCGCGATCAGAACATGGAAATTGATCGAAAGCCAGGCCATCATGAGGCGAGTTCCCCCTGATGGAGGGTGATGATCCTGGGTTTCAGCTTTTCCAGCATGGCTTCGTCATGGGTCGAAATCAGCAGCGTCACGCCGACCTGATTGAATGATCTGAACATGTCCATGATGACTTCCGAATATTCCGAATCGAGATTCCCTGTCGGTTCGTCTGCGATCAGGATGGATGGCCTGTTGACGATCGCCCTGGCGATGCAGAGCCGCTGCTGCTCCCCTCCGGAAAGCTCGACGGGGCGCGATTTTTCCCGCCCGAGCAGCCCCACTTTGTCGAGCGCAGCCCTGATGCGGGAAGCGGATTCCCTGGGGTCGAAGGAAGAGATCTGAAGCGGCAGCGCGACATTCTCGAAAACCGTCCTGTTGTAGAGCAGTTTGTGATCCTGGAAAACCAGGCCGAGCTTTCTTCTCAGGTAGGGAATCGCGCTCTGCTTCAGCCTGCCTATGTCCTGATCGCCGAGATGGATCGATCCGGAAGTGGGCCGCTCTATTGCAGCGAGGAGCTTCAGGAGTGTGCTTTTCCCCGCTCCGGAATGCCCTGCCACGAAGACCATTTCGCCTTTTTTTATCGAGAAGCTGACGTGCTTCAGCGCCTCGAATCCGCCGTAGCGCTTTCCTACCGACTTGAAGCTGATCATGAAAACAGCGCTTCCACGAATTCGCGCGCCTCGAATGGCCTCAGGTCGTCTATGCCTTCTCCTATCCCGATGAAGCGTATCGGAACAGGACGGGATCTCGCGATCGCGGCGATCACGCCGCCTTTCGCCGTGCCGTCCAGCTTGGTCAGGATGAGCCCTGTCACGCCCAGCGCATCGTCGAAAGCCTTGACCTGGGAAAGGGCATTCTGCCCGGTGTTGGCGTCGATCACGAGCAGCACCTCGTGGGGAGCGCCTGCCATGGCTTTTGCGATGACCCTTTTCACCTTCTTGATTTCCTCCATCAGGTGAAGCTGGGTGACGAGCCTTCCCGCAGTATCCGCCAGAACGACATCGACCCCGCGCGCCTGTGCTGCATTGATCGCATCATAGATCACTGCGGCCGTATCGCCCTTTTCCTGGGCGATCACTTCGACATCGTTTCGCCTTCCCCATTCGACGAGCTGTTCGCGCGCCGCAGCCCGGAACGTGTCCCCCGCTGCAAGCAGCACTTTCTTGCCTTCTGCCTGGAAATACTTGGCGAGCTTGCCTATGGAAGTCGTTTTCCCCGCCCCGTTCACCCCCATGATCATGATGACGAATGGCTTGTGGCTGCCGAGATCGAGCGGTTTTTCGAGGGGAAGAAGGAGTTCCAGCAGAAATGCCTGCAAGGCTTCCCTGAGTTCCGACGCATCCGTCAGCTTTTCCCTCTTCACCTTTTCCTTGAGTCTTTCGAGCAGGAAGCTGGTGGCTTCCATCCCCACATCGGAAGTGAGCAGTATGGTTTCGAGTTCCTCGAACAGCGCCTCGTCAATTTTTCCTCCGCTGAAAAGCGAAGATAGCTGACGCCCCAGCTGGTTGCGGGTTCGGGATAGCCCTTCCTTCAGCCTGGAGGCCCATGTGGAATTTTTGGTTTTCAGGAAACTCAACATTCTGTTACGCTGTCAATGGTGACATCTGATCCGTAATTTTATTCCCTTTGAAGGAGCTTGGGCTACAAAAATGAAAAGAATTCTGTTCTGCCTTTTCTGCCTTTGCATTTCTTTCGAGGCCCATGCCAATCCCTACATGGAAACCCTCGGCAATGGCCTCAAGGTCGTGGTCAAGGAAGACAGGCGGGCGCCTGTCGTCGTTTCGCAGATCTGGTACAAGGCCGGAAGCGTGGACGAATTCAATGGCACGACAGGCGTTGCGCATGCGCTGGAGCACATGATGTTCAAGGGAACGAAAAAGGTTCCTGCAGGCCAGTTCTCGAAACTGATCGCGGAGGCGGGCGGGCGGGAAAACGCCTTCACCGCGCAGGACTATACCGCTTTCTTCCAGGAGCTCGACCGGTCGAAATTGCCGCTTGCGATGAAGCTCGAGTCGGACAGGATGAAGAACCTTCTGCTTTCCGGGAAGGAGTTCTCCAAGGAAATAAGGGTGGTGATGGAAGAAAGAAGGCTGAGGACGGTCGACCAGCCTCATGCCCTCCTTTACGAAAAGATGATGTCAGTCGCCTACCAGGAAAACCCTTACAGGCGTCCTGTCATAGGCTGGATGAACGACCTCGAAAGCATGACTGTCGAGGATGTCAGGCACTGGTACAAAAGATGGTATGCGCCGAACAACGCCACGCTCGTCGTGGTGGGGGACGTGGACCATGAAAAGGTTTTCCGGCTCGCAAAGAAATACTACGGCGGAATCAGGTCGTCCTCGCTTCCCGAAAGAAAGCCGCAGAAGGAGCCTGTGCAGAAGGGGATGAAGATCGTCCATGTGGAAGCCCCTGCCAACCTGCCCTATTTGATGATGGGCTATCATGTCCCGGTGATAACGGATGCGGAAAAGGACTGGGAGCCCTACGCGCTGGATGTCCTGGCGGGGGTGCTCGATGGCTATGATGCGGCGAGGCTCGATCGGGCGCTGGTGAAGGAAAACGGGATCGCGGTCTCTGTAGGGGCCGAATACGAGGATATCGGAAGGGGAGACGGGATGTTCGTGATCGATGCGACGCCTGCCCATGGCAAGAAGGTTTCGGATGTCGAGGAAGCGGCAAAGGCGCAGCTGGAAAAAATAGCGAAGGAAGGGATAGCGAAGGACGAGCTGGAAAGGGTCAAGGCGCTCGTCACCGCTTCCCATGTCTTCCACAACGATTCGATGTTCTATCAGGCCATGAGAATCGGTCAGCTGGAGAGCGTTGGGCTCTCGTACCGGGATGTCGATGTGATGCTCAGGAAGATCAACGAAGTGACTGCCGAACAGGTGAAGGAAGTGGCTCGAAAATATTTCGTCGACGGCAACCTGACCCTGGCCGTGCTCGACCCCGTGAAGGGAGGCAGCCGTGGCGAATAAGCTGATTTCCGGATTCCTTCTTCTTCTTTTCGCGTCCCTTGCGCATGCCGCCTTGCCGATACAGCACTGGCAGACCGCATCGGGAGCAAGGGTGCTCTTCGTCGAGAACCATGACATGCCGATGGTGGACTTCAAGGTCGAATTCGATGCTGGAAGCGCAAGGGACGTCAGGGAGAAGTCGGGGCTGGCAAAAATGACCAGTCATTTGATGCCGCTTGGCGCTGGAAAACTGTCCGAGGATCAGGTCTCTTCCGGATTCGCGGATATCGGCGCGGAATTCGGCGGCGATTTCACCAGGGACAGTTCGGCCTTCACGCTGAGAACGCTCTCCAGTCAAAGAAGGAAGGCGGTCGATCTTCTCGCTGCGGTACTCGATTCTCCCCGATTCGACGAAAAGATCCTGGATCGGGAGAAGAGCAGGACGATCGCCGCGATCAGGGAAGAGGAAACGGATCCCGAGCATGTCGCGGAAAAGGCGTTCTTTTCACTTCTCTATCCGAATCATCCCTACGGCCTTCCGCCGGAGGGGGAAATCGATACGGTGAAGGCCATCGAGAGGCGCGACCTGGTCGATTTCTACGAGACGCACTACACTGCGGGGAAGGAAGTGATCGCCATAGTCGGGGATCTGACGAGGGCTGAAGCGGAAGCCGCTGCGTCGGAATTGAGCGAAGGATTGTCTCCTGACAAGCCGCTTGCCGATCTTCCGAAAGCGCCTTACCCGGCGTCGCCCATCGTCAGGAAAATTGCCATTCCTTCCTCACAGAGCCATATCTTGATCGGCTATCCCGGCATCACCTGGGACGATCCGGATTATTTCCCGCTGGTGGTGGGAAATTACGTGCTCGGAGGCGGAGGTTTCGAATCGAGGCTGCTCCATGAAGTCAGGGAAAAGAGAGGGCTCGCCTACAGCGTCTACAGCTATTTTTTCCCGCTGGAGGCGATCGGACCTTTCAAGGTCGGGCTGCAGACCAAGGTCGATCAGACCGATGAGGCGCTCGGCATAGTGAGGAAAACGATAGACGATTTCGTGTCACATGGCCCGACTGAAAAGGAGCTGGAGGCTGCGAAGCAGAACATCGTCGGGGGGTTCCCGCTGAGGCTGGACAGCAACAGGAAGATCCTGGACTATCTCGCGTTGATCGGCTTCTACAACCTTCCCCTCACCTATCTCGACGACTACACGAAAAAGGTGGAAGCGGTGAAAGTCGATGAAATCAGGCATGCGTTCCAGCGCAGGATCAATCCAGAAGACATGGTGACAGTGATCGTGGGCGGCGGTGGATAACAGGGTCAGGATAGTCGGTGGGGAATGGCGGAGCAGGGTGATCAGGTTTCCGGGCAAGTTCGACATCAGGCCGACTCCCGACAGGGTCAGGGAGACGCTTTTCAACTGGCTGGGGCAGACCCTTTACGGAAAAAAATGCCTCGATCTCTTCGCGGGAAGCGGTGCGCTCGGCTTCGAGGCGGCATCCCGCGGCGCCGGCAAGGTGACGATGGTGGAAAAGAACAGGGATGTTGCGCAATCTCTCGCAGAGAATGCAAGGGCATTGGGATGCGACCGGCTGGATTTGGTGTGCAGGGATGCGCTAGAATTCCTTGATTCGGATAGCGGGGTTTATGACGTGATTTTCCTGGATCCTCCTTTCGGCAGGAATTACCTGCCGCTTGTCCTGAAAAAGCTTGTCGGTCATGTCGCCGAAAACGGCCGGGTCTATTTCGAGGCGGAAACGATGCCCGAATTGCCTTCGGGCTGGACCCTCCTGAAGAGCGGAAAGGCCGGGAAGGTGAACTATGGATTGATGGGTCATGTCGCTTTCTAGGGCGGTTTATCCCGGAACCTTCGACCCCGTCACCAGGGGGCACGAGGACCTGGTGAGACGGGCATCCAGAATATTCGATGAAGTGATCGTTGCGGTGGCCGACAGCGCTTCGAAGAAGCCCCATTTCGAGATAGAAGACCGCGTCGGAATGGCGAGGGAAGTGCTTTCCGACCTGGGAAACGTCAGCGTGACGAGCTTTTCCGGGCTGCTGATGGATTTCGTCAGGCAGCGCGATGCGAAGGTCGTGCTGAGGGGGCTCAGGGCGGTATCCGATTTCGAATACGAGCTGCAGATGGCGGGGATGAACAGGAATCTCTATCCGGAAGTCGAGACGCTCTTTCTCACGCCTGCGGAACAGTACATGTTCATTTCTGCGTCCATCGTCAGGGAAATAGCGAAATTCGGCGGAGATGTCTCCCATTTCGTGCATCCGCTCATCGCCGGGCGGCTTGCCGAAAAAATGAAACGTTGATTGAAGAGGAAATTTTATGGCACTGATGATTACCGACGAATGCATCAATTGCGACGTCTGCGAACCCGAATGCCCCAACGGGGCGATTTCCCAGGGGGACGAGATCTACGTGATCGACCCGAACAAATGCACGGAATGCGTGGGGCATTACGATACCCCGCAGTGCGTCGAGGTCTGTCCGGTGGACTGCATTCCGAAGAACCCGGACCATGTCGAAAACAAGGATCAGCTTTACCAGAAATACCTCTCCCTTTCCGGAAAGAAGTGATTCCCGGTCTTGAAATTGTCACATT
This sequence comes from Pseudomonadota bacterium, assembly GCA_021848825.1. Lineage (GTDB taxonomy): Bacteria > Pseudomonadota > Gammaproteobacteria > Burkholderiales > JABEVD01 > JABEVD01. Next base: position 6,602 of record JAJZTQ010000046.1, read on the forward strand.
CTGCCCTTATCATTAGCACTCGTTAGCGTAGAGTGCTAATCGATCGGCCGATCCCGGCTGTCCATTTTTACAGAGGAGAAAACAAAGATGAAAATTCGTCCTTTACATGATCGCGTTGTCGTCAAGCGTCTCGAGGAAGAGCGCAAGACTGCTTCCGGAATCGTGATTCCGGATGCAGCAGCGGAAAAGCCCGACCAGGGCGAGGTCGTTTCAGTTGGAAAAGGCAAGGTGCTCGAGAATGGATCTGTCAGGCCGCTTGAAGTCAAGGTCGGCGACAGGGTGCTGTTCGGCAAGTATTCAGGCCAGACTGTCAAGGTTCAAGGCGAAGAGCTGCTCGTGATGCGCGAAGAAGACATCATGGGCGTTGTCGAAGCTTAATTTACAGGGAGAAGACAATGGCAGCAAAAGACGTGAAATTCGGAGATTCGGCGCGCCACAAGATGGTGGCAGGCGTGAATGTTCTTGCAGATGCAGTCAAGGTGACGCTCGGCCCCAAAGGACGCAATGTGGTGCTCGAGCGCTCTTTCGGCGCCCCCACCATCACCAAGGACGGCGTGTCTGTCGCCAAGGAGATCGAGCTCAAGGATCGCTTCGAGAACATGGGTGCTCAGATGGTCAAGGAAGTCGCAAGCAAGACTTCCGACGTGGCCGGGGACGGCACCACGACTGCGACAGTGCTCGCCCAGGCGATCGTCCAGGAAGGCATGAAGTTCGTTGCGGCCGGGATGAATCCCATGGATCTGAAGCGCGGCATCGACAAGGCTGTCGTCGCCGTCGTCGAGGAGCTCAAGAACATCTCCAAGCCCTGCACCACCAGCCGTGAAATCGCCCAGGTGGGCAGCATTTCCGCCAATTCGGACGCGGATATCGGCGAGATCATCGCCAGCGCCATGGACAAGGTCGGCAAGGAAGGCGTCATCACGGTAGAGGACGGTTCCGGGCTTTCCAACGAACTCGACGTCGTCGAAGGCATGCAGTTCGACAGGGGCTATCTCTCCCCCTATTTCATCAACAATGCCGACAAGCAGATCGCAGCCCTGGAGAATCCCTTCGTCCTGCTCCACGACAAGAAGATCTCCAATATCCGCGATCTTCTTCCCGTTCTCGAGCAGGTGGCGAAGGCGGGGCGTCCGCTCCTGATCGTGGCTGAAGATGTCGACGGCGAAGCGCTCGCCACCCTGGTCGTCAACAATATCCGCGGGATACTCAAGACCTGCGCCGTGAAGGCGCCCGGATTCGGCGACCGCCGCAAGGCCATGCTCGAGGACATCGCGATCCTCACCGGCGGCACAGTGATCGCAGAGGAAGTCGGTCTCACCATTGAGAAAGCAACGCTTGCTGACCTGGGTCAGGCGAAGCGCATCGAAGTCGGCAAGGAAAACACCACCATCATCGACGGCGCAGGTCAGGCCGATGCGATAGAGGGCCGCGTCAAGCAGATCAGGAAGCAGATCGAGGAATCGACCAGCGATTACGACCGCGAGAAGCTCCAGGAGCGCGTCGCTAAGCTTGCAGGCGGCGTCGCCGTGATCAAGGTCGGGGCTGCAACCGAAGTCGAAATGAAGGAGAAGAAGGCAAGGGTTGAGGATGCGCTGCATGCCACCCGCGCTGCAGTCGAGGAAGGAATCGTCCCCGGAGGCGGCGTCGCGCTGCTTCGTGCAAGAGGCGCAATCAACGTCAAGGGCGACAATCCAGACCAGGATGCGGGCATCAAGATCGTGCTGCGCGCGATCGAGGAGCCGCTTCGCCAGATCGTGGCCAATGCCGGCGACGAGCCTTCTGTCGTGGTCAACAAGGTCGTGGAAGGAAAAGGCAACTTCGGCTACAACGCTGCCAGCGGCGAATACGGAGACATGGTTGCGATGGGCGTGCTCGATCCGACCAAGGTGACGCGCTCTGCGCTGCAGAACGCTTCCTCGGTTGCTGCGCTGATGCTGACCACGGATTGCATGGTTGCCGAAGTGCCCGAGGAAAAGCCCGCTGCCGGTGCAGGCATGGGCGGAATGGGAGGCATGGGCGGAATGGACATGTAAGTTCCTGTCCCCCCAGCAAAAAACCCTGCCATTGGCAGGGTTTTTTGCTTTCCGGCCTGGAAAAACCTTGTAACAAGATTGACATCATGCTGGACCCTGTGTTTAATAGCCACTTCCGGCTTAACGTAATCTTAAGAGGAGGGAGCGATGCTGTTCGAAACGGATACGACGACGACGCAGGTAGTAACGCTGTATGTGTGCTTTTTTGTGTTTTTCTTTGGATTGGCTTTCCTGCTGTTCAAGAAGAATTCGTGAGATTTCGCGGATTTG
>JAJZTQ010000004.1:0-45936 GCA_021848825.1 Pseudomonadota bacterium
GGCAGCCTGATCGCAAAGGGCGTCGACCCCAGGAGCGCATGCCTCGTGGCCCTGGTCCGCCCGATCACCGACGATCCGGACATGCGGGACGCGCTCGATGCTGCGGTGACCACTTTCTTCTGAGCCGAACAATCGTGAGCGTCAATCTGGACGATTACGCGGAGCTCGTCGACGAGTTGAGCCCCGAGTCGCAGGAAGTCTTGCGATCGAGCTGGCTTGATGCGACAAAAATCTATTCCCCCCGCGGGCTGGACAACTACATCAAGGGTGCCGCCGCGTTGAGAGGACTGGGCCGCGGCTGCAACCTGGTCGTCGCCTGGCTGGAGAATGCCCCGCAGGTTGCCAAGGAAGTCGGGGAAGATGTCGTCGGCGACCTCGCCACCACTGCCCTGAAGCTCGCATCGAAAACTTCGGGCGCAGTGATCGAAATGATGCTCGCCACGGCCCCCACTGCCGCCAACAGGCTGGGGGATGCGGCGCTTTTCCAGAAATACCTGCAGTTCCTGAACACGCTCCTTGCCCAGGCCCCCAGAGGGGTGAGGCCGATGCTGGAGAAGCTCGATGTGCTCTTCTCGCAGCTCACATTAGGGGGGCTGAGGCGCTGGGCAACATGGGGAGCGCATGCCCACAGGACGAATTACGAGGAACAGATCAGGTATTTCGGGCTCGAATCCAAGGAATCCCTGGCTGTATTGCAGAAGGAAAGGAAGGGAACCCTTTTCATCGACGTCCAGCGCAGGATCAACATGTATCTGAGGGCGCTCTGGGCGCGGGACTTCTTCATGAAGCCCACCTCGGGAGACTTCGAAAGCCGCGAAGGCTACAAGCCATACGTCGAGGATTACTTCATCAATCTTCCCGATGCCTATGACGATTTCGAGGGAATGCCCGGGCTTGAAGTGTACCGCGCAGCAGCGGCGCATGCAGCGGCCCATATCGTCTATACCAGAGAGCCTATTTCAGCCGAAGCCCTGAACAGCTGGCAGATGGCGGTGATCTCGGTGATAGAGGATGCAAGGGTGGAGACGCTTGCAATCAGGAAATTTCCGGGACTCCGACAGCTCTGGGCGAAGATGCATCTTGCAAGCCCCGATCTCTGCACCAGTGCAGGAGACTATCTCAACCGGCTGGCGCGCGCCCTGCTGGATGAGGACTACCGGGATGATGATCCCTGGATAGGGCAGGCGCGGGCCTTGTTCAAATCGGCTGAAAATTTCGAAAGGAACGAGATCTCCTGGGACATAGGGGTAACGCTCGCCCATTCCTTCCTGGATAAGAAAATTCCATTCAATCTTCGCACGGACGTGCTCTCCGCGCCATACCGCGACGACAACCGCTATTTCTGGGCTTTCGAGGAATTCGATTTCGACAAGGCCGCTGCTGCAGGGTATGAATCCGTCAAGCAGGTCAGGAAGTACGTCAACGTCATGGAAATGGCGAATGAAATCGATGTCGAGACGGCCGGGGATGATGCCGAAGAGATCTGGGTACTTTCCACCGAGCTTTATCCTTACGAGAACATAGGGGAAGAGAGCGGGGGAAAATCCTTCAACGAGACGGAAGGAAAGGAGCCTGTTTCCGAACCTTATCATTATTCGGAGTGGGATTACCAGATCCAGCTCGAGCGGCCGTCCTGGGCGACTGTTCTGGAGAAGCGCGCGAAATCGGGGGATCTTCAAGTCATCGAGGACATTGCCTCCCGCAACAGGCGCATCATTTCGAAAATGAAATTCATCCTCGATGCGATGCAGCCTCAGGGCGTCCAGCGGATCAGGAAGCTCGAGGATGGGGATGAAATCGACATAAATGCCGCGATCCGCGCCCAGATAGACATCAGGATGGGATTGCAGCCCGATCCCAGGATCATGATGCGATCCGTGAGAAAGACGAGGGATATCTCCGTTCTCGTGCTGCTAGACCTTTCCGAATCGACCAATGACAAGGTTCACGGGCAGGAGAAGACCGTCCTCGAGCTCACCCGCGAAGCCTGCGTATTGCTTTCCGATGCGATTTCGAAGGTTGGCGATCCTTTCGCCATTCACGGCTTCTGCTCGGATGGGCGGCACAATGTCGAATACTTCAGATTCAAGGATTTCGGAGAGGCTTACGACGAGAAGCCGAAGGCGAAGATTGCAGGAATGACGGGAAAGCTCTCGACGAGAATGGGGGCTGCAATCCGTCATGCATCCCATCACCTGAAGCTGCAGAGATCTTCCAAGAAGCTCTTGATGGTGATCACGGACGGCGAGCCCGCCGATGTCGATGTCAGGGATCCCCAGTACCTGCGCTATGACACGAAAAAGGCAGTGGAAGAAGCGGGAAGAGACGGCATCGTCACCTACTGCATGAGCCTCGATCCCAGGGCCGACCAGTATGTCTCCAGGATATTCGGGGCGAGAAACTACATGGTCGTCGACCAGGTCGAGCGCCTCCCTGAAAAACTCCCGCTATTGTATGCAGGATTGACGCGATGAGACTTCGGATGGCTACCCCTTGGGCCACCAGCCCTCAAATGGGAGTTTTCGGCGCAGGGTAACTTCGCTACGCGAAGTTGAGCGAAGCGGCCGGAACCAAAAACTCCCGTTGCTTTATGCCGGTTTGACGCGATGAGACTTCGGATGGCTACCCCTTGCGCCACCGGCCCTCAATTGGGAGTTTTCGGCGGAGGCCGATATCGCATTGAACGCAAGGAAACGTTATACTCGTCCTGCCGAGGATAGCTGGAGCAGAGATTACAGGATGGATCAGAATGACTAACGTTTATTGCGGTTATCATCAGGACAAGCATGGACTGACCCAGCTTGGCAAAATCGTGCTCGATGGCTGGCTTTTCGGCTTCATTCCCGAGTCGGAAGACTGTGCCGGCTGGGACCTGGGCCGCATGCAGCTCCTCATGGATCGGTGCGAAAAGGAATGGGACAAGTACGGCAATCTTCCCAGCCGACTTCCGCCTGAACTGCAGGAGCGCCATATCGAGATTTACAGAAACGCGATGGCCCAGGCGAAAACAAGAGGCTGGGATCCCGAGCTGAATGATGACGATTAAATCACCTCGACGCGCGCGATGCGCGCCGCTTCGTTCAGCACGAAAAGGGCAAATGCCTGAGCCGCAGCGCTGAGCCGCTTGCCCTGCCGCTGAACCAGATACCACTGGCGCAAAAGCGGAAAGCCCTGCACGTCCAGGATCCGCAGATCCCTTTTTGCGAGCTCTCCATGGAGCGATACGACGCCCACCCCGAGACCCGCCTCCACGGCCTGCTTGATCGCCTCGTTCTTGTTCATCTCCATGGCGACTTCGAGCGTCAGGTCATTTTCTTCGAAATATTTCTGCACCGCGGTTCGGGTTCCTGAGCCCGGTTCGCGCCCGACGAACGGTTCCTCTGCCAGACGCTGCAGCGGTATGTCTTTCATGCCCGCCAAAGGATGGGACAATGCGGCGATCACCACAAGAGGGTTTTCCAGGAAGGCGCGCGCCTGAAGGTCATGACCATCGGGCGGCCGACCCATCAGCGCCAGGTCTATGCTGTTTTCGGCGAGATGCCGCAACAGCGTCTCCCTGTTCACCGCATTCAGGCTCACGCGCACATCCGGGTGGATCTGCCTGAATGCAGCGATCAGTCTCGCCCCAAGGTAGCTTGCCGAGCTCACGACAGAAACCGTCAGCGTTCCGCCCTTCAAGCCCTGCAGCTCGCCCAGGGCATGTTCCAGGTTAGCCAGTTCACGGTTCACGGCGCGGCTCGTCTCGAGCGCCTCTCTTCCCGCCTCCGTGAGGTGGATTTTCTTTCCGATCTGCTCGAAAAGAGGCAAGCCGAGAGATTCTTCCAGCTGCTTGATCTGCATGGATACGGCAGGTTGGGTGAGATGAAGCGCTTCGCTTGCACGCGAAAAGCTCCCGCAGCGGGCAACGGCTTCAAGGATGTCGAGTTGTCTGAGCGTCAGTCTTGGCATAAATATTTGTTTGGTATTTTATCAGAAAATGTGAATATTATTTATGATATTGCTGGCGTATAGTCCACCTCCTAGCAGGGTTATTTATCCACATTGACATCAAGGAGAAGGGATATGGACCAATCCAGTCGTTACGCCAACCTGGATCTCGAGGAAGAAGATCTCATCAAGGGCGGCAGGCACATTCTCGTTGCCTACACAATGAAGCCCAAGGCCGGCCACGGCTATCTCGAAGCAGCCGCGCATTTCGCAGCGGAATCTTCGACCGGAACGAACGTCGAAGTCTCCACCACCGACGAATTCACCAAAGGCGTCGACGCGCTCGTCTATCACATCGACGAAGCGACCGAAGACATGCGGATTGCCTACCCTATCGAGCTTTTCGACAGAAACATCACGGACGGCCGCATGATGCTGGTTTCCTTCCTGACCCTTACCATCGGCAACAATCAGGGAATGGGCGATATCGAGCATGCCAAGATGATCGATTTCTATATGCCCGAGCGGGCCATCCAGCTCTTCGACGGGCCCGCCAAGGACATCTCCGACCTCTGGAGAATTCTCGGCCGCCCTGTTAATGACGGCGGCTATATCGCCGGGACCATCATCAAGCCGAAGCTCGGTCTGCGTCCCGAACCTTTTGCCCATGCTGCCTACCAGTTCTGGCTGGGCGGGGATTTCATCAAGAATGACGAGCCCCAGGGCAACCAGGTTTTCGCGCCGATGAAAAAGGTCATTCCCCTTGTCGCCGACGCGATGAAGCGCGCTCAGGACGAAACGGGAGAGGCCAAGCTCTTTTCGGCAAACATAACGGCAGACGACCATTTCGAAATGTGCGCCAGGGCGGATTTCATTCTCGAAACCTTCGGATCCGATGCGGACAAGGTCGCGTTCCTCGTCGACGGCTATGTCGGCGGCCCCGGCATGGTCACCACGGCAAGGCGCCAGTATCCCAACCAGTATCTGCATTACCATCGCGCAGGTCACGGCGCAGTGACCTCGCCTTCGGCAAAACGGGGCTATACCGCATTCGTTCTGGCGAAGATGTCTCGTCTGCAGGGCGCATCGGGCATCCATGTCGGCACCATGGGTTACGGCAAGATGGAAGGCGATGCCGATGACAAGATCATCGCCTACATGATCGAGCGCGACGAGTGCCAGGGCCCGGTCTACTTCCAGAAATGGTACGGCATGAAGCCGACCACCCCTATCATTTCCGGCGGCATGAACGCACTCAGGCTCCCCGGATTCTTCGAGAACCTCGGCCACGGCAATGTCATCAATACGGCAGGGGGCGGCTCCTACGGCCACATCGACAGCCCGGCTGCAGGGGCGAAGTCCCTCAGGCAATCCTACGAATGCTGGAAGGCCGGCGTCGACCCGATCGAGTGGGCGAAGGAGCACAGGGAATTCGCCAGAGCATTCGAGTCTTTCCCGAACGACGCGGACAAGCTTTATCCCGGCTGGCGCCAGAAACTCGGCGTTCACAAGTAAGATCGGCAACGGAAAATCCGAGCCCCTGCTTGCAGGGGCTTTTTGTTTGAAGGGAAGTGAAATGGTCGACGTCGATCAGTACAGGATAAAAGAGGAACCTTATTATCAGCCGCAGAAAAGGGAAATCGCCCTTTTCGAGGCGGCCTACGAATCGAGGATGCCCGTCATGCTCAAAGGGCCCACAGGGTGCGGTAAATCCAGGTTCGTCGAGCACATGGCATGGAAGGTCGGAAAACCGCTCGTCACGGTGGCCTGCAACGAGGACATGACCGCATCCGATCTCGTCGGCCGCTTCCTGCTCGATGCCGGGGGAACGAGGTGGCAGGATGGCCCATTGACGCTCGCGGCCAGGATGGGCGCGATATGCTATCTAGACGAGATCGTGGAGGCCCGGCAGGATACCACCGTCGTCATCCATCCCCTCACCGACTACAGGAGGACACTACCGCTGGACAAGAAAGGGGAACTCATCCATGCCCATCCCGACTTCCAGCTGGTGATTTCATATAATCCGGGCTACCAGTCCCTGTTGAAGGATCTGAAGCAGTCCACGAAGCAGCGCTTCTCCGCGATGGAATTCGACTATGCCGAACCGATGGTCGAAGCCGGAATCGTCGCGAAGGAAACAGGAACGGATAGGGACATCGCCGAAAAGCTGGTCAAGGTTGCGCATGTTTCTCGGAACCTCAAGGGGCACGGCCTGGAAGAAGGCATATCGACGCGGCTTCTGGTGCATGCCGCGACGCTGATCGAGAACGGGATAGCGCCAAATGAGGCCTGCGAAATGGCGCTCGTGAATCCCATCACGGACGATGCCGACATCAGGGACACGCTCAATCACGCCATCGCTTCCGTTTTCGGCTGATGAACGAGATCAAGTGCGGCTTCCCGCGCGTCATCCAGGTTTTCGGGGATTGCCTGGAAAGGGCATCGAGCCTGCTTTCCGCTTCGGGCGTGAAAGCCTATGTCGAAGGCGCGCAGACGATCTGCAAAATGGGGCGGGGGGAGGAGCCAGTGCTCGCTTACCTGGAGGAAATGCCCCTGACTGCGTCGATTCTCGGGGAGGAGATCATACCCAAGATCGTGGAATTCGTCAGGAGTCTCTCCAGGACCCCGAATGGCCGCGCAATCGCCCCATTTCTTGAGAGCATGATATCGGTTGCGAAAGCGCTAGAATCTCGCGGGCTTTTCCTCGAATACATGGCGCTCGTGAAGGAAACCATGAAGAGGACGACGCCCAGGGTCCACGGCATCGATGCGATGTATCCGAGCGCATGCCTTGCAGAATTCCTCTCCAGCGTCCCCAGGCTTTTTCGGGAGCTCTCCCTGGCCGGGGTCAGGAACTGGGTGGAATCCGGCATCGCGGGTCACGCCCATGACCCCGATTCGCAGAAAAGCTACTTCCTGCTCCAGTCTGCGGACAGCCTCGCGATACTGCAGCGGGAGCGCCACGGCACCCTTTTTTTCGACAACGAGAAAAAGCTCGATCATTATCTCAGGGGAATGTGGGAGCGGGAGGCATCATTCATTCCCTATTCGAAAGCCTATGACATATTGAGAAAACCCGTTCCCTATCATGACGATCTGGGCATCCATCTTCCCGATGTCTACGACGATCTTCCGGAAGTCAGGGGAATAGACCGGTACAGGGCGCTGCTCGCCCATCTTTGCGCCCATCTGAAATGGACAAGCCCGGTCATCGCCGACAACCTGAGCCCTTTTCAGCGCATCGCTGCTGAAATATTCGAGGATTCCCGCGTGGAATATCTCGCGATGAAACAATATCCGGGTCTCTCGAAGATCTGGAAGAAGCTCCATCCCGTTCCGAAGGAGGGGGCCTGCCCCGAAGGCTGGTCGGAAATACGCCACAGGCTTTTCACGCTGTCCCGCGCCATGCTCGACCCTGATCATGGCTACAGGAATCAGGCGATACTGAAGCATTCCGCGAAGTTTCTGGAAGTCATGAAGAATGGCCCTTCGTCCACGGAAGAGATGGTGAATCTGGGGGTGCAATTCATCGCTGAAACCCGGGTCAGGAGCGACCTTTCTGCAAAAATATTTTTCGACGACACGGAGGTCGAGTATCGCGACGACAACAGGCTGATGTGGCGCTTCATCGAGGAAGGGGACGAGGAGGAATACGACCGGAAACCCGACCGCCGTCATGAATCGGGCGAAATGGAAAGGCTTCCTCCCAGGCTTTACCCGGAATGGGACAATTCCCGCGGGCACTACCTTCCGGACTGGGTGAGCGTTTACGAACATCTCCACCCGAAAGGAAGTCCATCGAAAATAGACAATCTCCTTTCAAGGCACAGGGCGCTCGCAAAAAGGCTGGAAAAGCTCATAGATCTGCTGAAGCCGCAGAACAGGGTGAGAATCCGCTACCAGGAAGAAGGCGCCGAGCTCGACATCGATGTGGCGATAAGATCGCTGATCGATCTCAGGAGCGGGGCATGGCCTGATTCCCGGATCAACATGAATCACAGGCACGACGGCCGGAGCATCGCGGTTTCCCTGCTTCTGGATCTCTCGGCTTCCCTTGCGGATATCCCCGCAGGCGGAACGAGGACGAAGCTCGAAATCAGTCAGGAGGCGGTTTCGCTTCTGGCCTGGGCAGTCGAAAAAATAGGCGATCCCCTGGCGATAGGCGGATTCCATTCGGACACGCGGCATGAAGTGCGCTATTTCCATTTCAAGGGCTACGGGGAGCATTGGGGAGAGCAGGTGAAGGGCCGCCTTGCCGCCATGGAAGCGGGTTTTTCGACAAGGATGGGTGCGGCATTGCGCCATGCCGGCCATTATCTTTCCCATCAGCAGGCCGACAAGAAGCTTCTCCTCGTCCTGACGGACGGCGAACCATCCGACGTCGACGTACAGGACCCGAAATTTCTTACGGCCGATGCCAGGATGGCCGTCAGGGAGCTCGGCGCGAAAGGAATTTACGCCTATTGCATCAGCCTGGACAAAAAGGCTGACGAATATGTTTCGGACATATTCGGAAGCCATTACGCGGTCATCGACAATGTGGAAAGCCTCCCGGACAGGCTGCCCAGCCTCTTCATGACCCTGACGAAGTGATGGAGGCGCGCGCGGAAAACCTGTAAAATTGCTCGACTAAAGAAAACAAACAGGAGAAGCAATGAGCAAGAGTCTTTTGCAATTCATCATTGAAGAGCAAAGAAGCATTCCGGAGGCCACGGGGGATTTCACCGGTCTTCTCAACGACATCGTGTCTGCCTGCAAGCAGATCGCCCATGACGTCAACAAGGGCGCGCTGATCGGCGTGCTTGGCAGCGCGGGAAGCGAAAATGTCCAGGGAGAGACGCAGAAGAAGCTGGATGTCATCACCAACGAAGTATTCATCAAGGCGAACGAATGGAGCGGCCATCTCGCCGCAATGGCTTCCGAAGAAATGGATGACATCTACCCCATTCCTTCCAGGTATCCGAAGGGAAAATACCTGGTCACTTTCGATCCTCTCGACGGATCCTCCAACATCGACGTGAACATTTCGGTAGGCACCATCTTTTCCATCCTGCGCTGCCCGGAAGAAGTGACCGATCCCGCTGCTGCGGACTTCATGCAGCCCGGAACGAAGCAGGTCTGCGCAGGCTATGCGCTTTACGGTCCTGCGACGATGATCGTGCTCACCACGGGAAACGGCGTGAACGGCTTCACCCTAGACCGCGATGTGGGCGACTTCTTCCTGACCCATCCCAATATGACCATTCCTGCCGATACTTCGGAATTCGCGATCAACATGTCCAACCAGCGTTTCTGGGAAGAGCCCGTGCAGCGCTATGTCGAGGAATGCATCAAGGGAAAGGATGGCGGGAGGGAGAAGAACTTCAACATGAGATGGGTTGCATCCATGGTTGCGGAAGTCCACAGGATATTGACCCGCGGCGGCATATTCATGTATCCGAAGGATACGAAGGATCCTTCCAAGGCCGGGAAATTGAGGCTGATGTACGAAGCCAATCCGATGTCCTTCATCGTCGAGCAGGCGGGCGGCATGAGCTCCACGGGGCGCGAAAGGATCATGGAAATCCAGCCGTCGGGGCTTCATCAGCGCGTGCCCGTGATACTGGGTTCGAAGAACGAGGTGGAGCGCGTCGTCTCGTACCATAAAGGACTTTGACATGGCGAAAGTCGGCATACTCATGGGCAGCCAGAGCGACTGGGAAGTGATGCAGAATGCCGCCAGGCAGCTCAAGGAATTCGGAATCGAATACGAGGCGAAGGTGATCTCGGCTCACCGTGCGCCTGATCTGCTTGTCCAGTACATCAAGGATGCAGAAGCGAGAGGCGTAGAATGCTTCATAGCGGGCGCGGGCGCTGCCGCCCATCTCGCAGGGGTGGTCGCATCCAAGACCACCCTTCCCGTGCTCGGGGTTCCGATGCCTTCGAAATACCTGCAGGGAATGGATTCGCTGCTCTCGACCGTGCAGATGCCGAAGGGTATTCCCGTTGCAACATTCGCGATAGGGGAGGCCGGAGCAGCCAATGCAGGTCTTTTCGCAGTTTCAATGTTAGCTGCGAACGACATCAGGCTGGCGGACGCTCTCAGGGCCTTCCGCAAGAAACAGGCCGATGCGATTGCGGCCACCGTCCTGCCGGCGATCTGACATGCTGAGATCAGAAATCGAGAGCCTTCCCCTGCTTCATCGCGGCAAGGTCAGAGACATCTACGACGCGGGCAGCGACAAGCTCCTCATCATCCAGACCGACAGGATTTCCGCATTCGACGTCATCCTGTCCGAACCCATCCCCGAAAAGGGGAAGGTGCTGACGGCGCTTTCCTCGTTCTGGTTCGAAAAACTCGGCCATGTCATTCCCAACCACCTCACAGGGGTTGCGCCTGAATCCATCGTTGAGCCGCGCGAAAAAGATCAGGTGCAAGGACGCTCTTTCGTCGTCAGGAAGCTCAAACCCCTCCCCATCGAGGCGATCGTCAGGGGCTACATAGTCGGTTCGGGATGGAAGGAATACCGCAAATCGGGCACGGTATGCGGCATGCTGCTTCCTTCAGGGCTGCAGGAAGCGCAGAAACTGGATGAGCCCATATTCACGCCTTCCACAAAAGCCGAGATCGGAGAGCACGATGTCAACATCAGCTTCGAGGAGATGGTCAGCCTTGTCGGAAAGGAAACTGCCGAAAGGGTGAAAAAGGCCGCGATCGCGCTCTATTCGGAAGCTGCGGAATTTGCGCTCACTAAGGGAATCATCATAGCGGACACGAAATTCGAGTTCGGGCAGGACGAGGCCGGGAATCTCTATCTGATAGACGAAATCCTGACGCCTGATTCTTCCAGGTTCTGGCCGGTTGATCAGTATGCGGTCGGAAAGAACCCGCCGAGCTTCGACAAGCAATTTGTCAGGGACTGGCTGGAGACCCAGGATTGGGACAAGAAGGCGCCCGCGCCCAAGCTTCCTCCCGAAGTCATCGAAAAGACCACGGAAAAATACAAGGAAGCGCTTTTCAGGCTGACCGAGGGATGAAGGATCTCGCTTCCCTGATCGAGGGTTTCGGGAGATTCAAAAAGAGTCATTTCGAATCCGATCTTTTCAGGCGTCTTTCGGAAAAGGGTCAGAAGCCCAAGGTACTCGTTCTCGGATGCTGCGACTCGAGGGTCGACCCTGCGATCATCCTCGACTGCGATCCGGGGGACCTTTTCGTCATCAGGAACGTCGCGAACCTCGTTCCCCCCTTCGAGCGCGCAGGCCATTACCATGGCACTTCCGCAGCGCTGGAATTCGGGATCTGCAATCTTGGAATCGAGCACATCATCGTTCTGGGTCATGCCCAGTGCGGCGGGATCAGCGCGCTGATGGAAGGATCGGAAAGCTGCGAGGGGGATTCCTTCGTGAAGAGCTGGATGGCGCTTGCCCAGCCTGCCAGGAAAAGGGTGCTGGAAAAGCATCCGGGCGCATCCGGGGCCGAGCTGTCAAAGGCCTGCGAAAAGGAGGCGATCCTTTCCTCCATGGAGAATCTGATGACTTTTCCGTGGGTGAAATCGAAGGTGGAATCCGGGAAGCTTTTCCTTCACGGCTGGTATTTCGACATAGAAAGCGGTGAGCTCCTGGCCAGCACCAAGGGCCGCTTCGAACCTCTCAGCGGAGAAGATTGCTCTTGATGTAATCCCACTCCAGAGGGTCTACAGGCGTGATGGAAAGCCGGTTCCCCTTCTGCAGTATTCTCATGTTGGAGAGCTCGGGATGGCGCCTCAGCTCGGAAATCGAGATCAGCGGGATTTTCCTGGAAAATTTCACGTCGACGTTGTACCAGCGCGGATTCTCCCTCGTCGCCTTCGGATCGAAGTATTTTCCTTCCTCGAACTGGGTCTCGTCGGGATAGGCAAGCTTGCAGACTTCAGCGAGCCCGGCTATTCCAGGCTCGGCGCAGCTCGAGTGGTAGAAGAAAACCATGTCCCCCACCCTCATCTGGTCGCGCATGAAGTTCCGGGCCTGATAATTCCTGACGCCGTACCAGGGCACCGTTTTCATCGATTCGAGGTCGTCTATGCTGACCTCGGAAGGTTCGGATTTCATCAGCCAGTAGCGCATCGGATTTGCCGCCTGAAAAAGGAAATGGGGAAATTCTAACCCGGTTCCCATGATTGGACAAAATCGAGTAAGGGGTCCGCGAAGACTTCATACCGCAAAGTCCAGAGCAGGGCGCCTTCCTTCAATCCGTTCCGCTGGCCCCTCTTTCCCCCGCTTTTAGGCAGAAGCGGTCTCCTGGTTTTGTTCCCGCATAAAGAATATATTTAAATATGCCGTAATACAGAATATTCAGGAAGAAGGGGCGTCGATGAGTTCGATACTGAAGCAGATCAAATATTCTTTTCTCGGCTTTGGCCTCGCAATGGGGCTGGTTTTCCCTGTCTATGCAAGCTTCTTCGTCGAATGGAAAAAAGGGATGCTGCTCTGGTTCTGCCTGGGCTGCGTCGTTGCCGGCATCACCATAGGCATCGTCAATCACCGCCTGCTCGAATGGCTGCTGATCAAGAAGCTCAAGAAAGTTGCGCTCGCAGCGGAAGGCATCAGGAAGGGCGATCTTCGGCAAAACTGCGGAATCAGAAGCGACGACACGATCGGCGAAATCACCGAGGGCTTCGACGCCATGGCCGCGAGTCTCAGGGAAATGCTGGGTGAAATAGCCGATTCTGCCGATTCGGTGGACTCGACTGCGACGGAGATCAGTTCTTCGATGCGCACGCTGGGGGGAAACATGGACGAATACCGGAAGAATTCGCACGAGATCACCAGCGTCATAGAAGGGATGTCCGATGCGGCAAACAGCATACTCGAACTTTCGGATACGGCCGGGATCAGCGCAGCTTCAGCCGACGAGCTGGTCAAAACCGGGGTTTCACAGGTCAATGCGACGGAAAAGGCGATTTCTCTCTTGAGCGAAGCGGGGGAAAAGATTACCGCCAATGCGGCAAGTCTTGAAAAGAGCGCAAGGGAAGTGGAGTCGGCGGTCTCCGCAATAAGGGACATTTCCGACCAGACCAATCTGCTTGCGCTCAATGCAGCCATAGAGGCCGCCAGGGCTGGCGAGCAGGGGCGCGGGTTTGCCGTTGTGGCCGACGAAGTCAGAAAACTCTCTGAACAGGCATCCAATGCCACGAAAAAGATAGATGAGGTGCTGAAGCTGGTCAGCGAAGACGTTTCATCGACGGTCACCATCTCGATGGAGAATGCCGAGGCGGTCAGGGAGGGCCTGGAGGCGTCCAGAGCCTCTTCCCAGATCTTTTCCAGAATAGAATTGGCGACGACCGAAATGAAACGTTCGGTCGAGGCGGTGCGGGAAGCGGCAGACGATCAGCAGATGCTGGTCGGGATCGTGCAGACGAGGATAGATGAAAATCAGGAAAGAACCGAAAATGTGGCCGAACTGACTGCGCTCGCAGTCAGGGGCACCGAAAGGATGGCCGAGTCCTCACGCAGGCTGAAAGAAATCAAGGGGAAATTCCTGCTCTAGGGCGTTAACACGCCCTGGCCCCGGGGTTGGCAGGAAAGCGGACTTCGAAAGCCTTTCCTTCCGGTCCTTCCACCAGGAAAACTTCGCCATTGTGGCCATGGGCGATCTCCCTTACGATGGATAGCCCGAGACCGCAGCCGTCCTCCTGGCTCCCCAGAATCCGGTGGAAGCGCTCGAATATCGCGTCCTTTTCCTGCTCCGGTATGGACGGGCCGTTGTCCTCGACGGAAATGCCCGTCCTGGAGACCTTCACCGTGACCTTTCCGCCTTCCTGGGTGTAACGGATCGCATTGTCGACGAGATTGCCCAGCATTTCCTGCAAAAGAAAAGCCGATCCCGAGATCATCACCGGGTTTTCGGATCCCTCGAATCCCAAATCGATGTCCTTCTTCAAGGCCTGGGGGACCCATCTTGCCGCGACTTCGCTGGCGAGAAGATTGAGGTCGACGCGCTCCAGCGCAACCGATTTTTCTTCCGTTCTTGCGAGAGAAAGAAGCTGGTTGACGAGATGGATGGTCTTTTCGCTGCTCGCTGCGAGCTGAGTGAGCGAGTGCCTGATTTCTTCCGGCTCGCTCTGGCGAAGCGCGTATTCCGTTTGGGTTTTGAGGCCCGCCAGCGGGGTTCTCAATTGATGGGCGGCCTCTGCGACGAATCGCCTCTGGACTGCAAGCGCGCGTCCCAGCCTCTCGAGCAGGCTGTTGATCGCATGGATCAGGGAGCCGACTTCCCTCGGCACGTTTTCTTCCGAGAGCGGGCTCAAGTCCTTGTCCGATCGGCTCTGGACGTCGTTCTGGAGCCGCGCCAGGGAAGAAAGCCCCTTTGTCACGCCGAGCCAGATGACGGCCGCCGCGAGCCCTGTCAGAAGCATCTGCGGCAATATCACGCCGGCAAGGATTTCGTTCGCGAGCACCCTTCTCTTGATCAGCGTCTCTGCCACCTGCACGAGCACCCAGTCTTCCCTGTTACCCTTCACGCCCAGATAAAGCGAAGCGATCCTGACGCGATGCCCTCCGGCCATTCCGTCATGGTAATAGGGCCTGTTGTAGGCAAAACGTGAAAGGCGAGGGGGAGGAAGGCTGGCCGAGCCTGCAACGAGTCCCTGGAGACGGGTGCTGACTCTGAAAAAGACCTTGTCATAGGGGTCGAACTCAAGCATTTTGAGCGCCGGTTCCGGGAGATCCAGATAGACTTTTCCCTCTTTCGACCTCACCTGTTCCGCGAGCGTCAGGGTGGAATCGAAAAGAGAGCGGTCATGCGCAAGATCGGCGAACCTGACTGCGATGTTGTAAGCGATCACTCCGCCCAGGATCCATAAAAGAAGCACGGGAATCAGGAGCCAGAGCATGAGCTGGCGGTGAAGGGAATTCATTGCGCCTTCTCGAGCAGGTAGCCAAGCCCTCTGATGGTCCTGATCTGGATGCCGGCAGGTTCGAGCTTCTTCCGCAGCCTGTGTACATAGACCTCGATCGCGTTCTGACCGATTTCCTCGTCCCAGCTGCAGAGCTTTTCGGCAAGCTGCTCCTTGCCGACCACCTGCCCCGCCTTGAGCAACAGGATTTCGAGCACGCCCAGTTCCCTCGCTGAGAGATCGAGCGGTACGTCGTCAAGATAGACCCGCCTTCCGGCGATATTGAAAAGGATTCTGCCATGCTTCAAGAGATTGCTGTGCGCGCCCTGGCCCCGCCTCACCAGCGCCCTGACCCTCGCCTCCAGTTCCGCCAGATCGAAAGGCTTGGTGAGATAGTCGTCTGCACCCAGGTCCAGCCCCGCAACCCTGTCGTCGACAGCATCCCTTGCCGTCAGGATGAGGACGGGAAGGGTCTGGTTGTGGGATCTCAGTCTTTTCAGCACTTCGAGCCCATCCATCTTGGGCAGACCCAGGTCGAGGATAAGCAGATCGTAATTCTGGAAAGCCAGGGCGTGATCGGCATCGCTTCCGTTCCTGGCGTTGTCGACTGCATAGCCGGCCTGCTGTAGCGTGCGGGTCAGGCCGTCCCTCAATACCGTGTCGTCTTCGGCAAGCAGCAGTCTCATGAAGTATCCTCATTCGATCCGCGGATTCTAGCATTTGTTCTGCTGTAAGGTACGCGTAATTTGCCCCGTGCTATCCTGCGCAGCCTGACAGAAGACGGCTCGAAGATGCCGAATTGGAGAAGCGATGGGGGATAGGCGTTTATTGTGGCTGATTCCGGCAGCAATGCTGGCTGCAGCTGGCATTTTTCTCGGTTCGCGCCATGCCGAACCTTTGCCTGCTGCTGCCAAACTTTCGGACTCCGGAAGCTTTCGGCCGACGAAAGAGCAATGGGCGAATCTTTCCGTTCTGACCGTGAAGGCGATGGCCTTCCGCACCGAGATCCTCACCGAAGGCAATCTCGGCTACGACGACGATGAACAAACCCAGGTGTTTTCTCCCTATACAGGGCGTGTCACGCGCATCTTTGCGAAATTGGGCGATGCCGTGAAGAAAGGCCAGCCATTGGCGGCCGTGGCCGCGAGCGAAGTGGTGCAGGCAAAGAGCGATCTTTCCAATGCAAGAACGCAGCTCGACCTGGCCGCAACGACGGAAAAGCGCCAGCATGCGCTTTATCTAGCGAAATCCGGCGCTCTGAAGGACTGGCTTCAAAGCAGGGCAGACCTTGCCAATGCCAGGAACAATCTCGATGCGGCAAGGGAAAGATTGCGCATCCTCGGCCAGCCTGAAAGCGGGAATTCCGGTCAGGAAGCGCTTCTGCTTGCACCGATATCGGGAACCGTGATCCAGCGCCAGCTGGGTCTGGGCCAGTACATCAACAGCGCCGCGGGAGGGGCAACCAGCCCCGTCTATACCATAGGCAAGCTGTCTAAGCTCTGGCTCATTGCAAACGTCAGGGAGTCGGACGCCGCCAAGGTTCATGTCGGGGAGCCCGTAACGGTCAGCATATCGGCCTATCCAGATCGAACTTATCAGGCCAGAATCTCGTGGGTCGCGCCTTCGATAGACCCCGTGAGCAGAAGGCTGCCTGTCAGGGCTGAAATCGAAAACAGGGACGGGGCGCTCAAGGCGATGATGTTCGCGAGCTTCGACATTTCGGTCGGCAGGGAAAGCACTGCGCCTGCCGTGCCGCAGAGCGCAATCGTCTACGAAGGTGAGGAAGCGAGGGTCTACGCGGTGCTCGACGACGGTTCCGTAGAAGTCCGCAAGGTCAGGCTCGGGCGCACCCGGCATGACGGCATGGTAGAGGTCCTTTCAGGCATTTCGCCTGGAGAGAGGATCATCGCCGCAGGAACATTGTTCATAGACCGTGCCGCGACCATGAGGATGAAAGCGTCGTCATGAATGCGATCGTGAAGTTTGCGCTTACCCAGCGCATCCTGGTTGCAGCATTGCTGGTGTTGATGATCGCAGCAGGGGTTGCGAGCTTCATGAAGCTCAACATCGAAGCCTATCCCGACCCGGTTCCGCCCTGCGTCGACATCATCACCCAGAGCAGCGGGCAATCTGCGGAAGAGATAGAGCGCTACATCACCATCCCGATAGAAATCCAGATGGCGGGCATCCCCAACGTCACCAGCGTCAGGACGATTTCGCTTTTCGGGCTGTCCGATGTGAAGATCAATTTCACCTACGCATATACCTACGAACAGGCGGAGCAATGGGTGATCAACAGGCTTTCCCAGCTTCCGCCCCTGCCCAACGGCGTTGAGCCCCAGATCTCCCCGACCAGCCCGATAGGGGAGATTTACCGCTATCGCGTAGCGGGCCCTGCCGGCTATTCGGTCACGGATCTCAAGACCATCCAGGACTGGATACTCGAACGGCGCTTCAAGGCCATACCCGGCGTGATAGACGTCAACGGATGGGGGGGAAAGACAAAGACATATGACGTTTCGGTGGATCAGCAAAAGCTAGTCGATTACGGGCTGACTCTGCCCCAGGTGCTTCAGGTCATCAACAACAGCAACATCAATGTCGGCGGCCAGACGGTGAATTTCGGACCGCAGGCCGCGGTCGTGCGCGGGATAGGGCTGATCCATTCCGTGGATGCCCTGAAGCGGACCATGATCGCATCGCGCAAGGGAGTCCCGGTATTGCTGAGCGATGTCGCAACCGTTACCGCAGGTCATCTTCCCAGGCTTGGCATTGCAGGACTGGACAACGACAGCGACATCGTCCAGGGCATCGTGCTGATGAGAAGGGGCGCCCAGAGCATGCCGACAATCGAGCGCGTCGAAGCCGAAGTCCGGAAAATCAATCGATCGAACATCCTTCCGCCCGGCGTGCACATCGAGCGGATATACGATCGCAAGGACCTGATCAGCGTCACCACGCATACCGTGATGCACAACATGCTGACGGGAATATTGCTGATCTTCCTGCTGCAATGGGTATTCCTCGGGAATCTCAGGAGCGCGATCATCGTCGCCGTCACCATTCCCTTCGCGCTTGCATTCGCCGTGACGCTGATGGTGCTGAAAGGTGAATCCGCAAACCTGCTTTCGATGGGGGCAGTCGACTTCGGGCTCGTCGTCGATGCCTCGGTGATCATGGTCGAAAACATTTACAGGCACCTCGCGGAGAGCTGGGCTTCCCGCCATGTCGGCGAGTCGCTTCTGCATCGCGCCAGGGTGAGCACCGGCCTTCGCGGAAAGTTCGGCGTGATCGCGAATTCCGCGACAGAGGTGAACAAGGCCATCCTCTTTTCGGCTGCCATCATCATTGCGGGTTTTCTGCCTCTTTTCACGCTTTCCGGAATAGAGGGACACATATTCGGCCCGATGGCCGAGACTTATGCCTATGCCATTGCAGGCGGGCTCATCGCGACCTTCACAGTTTCTCCCGCGCTATCCTCCTTCATGCTGCCAAAGCAGATCGAGGAGGTTGAAACATTCATCGTGGGGTTCATCAGGAAGCGCTACACGCCATTCGTGGAATGGGTGCTGAACAACAGGTACCCGACGCTGGGGGGATTCGTTGTGCTTCTCGTTCTCGCAGTGCTCGCTGCAAAGAGCCTCGGACTTGAATTCCTGCCCAAGCTGGAAGAAGGCAATCTGTGGATAAGAGCGACCATGCCGCCCTCCATTTCCCTCGAAGCAGGCGACGATTATGTCAACAAGATGCGAAGGCTGATCAAGCGTTATCCGGAAGTGGAAAGGGTCGTTTCTCAGCATGGGCGGCCGGACGACGGAACGGACGCCACAGGATTCTTCAATGCGGAATTTTTCGTGCCGCTGAAGCCGATGGGCTCCTGGCCGGAAGGCATGGACAAGGAAAAGCTCACCGCGCAGATGACGGACGCGCTCCAGGACAGTTTTCCTGGCGTGGAATTCAATTTCTCGCAGTATATCGAGGACAATGTCGAGGAAGCGGCATCGGGCGTCAAGGGAGAAAACTCGGTGAAGCTTTTCGGAAACGATCTTGAGACGCTTGAAAAAACCGCATCAAGGATAGAGGCCGCAATGAAGAAAGTGCCGGGCATCACGGATCTCGCCGTCTTCAATTCGCTCGGCCAGCCTACGGTGAGAATCGACATAGACAGGGAGAAGGCTGCGCGCTACGGCCTTGCCCCGGGCGACATCAATGCGGCGGTTCAGGCTTCGATCGGCGGTCAGGCTGCCGGCGACATTTACGAGGAGGGGAGCGACAGGCATTTTCCCATCATGGTTCGCCTTGCTCGGCAATACCGTCAGAATCTCGACGCGATCAGGCGCATCACGATAGGCGCGGCCGATCCTTCCGGAGCGGTCGTGCAGGTCCCGCTGAGCGACCTGGCAAAGATCAGGCTTGTTTCTGGAGCCGCCTTCATTTACCGGGAGCAGCAGGAGCGCTACATTCCCATCAAGTTTAGCGTCAGGGGGCGGGATCTCGGCACGGCAGTGCTGGAAGCGCAGAAGGAAGTCGCAGAGCAGGTGAAGCTGCCCGGCGGGTATCACATGGAATGGGTGGGTGAATTCGGCAATCTAGAGGAAGCCATGCAGAGGCTGGCCGTCGTCGTCCCGCTCGCGATCCTCCTGATAGGCGTCCTGCTCTACATCAATTTCGGCTCGTTCATAGACGTCCTGCTGGCCGCAAGCGTGATCCCGATGGCGCTTACCGGAGGGATCTTCGCCCTTTACCTGACAGGCACGCCATTCAGCGTCTCCGCAGCGATCGGCTTCGTCGCGCTTTTCGGCATCTCGGCAATGGACGGCATCATCGTGCTTTCCTATTTCAACAACCAGATCGAAATCGGGCTGGATAGAAAGAACGCGATGCTGAGGACATGCCAGATCCAGTTGAGACCCGTGCTGATGACCTGCATCGTGGCGAGCATAGGGCTCGTGCCGGCAGCGATTTCCTCGGGAATAGGGTCGCAGGTGCAGAAGCCCCTTGCGCTCGTGGTGGTCGGCGGGATGCTGCTCGCGCCATTCCTGATCCTTGCGGTATTGCCGGCGCTGATCCTGACGTTCTCCGCTCGCGCGCCGATGCCTGTGGACGGAAAGGCGGGTGAAAGCCATGAAGAAGGGCTCTGAAACCATGAAGCATCTTCTGCGCATTTCGATGATGGCCTGTTTTCTTTCAGGCTGCGCGGTCGGGCCCGATTTCAAGCGTCCTGCGCCGCCCCTTTCAAAAAGCTATTCCCCTTCCGGGAAATTGCCGGAAAAGGCCGATTCGGCAGCAGCATCGGGGGGAGAGGCGCAATATTTCGATGCCAGGGCGAAAATCCCCTCGGACTGGTGGACGGTCTTCAAATCCCCCGGCATCGATGCGCTGATCAGGCAGGCCTTCAGGGCCAATCCTGACATAGAAGCGGCGAGAGCGGCATTGCGGCAGGCGCAGCAAAACGTCCTCGCCCAGCAAGGCTTCTTCTATCCGACTGTCGGGGCAAGCTATTCCCCGTCGAGAAACAAGCTTGCCGGAAACATGGGAGGAAACTCCCCCGGGGTGCAGGGAAACGGATCGATCATACAGACCTATTCGAATCCTTCCGGTCCGCCGCCATTCAATGCGCCTGTCTATTACGATTTTCATGTCGCGCAGCTGACTGTCGGCTATGTTCCGGACGTATTCGGCCTGAACAGGAGAATGGTCGAGTCTGCAAAGGCTCAGGAAGCCCAGCAGAAGCTTCAGCTCGAAGCGACTTACCTGACGCTTGCATCCAACGTCGTCGCAGCGGCATTGCAGGAAGCATCGCTCAGGGCGCAGATAGCGGCCATGGAGCGCATCGTCGAAATCAACGACGAATTGCTGGGGATTTACAGGAATCGCCTCGCGCTTGGCGATGTTTCGGCAGTCGATGTGGCGGCGCAGGAATCCACCCTTGCTTCCATGAAGCAGCAGCTCTATCCGATGAAAAAGCAGCTCGAACAGACGCGTGACCTGATCAGGGCGCTTGCAGGAAATTTCCAGGATGAAGACGTGAAGGAGAAATTCAGCTTCTCCGAGATCCGTCTGCCTGCAAGGCTTCCGCTCAGCCTGCCTTCCCGGATTGTCGAGCAGCGTCCGGATGTCAGGGAGGCGGAGGAAGCGCTTCATTATGCCAGCGCCCAGGAAGGGGTCGCGATCGCCAACACGCTTCCCCAGTTTGCAGTGACAGGCGCGATAGGCGGCATGGCTTCCACGCCGGGCTGGATGTTCAGGAGCGGGGGGGGATTCTTCGATCTGACTGCAAATGTAGCCTATACCATTTTCGACGGCGGCACGCTGCGCGCGAAATCGCGGGCTGCCCGCGAGGCGCTGGTCCAGGCGGGCGCGCAGTACAGGAGCATCGTGATCGCGGCGCTTCAGAACGTCGCGGACGTGCTCCATGCGATACAGGACGACGCCAAGGCCTTCAGGCATGCCGCAGAGCAGGAAAGGGCTGCGAAGGAAGGCTTCGATCTGGCCGCAAGCCAGTACGAACTGGGCGCGGCGGACTACCAGACGCGGCTTCTTGCAGAGCAGAATTACCAGCTTTCCGTCATCAACCTGACAGAGGCCAGGGCGAACCGCTTCGGCGACACGATCGCGCTATACCAGGCCCTGGGCGGAGGATGGTGGAACCGCTGAAGCGCGGCTCATGATGCTGTAAAGAACGGGCATGACGAGCAGCACGAGCGGCAATTGCACGATCAGGCCTGAAATGATCGCTACGGCCAAAGGCTGCTGCATCTGCGAACCCTGTCCGAGCGCAAGGGCGAGGGGAAGGAGCGTGAGGATCGCCGCGAGCGTGGTCATCGCGATCGGCCTCATCCTGTTTTTCCCCGCCAGGACAAGCGCGTCTTCCCTTTCCAGCCCGTTTTCCAGGGAACGGTATTCGGAAAAATAGAATATCGCCGCTTCCGTCACGATGCCGACGATCATGGTCATGCCCATCATGGCTGAAATGTTGAGCTCGATTCCTGCAGCCCACAGCCCGATAAATATCGCTGAAATCGACATCAGCGGGATAGCCAACACCGAAAGGGCGATCAGGAAGCGCTCGTAGAGAAAGAGAAGAAGAAGAAAGACGAGGGCAACCGCGGCGGAAAATACCAGCATCATTCCCCTGAAGGCGATTTGCTGCTGTCTGTAGAGCCCGCCCAGTTGGTAATAGGCGTCATGAGGCAGGCTGTTCATGGCCTGCCTGACGTCTTCCATCACCGAACCCATGTCCCGCCCGCTGATGCGCGCAGTCACGGCGATCATGCGCTTGAGGTTTTCCCTGCCTATCTCAGGCTGCCCGTTGACTGCGCTGATTTGCGCGATCCTCTCGAGCGGGAAAAGATGCCCGTCAGGTGCGCGCAGGATCAATCTGCCGATATCCTGGCCGGTCTTTCTCATCGACTCTGGAATCCAGATCCTTGCCCCTATCATTTTCACCTTGGCCTGAATCCGGGTTGCGACAATGCCTGACAGGTAATCCTGCAGCATCGTCGTCACGGATGCAGGATCCAGCCCTTCGAGCGCAGCCTTTTCCCGATCGATACGGATATCGAGCGCATCTCCCGCAGGGTTGATTCCGTTTTTCACGTCGACCACGCCCGGAATCCGCGCGATCGATGCAGCCGTTTTTTTCGCCAAAGCTTCCAGCTCGCCCTGATCGTCGCCGAAGATCTTGATTTCGACCGGCTCAGGCACGGAGGTCAGATCGCCTATCATGTCTTCCATGAGCTGGGCGAATTCGACATCGAGGCCTGGCACCTTCGTTTCGACTTCCTTCCTGATTTCGTCCATCACATCCTCTATGGGCGCTCTCGGCATGGGTTTGAGCTTGACGAAAAAGTCCCCCTGATTCGCCTCGGTGATCCCGCCTCCGAGCTGCGCGCCTGTCCTTCTCGAATAGGTTTCGACATTCGGGTTCGACTTGATGATCGCCTCGACTTGCCTGAGCAGCCTGTCCGTCTCGGTGAGGGAAGTGCCAGGCTCCGAACGGTAATCGAAGGTAAAACCGCCTTCGTCCATCGAGGGCATGAATCCCGTTCCGGTATTCGTGTAGGCGAACCAGCCCAGCCCGAGCAAAGGCACGATGATGAAAAGGATCAGGGCAGGTTTGCGGAGGCATTTCCTGAGCATTTTTTCGTACCTTTCGTGCAGCCGGGACGCGAGTCTCCCGCCTTCTTCCTTCTCTGCATCCCTTTCATCGAGAAGATGGTCTGCAAGGATGGGCACCGCAAGCCATGTGATCAGGAATGAAATCGCGAGGCTCGCAGCCATGGTCAGCGAGAGCGCCTTGAAGAAGGCTCCCGTCACGCCGCTCAGGAAAGCCAGAGGAACGAATATCACGATCGTGGCTGCAGAAGAGCCGGCGAGCGGCCCGGTGAATTCGATTGCCGCAGACATGACCCGCCTGTGATGATCTTCACGAGATCTTCTCAGCCGTCTCGCAATATGCTCGAGCATCACGATGGCGTCGTCGATGATCAACCCAACCGCAGCGGCCATTCCGCCCAGAGTCATGATGTTGAAGCTCATCCCGGATGCATAGAGGATGATTACCGTCGAAGTCAGGACGGCCGGAACAATGATCACCGCGATCAGGGTGATCCTGATGCTTCTCAGGAAAAGAAGAAGCACTGCTGCAGCGAGCCCGGCCCCGATCAGGATCGCATCCCTGACGCTTGCTGCCGAATCCACGACCAGCATGCTCTGGTCGTACCATTTTGCGATTTTCACCCCTTTCGGAAGCCTGTATTTCTTCAGCTTGGCATCGATTTCACTGGCGATGCGCACGCTGTTCCCGCCCGGCTGCTCGTAGACATTGAGCAGGACGGCATCCTTTCCGTCGGCATTCACCTTTATCCACTGCGGAACCGTTTCGTCGGACACCCGGGCGACATCCTTGAGCTGCACGATACCGTCGGAACCCGATCGCAGGACAATGTTCCGGATATCGTCCATCGTCCTGATGCGGTTGTCCGAAATCCCCAGATAAAGCTTGTAATGGTCTTCCATCCTCCCGACGGCTTTCAGCATGTTCGCCGAACGCAATGCCTTGGCGGCGTCTTCCATCGTCATGCCATAGGCCTGCAGCCTGTCCGGGTCGACTGTGACCCGGTATTCCTCCTCCCCGCCCCCTACGGGCTGAATTCTTGCAACCCCTTCGACGGAGGAAAGAAGCGGGGCAAGCTGGTATTGAGCCAGATCCCTGAGAGAGGTCAACGATGCGCTTTCGGATGTCAGGCTGTAGGCGATGATGGGAAACACGGTCGGATCCATCCGCCGGGTGCGCATCCCGGTTCCTGGAGGAAGGGAGATCTGCGCAATGGCCGCATTTACCTGCAGCGTCGCGGTCGCCATGTCGGTTCCCCAGGGAAAATAGACGGATATCTCGGCAGATCCCCTGCTCGTCGTCGAGCGCACATCCGTTACGCCGGGCACCCTTCTGACGGCTTCTTCCACGGGAATCGAAACCTGCAGCGTCATCTGCTCGGCAGGCCGGTCGCCCGCATCGAGCGTCACTTCCACGCGGGGAAAATCGACGTCGGGAAAAAGCGTGACCGGCAGCCTGAATGAGGAAATTGCGCCTGCCAACGAGAGAGAGAAAAGGAAAAAAAGGATAGATCGCTTGTGCAACTGCATCCAGGAGCCGAATTTCATCTGGCTCCCTCGCGCAATTTCATGCCGTCCTTCAATTCGTAATTGCCGAGCAGGACGACAGGCAGACGAGGATCGAATTTTCCCTGAATTGCCTCAATTTCTCCGTATTCCGTCGCGACGACGCCGATGCGCCTGGCGTGCCCGTTTTCGACCTGGAAGATATAGGCGCCCTTTTCATCCTGCAGTACGGCGGATCTCGGGACCACCCAGTTCTGCCCTGCAGGAATCACGATTTCCCCCTTCAGCTTCATGCCCGGGATGAGATTCTTAGGCTCGCCGATCCTCACGAGCACATCGACAAGACGGGTTTGGGGATCGATCCCGCCGCCAATTTCGCTGATGGTGCCTTCGAGTTTCGCGGATTTGGCGAAAACGGGGAAAAGACGGACTTCCATCCCCGGCTTGATTCTGGATGCGTCTTCGGGTTCTATCCCGATCACCACGCGCAAGGCGTCGAGCCTGGACAACTGGAGGACGGTTTTTCCTGCCTGAATTCTATCCCCCGGCGAAAAAAACAGGCCGGTGACCACGCCGTCGAATGGCGCCCTGATCGTTTCGCGGTTTGATCCGGTACCGAGCTTCTTCTGGGCGTCGAACGCGCTTTCGGCATCCTTGAAACCCTGCTCCGCAGCCGCAAGCTGGGCATTTGTCGCAAGCTGCTCGCCATGGAGCCGTTTCATGCTTTCGAAACTGCTTCTTGCCATTTCGAGCGACGTTTCTGCCTGGACATAGCCATGACTCGCATTCGGGTCAGTCGCGAATTCGAAGAGCGAGGCGCCTTTCCTGACCTTCTTTCCCGCGGTGACATCCAGGCGGGCGATCTGCCCCGGTCTCGCCAGGCTGACCGAGACCGTGCTTTTCGGATCGGAAATCGCGGTGCCATATGCGGCAAGGGTGGAATGCAGGTATGCCAGATGCATCTGTCCGGTCTCGACGAGTGCTTCGGGTTGATCTTCGGCACAGGCAAACGCGGAAAAAATCAGCAGAAGGAAAAAAGTCCATTTCATTCTCATTTCGACTCCTTCTCAGGGCCCAGGAGCGTCAGCAGGGCGATATGCTCTTCCAGGATGGATTCTTCGACGGCATTCTTCTCGGCTTTCTTGGCAAAGAATTCGTTTTCCAGGCCCGAATAGGCTGCCAGATCGATGTCGCCCGAACGGAATGCGGCTTCCGCCTTCCTCGAAAGAAGCGACAGGGAGGAGAGCGTCTCATCGATACGGGCAAGTTCGGACTGGAGCAGCATGTGGTCGGAGAGAATCTGCTCGACTTCGCCGTAAGCAGCATTGAGCCTTGCCTGGAATTCGTCGTGCAGGCGCTTTCTTGTCGCCTCGGCAATCGCGATGTTGCCCCTGTTTCTGTTGAATATCGGCAGAGTCAGGCTGAGCGAGAAGCCCTCGTAGTTGATGCCGGTGTTGTCCCTCGAACGGGTGATCCCCGCTTCGATTGCCGGAAACTGTGAAAGAATGGCCTGCCTCAGGCGCAAATCCTGGGCCTCGTAGCCCGCCTGAAGCGCCAGGAGATCAGGCCGTATCATCGCAAGCTTGCGGAGCTTCCCCGCTATTTCCCTGCTGTCTGGCAAAGCGATTTCAGCTTGGCCGACGAGCTTCAGACGGGAGTCCGGCGGCAGTCCGAGCAAGGCATTGAGGGCATGGCGGTCCTTTTCCAGCAGGCGGCGATTCTCGCTCAATTGCTTTTCGATCTGCTGCAGCGCGTTTTCTTCCGCTGCGGCGCGACTCAGGGTCAGGTCTTTCCTGTCGAATACGGATTTTTCGCCCGCATAAAGCCTTGCGGCAAGCGCCCTTCTTTTATCGAGAATCTCGGACAGATTTTGCCTCGAGCGGATGCGCGCAAAAAGAAGCCGGGATTCTCCTGCAACCTGCCATTCCTGCCACAGCAGGGCGAGATCGGCCTTTTGCCGATCCGATCCGGCGGCCGCCATGCGCAGCGATCTGGTCATGACGGCGCCGAGGTTGTAGCTCAGTCCCAGGTCGAAAGCGGTGATGTTCTCCCCCGGAATGCCGTTCTGCGGAAACTGGGGCGAAAAGCCGAACGCCGGATCCGGAAGCAGCCTGGCGGCGAAGGCCTGGGCGCTCATGACGCCTGCATCGTCCCTGGAGAGCTTCAGGTCGGGATTGTTCGCTACCGCGATCATTGCGACTTCGGTCATGTCGAGTCCGTCTCGAGGGTCGAATCTTCTCGAAGAGAGCTCAGGCAGGGGCAGCTTCGAAGGGTCGATTTCGAGCCGCGACAGCGTCTTGGGCCATCCGGCTTTCAGGTCGAGCGGCTCCTTCCGGTATGCGGCGCAGCCGCCGAGTATCGATGCGGCTAGAATCAGGGCGACGAATTTCATGGCAGTTTTTCTTCTCCGCCGGAAAGTGTATCTCTGGACAATTAGATGAGAATTAGGAGGTCAGGCGGATTCGAGCAATTTCTCGAATTCGGAAGGAGGAAGCGGCCTCGAGAAGAGG
The DNA here is from genome assembly GCA_021848825.1 of Pseudomonadota bacterium. Taxonomy (GTDB): domain Bacteria; phylum Pseudomonadota; class Gammaproteobacteria; order Burkholderiales; family JABEVD01; genus JABEVD01. The sequence continues at coordinate 26,918 of JAJZTQ010000004.1, forward strand.
TAACCCTGGGCGTAATCGCACCGGATTTCAGGCAGGATCTCCTTTTGCGTTTCGGTTTCCACGCCTTCGGCGATGACTTCCATCGCGAGGCTGTGCGCCATTGCGACGATCGCCCTGGAAAGAGCGAAGTCATCCTGGCTTTCGTCGATTTCGCTGATGAAGGACTTGTCTATCTTGAGATAGTCGATGTCGAATTTCTTCAGATAGGCGAGCGCTGAATAGCCTGTTCCGAAATCGTCTATGGCGACATGGATCCCTGCATCCCGGAAATGCATCAGCTTGTCGGCAACGCTTTCGGAGGCATTGAGCAGCACCCCTTCCGTGATCTCGACAACGATATGCTCTCCTGACAATCCGATCTCCTCCAGATGAGTCGGCCAGGAATGGCATGCCGACTGGGCCATGAGCTGGACAGGCGAGACATTGATGCTGATCTGGAAATTCTTGCGATAGGCCTGCCAGCGCTTGGCCCATTGAGCCGCTTCCATGAAAACCCAGTCTCCGATCTCGTGGATGATCCCCGTCTCCTCTGCAAGCGGAATGAATTCAACGGGGCTCACCATGCCCCGCCTTTGGTTGTTCCATCTGAGCAGCGCTTCTGCCTTGGTGATGGAGCCTGAAGAAAGGGAAACGATGGGCTGGAAAACGAGCGAGAACTCCCCGTTGGAGAGCGCCTTCCTGAGCTCCCCAATGAGCTTCATTCTTTCGACTGCCGCTTCCTGGAGTTCGGGGGTGAAATAGGCGAAGCGGTTCTTGCCGAGGCTCTTGGCGACATACATTGCCTGATCGGCGTGCTTCAACAGTTCGGAAGATTCCTTGCCATCATTCGGGTAGAGCGTGATGCCGATGGAGCCCGAGACATAGGCATGTTCCCCGCCGAGGTTGAAAGGCTGGGCGAGTTTCTGGATGATGGAGTTCGCGATCTGCTCGACATGGACGTTCTCCTCCAGGTCGGAAAGGATGACGGTGAATTCGTCCCCCCCCAGTCTGGCCACGGTATCGCTTTCCCTGACTGACGAAGCGATTCGGCCTGCCGCTTCCATCAGCAGCCTGTCGCCCGTTTCATGGCCCAGGGTATCGTTCACTTCCTTGAATCGGTCGAGGTCGATGAAAAGAAGGGCGAAGGCATGGCGGCTTCTCGATGATTTCCTGATTTCGAACTCTAGCCTGTCCCTGAACATGTTGCGGTTCGGCAGCCCGGTGAGCTCGTCGAAGTTGGCCTGGCGCCAGACCTGAGTCTCCGCCGCTTTCCTCTTCGTGATGTCGGAGAACAGCGCGACGCGTTCCCTGACATCGCCATTCTTGTCGTAAATGGTATTGATGGTGAGCCATTCGGGAAAAACTTCCCCGTTCTTGCGCTTGTCCCATATTTCTCCCTGCCAGTGGCCATAGATTTCCAGCGACCGCCACATTTCCTTGTAAAAGGCGTCGTCGTGCCTTCCGGAACCCAGCAAATTGGGATCCTTTCCCTTCACCTCATCCAGCGCATAGCCGGTTATTTCGGTGAAGGCAGGGTTGACTGTCTTGATCCGGTTTTCCTTGTCCACCACCATCACGGCTTCCGAACTCGCCTCGTAGATGGAGGTGAAGAGCCGCAGCGATTCTTCGGTTTGCTTGCGGTCGGTGATGTCGTGGACGATGGAATAGAGCACTTTTTTTCCGTCCAGGTCGACCGGCCCCGAATACACTTCGACGTCCCGCACTTCCCCGGATGCGATGCGATGCCTGCAGTCGAACAGATGACGCCCGGTCTTGGCCAGGGCCGCTTCCGAGAGGAGCGCGCTGACCGGCAGGACGTTGATGTCGTCGATTCCCATGGAGATCAGCTGATTCTTCGGATAGCCGTAGAATTCGGCTGCGGCCTGGTTCGCATCGATGATTTTTCCGTCTTCCGGGTCGATGACGAGTTTTATCGCGGCATTGGTTTCGAACATCTGGTGATAGAGGAATTCGCTTTGCCTCACTTCATCCGTGCGTTCCTTCACTTCCCTTTCTATTCTGTCGGTGTAGCCCGTGCTCAGGAGCAGGAAGGCGCCCAGCATGGCGCTTCCGAATATGCCGATTGCCAGCACCGCCCAGCTCTGCCAGGCCCTGTGGCTGGAGAGATAGGCGGCTGTCGGAACGGACTCGAAGGCGTATTGCCTGCCGCCGAAATCGAAAACATGGGTCGAAAGGGCTTCGCTCCCCGGGGGGAAATCGTCGTAAAGGCTCACGCCGCTCGAGAGGTCCGTGAATCTCGCATGGATCGATGATCCTGCTGCATCGCGAATGATCTGCCTTACCCCGAGCATGGCGACGATGATGCCCCGTCCGTCGACCTTCAGCGCGGCAAGCAGTCTGCCTTTGTCGAAAGGCGCGCTCGATACGACGCGGGAACCAGCCCCTGCCAGAATCAGGGTCGATTTCCATCGCGGGTTTTCAGGATTGAAATCAGGCTCTCCTGCCAAATAGAGAACAGGGTATCCGCTTTTCGTTGAGACGAATCCGAGACCCCGGATCATCGGGTTGCGATGCAGCATGTCCTGGCTCAGGCTGCCCAATTCCTCTCCGCCCATCTTTTCCCTTGTCGCCATCACCGCCCCGATCGCTTCAAGCAAGGAGGCCTTGGCTTGCAGATTATTGTCTATGGATTCGCCTGCCTTTTGCGATTCATGGCGGAATGCGGCGAGCGACTCCCCTTTTTCCCATCTGCTGGTCTGCAGGAATACCAGGATGAACATCGTAAAAGCCAGCATCATCGGAATGGCGACAGTGAAGGCGCGCTTTCTCCATATCGGCCTGGGCTCGCCGAAGAGCACCATGATCAGCGGCAGGAATGTGACGACCCCGAGCGTGTCTCCCAGCCACCATGCGCTCCAGCCCGTCATGACTTCGGCTGAAGGAATCGCGCCCAGCCAGTGAAGCGACAGCGTCGAAAAGGAGGAACTGACCAGACAGGCGACAGGGGAGATCAGGAGAAATCTGGCGAGATCGCGGATGCTGTCGAGCGGCGCGGGATAGCCGATCAGCCGCCTCAGAATGGTGCCGCCGATGGCGGCCTGAAGCGTGGAAGCTGCAGCGAGAAGGAGGCCTGCGGCGACCTCTATAGTTCCAATATGGAAGGTTTTCGAAAAGCCTATCCAGAAATTGAGCAGGAATGCGGCGACGAATACTGCGGGGAGGATTTCGAAGCCAATGATGAAGCAGAACGCGATGGCGATCCCCGCGGGGGGGAAAAAGGGCGTTGCATATCCGGAAGATTTTGCCAGCATGAGCGCCGGCTCGCCTGTCGCCAGATAGGCGGCGATGATGAAAAGGGAAACGCTCCAGCGGTTGCGAAGCAAGCCGTTCATGGCAAAGCGGAAAAGAATCGGCCTGTCGCACCCATGGAGCGAATCTTACTATCGTACGGCGGGATAGACAAGATCGGCCGACGGCAAGGCCTCGCCCGCGCTATTTTCAGATTTTTCTGATCCGATCGGTCAAATCATGCCGCTGCTCAATAGTGACTCAGATGCCAGCGGTTTTCTCTCGATTTTTCCCTGAGGCGGGTGACGATAGCCTCGATCGATGCGTGCCTTTCCTGGGTGAATATGTTGCTGATTTCGGTTGAATTGAGGGCGGTCGCATAGCATATTGCCTTGACGGCTTTATTGAGCGCCTTGTTGAATTTCGAGAGGTTGAAGGATCTTTCTGATGAAGATTTCCCTTCCCTGAGATCTGATACGCTGTGTTGCACAAGGATCGCCAGCGTCTCTTCGCTCGTCAGACCGGTTGCGGCGGCAATCGACCCGATCGCCTCGACGACGATGGCATTGAGCTTTGCGATATCGTTTTCTTCGGTTTGTTGGGCTGCGGCGTAAGGTAGCATGGCCATTCTTCTCCTTTGTCAATAAAACATCACATTGTGATATATTGGCGCGCAATAAGCGCGGGCTTTCACTGCAAAGGAGTTGACAGGAACTACAGCGGTAAGTTCACGACAGGGACGCCGGGTCGACGACCCGGATCAAGGCATCAGGCATTTTCGTAGCCTGGAATGTCCTTTTCATGGCCAGTAAGGGCTTTCTGGTATCCCATGATCCTGACCATTTCCCTTTCCCACGACCCCGGGCGCTTCACCCCTTCTGCGAAATGAACCGCGATCTGCTCGATGATCCCCTCTAGCGTATCGGGCATCTCGCTGTCCTTCGGCCTTCCCTCTACCAGGACATTGAGCCATGTCACCGTTTCGGGCGACAGCTCTATTTCTAATTTAACCTTCTGCTTCATTACGACTCCTCTGAACTATCTCTATAACGTGGCATCCAATATTTTTTCCGGCAGCATATCAGAATGACAGGAGAATATCATGCAGATGGAAATGAGAAAGGACGTATTGTTCACCCTTTTCGGTGCTGAAGGCGACCTTTCCGCCAGGCTCATCCTGCCGGCTCTTTTCAATCTTCATCTCGACGGGCTGCTGCCTCAGCATTTTCTGCTTTATGCCGTGGACAGGACGGTGCCGGACCTCGAAAGCCTGGCGGCGCATTACAGGCAGAGCATTGCCAGATATTCCAGAAGGGGAAAGCCGAAGGAAAAAGAATGGCAGCGATTCTCGTCCCTGATCAGGTTCATCAGGGCTGATCTGTCCGAGGAGGCGGGCTACCATGAACTTGCCTCAGCCCTGAGCGAACAGGAAAAGGCATGGGGCGGCAATGCCGACCAGATCTTCTATCTCGCCATCCCGCCTTTTCTTTTCGAGCCCGTCACGCGCGGGCTGGGAAATTCGGATCTCGCGAAGAATCGGGAAAGGGCGAGAATCGTCGTTGAAAAGCCGCTGGGGCACGATCTCGAATCATCACGCGCGATCAACCAGGCGCTCCTGAAGTATTTCGAGGAAAGACAGATCTTCAGGATAGATCACTTCCTGGGCAAGGAAACCGTACAGAACATCCTGGCCATGCGATTTGCCAATCCGATGTTCGAGCCAGTATGGAATCGAAGGTACATCGATCACGTCGCCATCACGGTAGCGGAAACGCTGGGTGTGGAGCACAGAGGGGGCTACTACGAAAAGGCCGGCGCGCTGAGGGACATGGTGCAGAACCATCTCATGCAATTGCTCTGCCTGGTCGCGATGGAAGCGCCTGTCGCCTACGATGCGGATGACATCCGGAGCAAGAAAATGGATGTGCTTCGGGCGATACGCCCGATCGCATTCGACGAAGTCGGGGAATTTGCGGCGAGGGGCCAGTACGGGCCCGGATGGATAGGAGGACGCGAATTGAAGGGTTACCGGCAGGAGCCTCTGGTCCACGCGTCCTCGAACGTCGAAACCTATGCGGCCTTGAAGCTCCATGTCGACAACTGGCGCTGGCAGGATGTGCCGTTCTACCTGAGAACGGGAAAGCGTCTTGCCGCCAGCGTCTCGGAGATTTCGATCCGGTTTCAGGATGTGCCGCACAAGGCTTTTCCGGCTTCGGTCGGCCTCGACGCACAGCCTGCGAGGCTCGTCATCCTGATCCAGCCTGAGCAGGGCATCGTGCTCAAATTCATCGCGAAGGAACCGGGCTCGCCTCTCAGGCTGCGGCCTGTCGACATGCGTTTCAGCTACAAGGAAGCCTTCAGGGTGGCGGCGCCTGAAGCCTATGAAACGCTGCTGAGAGACATCATGGCGGGAGATGCGACGCTTTTCATGCGGGCAGATCAGGTAGAGGCTGCGTGGCAGATCATCATGCCTGTTCTGGAAGTATGGCAGGACAATCCTGCGCCTGACTTCCCGAATTATCCCTGCGGCGCATGGGGACCGGAATCGGCGGAATTGCTGGTGGCGAGGGACGGAAGAAGCTGGCTCACGCCCACCCATACCCAGGGCGTTAGCACGCCCTAGGTGATGGAAACGGAATAGTCGATTCCCGCCCATGCTCCGGTATCGTCGTTCCTGTAGGTGAAGTCTATGCGCTGACCAGACGCCAGCCCTTTTGTATCGATCTCAAGGCGGTGAAGTCCCAGACCGGGTGCGCCGGTCTTTTCCCTGACCGTGTTTTTCCATCCATCCGTCCCCCATGAGATGGTCGAACCGAAGGGCAGCGCGATGACGAGCTTCATTCCGGACTCGATCCTGGTAATAGGGGCCTGCTTGAGCCAGAAAGCCTTCTTGCAGGTCGGGCGTATTCCGCGGTAGCGTTCCCAGACCGCGTTGGGCCTGTCCACCGGATAACCGAGGTCTCTCGAATACGCGAGTTTGACGAATTCGGCATGTGCCCAGGCAAGCGGCATGGCCGAGCCGGTGGGATGGCCGAGATAAAGTCTGCGCTCCGGAATGGCGGCGTCATCCCAGATCTGTTCGGGGAGCATGCCGCTCGCGCCTGCCATCGCGGCCATGGCCTCCAGAAACGGCAGGGGATCGCGTCCCGCGCAAAGCTCATAATGCCCTCTCTCTCCCGTGAGAAGCGGCCATGCTCTTCCCTTCCCGGAGCCGTTGTAGGCGCTGCCATCTTCGTGTTCTCCGTAACCGTCGCCGTTGTAGCGGCGCCAGCATGGACCGTTCGGCGTCTCGATCTTGAGCAGGGCATCGACAACCTTGAGGCTGTCGACGATGAGCGGATCGTCGGCAAGACGGAGACCGAATCTGACGAGCTGCAGAAAATCCGTCCCGATCAGCTCGTCTGCATGGTATTCGGTGCCGAGAACCTGGTTCTTGATGCTGACCACGCGCTTCAGCATGTCGTTGTCCTCTATCACGAGTCCCGGGGCAACCCTGATATAGTAACCGCTTACATTCATGCTTTTCTGGAGGTCGGAGTCGGTGACGACGTTCCAGTCTTCGATATGGGCGTTCCAGAAATCGGCAAGATCGAGCGCAACTTTGCCGCTTTCCTCGTCGACAAAAGGAGCGCCTGCGACGAGCGCGGCGATGCATGCCGCGAGCGTAAAGGCATTCACACCGGCGCTTTCTTCCCATCGATCCTGGTCGCTCGCGGGCCCTGTCCTGGCAATGAAGCCGAGCGAGCGTTCGACCATGTCCCCTATCCTGATGCCGTCTATGAGATTCCTGTCGACGAGCGATGCGGCGAGCAGGACAGGGAAGGCCGCCTCATCGAGCTGGATGCCCTGCCAGTAGGGTTTCCCTCCCAGCCACTGGTTCTGGTACCAGTGGCCATCTTCATGCTGGGTGGCGATAAGGTAGCGGAGGATGTCGTGCGCATCCTCTTCGGCGCCGAGCGCCATCAAGGCGCCTGCGCATTCGACCAGATCCCTGGGCCAGACGAGATGGTATCCGCCCACCTCGTCCCTTGTATTTCCCCATGGAATGCTGAGGCTTGCGACCATTGCACCGGGAAAGCTCTTGTCCTGATGGGATTTCAGCACCATCGCGGAAATCGCGCGCGCCTGCTCGATATGGGGCGGCAGATCGCTGCAGGGCAAATGGCATTTCTGCCAGCTCTTCCATCTCGAGACATGCTTGTCCCAGACCTCGTCGAATGGCTGCAGCAGAGCGGAGATGGCGAGCGTCGCAGCAGATTGCTTGGAGCTGCCGAAACCGAGCGCAAGCACAGCCTGTCTCGGCAATTCTCCGGTGAGTGCGACATTGCCCGGGCCGGCTTTTCTGTATTGCCATTGCATGGCGCCGTTGTGGGCGAAATCCTGCCAGCCGTCGCTTGCGCCTACATATCCGGCGCTGGTCTTTCCAAGCGCATCCTTCTGTCCGTCCCCCGCTGCGGCCAGTGCCAATCCGAAAGGCCCCTGTTCCGCCCACAGCACCGATCTGCCGCGGTAACGCGCAGTTTCGGCGATATTGTCGTGACCGGTGCCGCCCAGGCGGGGGGAAAGCAGCACATGGGGTCTGAGATCGGGGTCCCCCTCCAGTTGCATTTCGAGCAGCAGGACATCCCTTTCAGGATCCGGCGCGATGCGCAGTTTCAGCTTGAATCTGCCATGGTGATGAACGATTTCGGCAGCGGGTACGCCTGCTTCGACGAGCCTGAAGGCATGGCTTCCGAGCGTCTTGACCTCGACCCAGAAACCTCGTTCGCCAGCCACCACAAAGCCGAGATCCCTGATCTGAGGGACATCTATGCGCGGGTAATAGACTTCGTTCACGATGCCGCGGCTCAAGGTGTACCAGAGGCGGGAAGGACCCAGTCCGCACCCCACCATTTCCTTTGCGCTGTTAGACCAGTTCGGTTTCATTCCCGGATGCCCGGGTGCCGTCTCTTCCATTCTTCCCTCCTCGTTTTGCCATTCGACATCGCGGCAATGGTCGAGTTCTTGAGATACATTCGGTTACGAGTCGGTCAAACTGGATCTACATTGCTCGTGTATAAACAGAAAAAACGGGGAGAATCGAATGCGGACAGACCTTTGCGGGCGCAGCATCCTGCTGACAGGAGCAGGAAGCGGGATAGGCCGGAGCCTTGCGGTCAGGCTTGCCGACAAGGGCGCGACGCTCGCCCTTGTCGGAAGAAACGAGGGGAAGCTTGTCGATCTCGCCATGGCGATCAGGGCTGAAGGCGGATCAGCTCATGCTTTCGTCTTCGACCTTGCCAGGCCTTCAGGGCATGAAAAGCTGGTGAATGACGTCGTGAATCATCTGGGGGAAATCGACATACTGGTCAACAATGCGGGTATTTCCGGTTTCTGCGAATTTTCAAGGCAGGGACGCGAAGAAATCGGTCATCTCGTCGAAACCAACATCGCGGGCCCGATTTATCTGACCCATGCCATTCTCCCTCATTTCATCCGCAGGAATTCAGGTCACATCGTCAATGTCGGCTCGACTTTCGGTTCAGTCGGTTTCGGCTGCTTCTCGGTTTATTCTGCGACGAAGTTCGCACTCAGGGGTTTTTCGGAGGCGCTGAGGCGTGAACTGGATCATACTGCAATCAGGGTGACCTATGTCGCGCCCAGGGCGACCAGGACTTCGCTCAATTCGGATGCGGTGATGCAGTTGAACGAAAGGACTGGGGCTGCGATGGATGAAGCGGATGAAGTGGCCAAGCTGATCGCGAAGGCGATGGAAGAGCGAGTCGGAGATTTCTATATCGGCATGCCGGAGAGAATACTGGTCGGCATCAACGGGCTCTTTCCGAGGGTGATCGATGCCGTTCTCAGGAAAAACAACCGAATAGCGAGAGATCTTGCAGGTATCCCTGCGAAAGCTTGGAAATCGGGTAATGTGCGCTATTATGCTGATTTCCAGAAGAAGGCAAAATGATGGATACGGCAGACCATATTCTGATCGTTGACGATGACAGGGAAATCCGCGGCCTGCTGGGGGATTATCTTCAGAAAAACGGATTCAGGGTGACGGCGGTTGCAGATGGGCGCGCCATGCAGGCGGCGCTCGATGCAGACAATGTTTCCCTCATCGTGCTCGACCTGATGCTGCCCGGCGAAGATGGCCTGGTGATCTGCCGGAACATCCGGGCGAAATCGGAGATCCCGGTTCTGATGCTCACGGCGAAAGGGGACGACATGGACAGGATAGTCGGGCTCGAGATGGGCGCAGACGACTATCTCTCGAAACCCTTCAATCCGAGGGAGCTTCTCGCCAGGATCAAGAGCATACTGCGCAGGGCAAAATCCTTGCCCGATTCGGTGAAACCTGAGGAAGCGAGCATCGTCAGGTTTTCGGGCTGGAGACTCGACACCCTTTCAAGGCAGTTGACCTCGCCCGAAGGCGTGGCCGTTCCATTGAGCGGCGCGGAATACAGGCTGCTCAGGGTCTTCGTCGATCACGGCAACAGGGTATTGAGCCGGGACCAGCTGATGGACATGTGCAGGGGAAGGGAAATGTTTCCTTTCGACAGGAGCATCGATGTCCAGGTGAGCCGCCTGAGGCAGCGGCTTCATGACGACGCGAAGGAGCCTCTTCTGATCAAGACGATAAGGGGGGAGGGCTACATGCTCGCCGCCAAGGTGGAATTCGAGAAATGATGCCCAAGTCCCTGCTCGGCAGGATGGTCCTGATTCTGGCCGGGGGGCTGATGATAGGGCAGATGCTGAGCGCTGCGATCCAGGTCACGGAACGCGAAAAATCCCTTTCGATCATCATATGGAATCAGGCCGCGCAGGGCATAGCGGCGTATGTCCGCCTGCTCAATGCGACTGAACCTTCCGCCAGAAAGAGGGCTGCGGAACTATTGAGCGGCCCGCCGCTTTTCCTGGCGGTAGACGGGAGGCTCGACCAGGCTCCCATGGAAGGGGAGGATGCGGCAAGATTGAAGGCCCTGCTTCAGCAATATCTGGGGAAGGACAGGCCCGTCCGGCTCTATCTTTCCGCACAAAAGGCGCCTTTTTACTGGCCCGAACATGCCTCCTTCGGTCTCGAGACCCGGCTCGACGACGGACAGCGTGTCGCCTTCAGCTACCGCAGGCAGGTAGGCCACCTGCTTCCGCAAAGGCTGCTCATCAATCTGGTGATCCTATTTCTGGCCATTCTCGTTCTTTCCCTGATCGCCGTGCACTGGGTGACCCATCCCCTCGATCTCCTCGCCAGGGCGGCCGACGAACTCGGCAAGAACATACACCGCGCTCCTCTCGAGGAAAAGGGGTCGGTGGAAATGAAGCGGGCGGCCCGCGCGTTCAACACGATGCAGAAAAGGCTGCTCGAATATCTCGAGTCGAGGGCGAGGATCCATGCCGCCATGTCCCACGATCTGAAAACGCCTATCACCAGGATGACGCTGAGAGCCGAACTGCTCGAAGATCCTGAACTCAAGGTCAAGTTCCTGAAGGATCTGGAAGAGATGGACAACATGGTGACGATGAGCCTGAACCTGATGCGGGGCATGGGCAACGGCGAGCCCACACAGACGGTGGACATTTCGGCGCTGCTCGAGAGCATCCAGGAGGATCAGATGGAAACGGGCGGCGAAATGGAGATCCGTCAGTCAGGAGAGATCCGTTATTCGGGCAAACCCCAGGCATTGAAGCGCGCCATCGTCAATCTCGTCGAAAATGCGATCAAGTACGGACAAAGGGCTGTTGTTTCCGTCGAGGACAGCCCCGAGGAACTCAGGATAAAGGTAAGGGACGAGGGGGCGGGCGTGCCGGAAGACAAGCTCGCGCTGCTCACGGAACCCTTCTACAGGCTGGAAACTTCGCGCAGCAGGGATACCGGCGGCACCGGGCTCGGACTTGCAATTTCCAAGGCGATCGCGGAAATCCACGGCGGAAGCCTTGTGCTTTCGAATCACCCCGACGGCGGCCTGGAAGTCGCCCTTTCGCTTCCAAGAACCGGCTCCTGAAGGCCTGCTTCGCTGTCCTGGCGGGTTTTGACTGAGGGTCCGCCAGAAGCTATAAATAAAATTCGGCCTTCCCGGGAACCCCAATGAACTGGCAGGAGACATACGACGCTTTTCATGAGGCGACAAGGGCGCTTGCCGCGGCCCTCGGCTATCGCGACCTGATGACCCGGCTGCATTCGGAACGCGTTCGCGGGCTTTGCAGCGAGATCGGCCGCCATTGCGACCTGGAGGAGGAAGAAATGGAGGCGCTTGGCCTCAGCGCCTCCTTTCACGACATCGGCAAGATCGGGGTTCCGGACAACATTCTCTTCAAGCCTGCCAGGCTGGAAGAAGACGAAAGGAAGGTGATGCAGCGTCATGCCGAAATCGGCGAAAAAATCATGCTTGCCACCGAACTCGGCGGCTGCGAACTCGCCGCAACCCTGATCCGCCATCACCATGAACATTATGACGGGACCGGCTACCCGGACGGCCTTCTCGGCGAGGCGATTCCGATCTGTTCCAGGATCATATCCATTGCCGACAGCTATGACGCCATGGCGGTCACCCGACCTTACCATCAGGCGAAGAAGCACGAAGAAATCATGGCCGTACTGACCGAGGAGACGGGGAAAAAACACGATCCGCGGCTCATGAGTGTCTTTCGCGAAATCATGGGAAGAAGCAGGTACACGGTGGACTGAAAAATGCGCCGGTTGCTTTCAAAGGCGGTAGCGGAAAATCAGCCCCGATCCCGCCCCGTTTTCCAGGCTGAGGCTTCCTCCCAGCCTTGCTGCGGCCTCCTTTGCGATGGCAAGCCCGAGCCCGCTTCCCTCCCCTTCGGTCCCCAGCACCCTGTAGAAAGGCATGAAAACCTTTTCCCTTTCCGATTCCGGTATGCCTGGGCCGCTGTCGATCACCTCGATGGCATCCTCCCCGAGCCTCAAGGTCACTATTCCGCCTTCAGGCGTGTATTTCAGGGCATTGTCGAGCGCGTTCCTGATTATCAGCCTGAGGATTCGAGGCGCTCTTTCGAATTTCAGTCCGGAAGATTGTTCGAGCCCGAGATCTATCCGCTTTCCCTCTGCAACGGAGAGATATTCTGCGATCAGTTCCCTGCACATTGCAGGGACATCGACAAGGGCGTCGCCGTCAGCCCCGGACCGGGTCCTGGCGAGATTCAGCAGCTGCTCCGTCAGCCTTTTTGCCCTTTCTATCCCCGCTTCCAGGGGGATGGCCCGTTCCCGCATCGATTCGATCGATTTCGCCTGCCTGAGATTTCCGGCCTGGAGCGAAAGCGCGGCAAGGGGGCTGCGGAGCTCGTGGGCGGCGTCCGCTATGAAGCGGCGCTGCTGATCCATGAGTTCGCTGACCCTCGTGAAAAGCCGGTTGATGGCCTGGACGAATGGCACGATTTCTTCCGGGAGATCATGCGTTTCGATCTGGCTCGGACTGTCCCGGCTTTCGAGATTCGCTGCCAGGCGCCTGACGGGACCCAGTTCCGCCCTGACTATCCGCGTGATGAGCCAGGCGAGCAGGGGAAGCAGGAGGAGCAGGGGGACGAGGGTTCTGAGCGCGCTGTTGAAGGCGATTTCGTCTCTCGCATCGGTCAGCTGGGCGACGACTGTTCTCCCGTTCTTCCCTGTCCTGACGTAAAGCCTGAAGCGCCCTTCCCTGGTCTCGACCGTATGAAATCCGGTCGGGAGATTTTCGGCAAGCCATTGCGGTCTCCTGTCGGAGGGAAAATGGAATACGACGAATCGCGATTCGGGGTCCTTCAGCATCCCGCCATCTGCGGAATTGGGCCGCGTCGACACGATCGCCAGTTGCTTCAGCATGTCGTCCTGGAAGTCTCTCGCTTCGGAATAGGAGAGCAGGAAGGAGGCGATCGCAGCGAAGAAGCCGGTAACCAGGATGGCGATCGAAAGCATCAGCGAAAGATGCCGCTGCAGAGAGCCTCTCATGCCGGTTTTTCCACCATCCATCCCGCGCCGCGCACGTTCTTCACGACATCCTGCCCGAGTTTCCTGCGGACGCTGTGGATGAGGAAATCGATCGCATTGCTTTCCACTTCCTCGTTCCAGCCATAGATGCGCTCCTCGAGTTCGGTCCTGGCGAGGATCACTCCCGGCTTGAGAAGGAAGGCATGGAGCAGGGAGAATTCCCGGGCGCTCAGGATCGCGCTGATTTCACCGCACCTCGCCTCCCTCGTGGCGGGATCCAGGCTCACTATCCCGTTGGTGAGGACCGGGGAAGCCTGGCCGCCGTGGCGCCTGATCACTGCGCGAAGTCTGGCAAGGAGTTCATTGACGTCGAAGGGCTTGACGATATAGTCGTCCGCCCCCAGATCGAGCCCCTTTATCCTTTCGTCGATTTCGTCTCTCGCGGTGATGACGATGACGGGCAACCTGCTCTTTCTTCCTCTGAGGCGGCGCAGCACTTCCAGGCCATCCATTTTTGGAAGACCCAGGTCGAGCAGCAGCGCCTGATGCTCTTCTCCTTCCAGAATGCCGCTCGCCATGGCGCCGTCTCTGACCCAGTCAACGGCATAGGCGGCATCCTTCAGCGCAACCGATACCGCTTCGGCTATCATGGCATCGTCTTCGGCGAGAAGGATGCGCATCTTCAATCCGCGATCATGAGCCTGGATACTTCCGGCGCACGCACGGAAAGCGCTTCCGCCACACGTCGCCTGTCCTCGATAGAGCGGTTCTGGCTGAGCTTGAATTTTGCCCTGATCTCCGTGATTTCGATCTCGAAGCCCGAGATCATGCCGAAGAGCTTCTTCCGTCGTTCTTCTTCCAGGACCGGCTGCCATGGATTTTCCATGCCGGATTCGTGCATGCTCGTCATTCGTTCGAGGAGCGCCTCCAGCGCTTCTTCCCCTATCAGTCTCGCCTTTCCCTTCACGTGGACAACGGCGTAATTCCAGGTCGGCACGCCGGGGGAGCCGTACCAGGATGGGGAGACATAGGCATGAGGTCCCTGGAATACGGCAAGCAGTTCCTTTCCGAAATGCTGCAGCTGCGGATTCGCCCTGGCCAGATGGCCGAGCAGTCTTCCCTTTTTTCCTGATTCCTGCTCGAAAAGGAAAGGGATATGGCTGACGAACGGCTCGCCATCGGCGATGCTGACGAGCATGCCGAAAGGGTGCCCGGTCAATAGGGAGTTGATGCGACCGGGATCGGTTTCCTCGAACTGTTCTGGAAGATACATTCAGCCTCCTTCTCGTTTTCGGCAATGATATGCCTTGATGCGGCATCATGCCAGACCAGGCGTGCTAGAATGCGCGGATGAAGGAAGTCATACTCGAATCCGTCCTGACCTGTCCGCATTGCGGGTTTTCGAAAAAGGAGGTCATGCCCACGGATGCATGCCTTTATTTCTACGAATGCACGAATTGCAAGGCCATGCTGAAGCCCGAGCCGGGAGACTGCTGCGTTTTCTGCTCCTACGGCACGGTCAAGTGCCCGCCGATCCAGACCTGCTGCTGAAGCCATTCGCCAGATATCGATGAAGACGCCTAGAAGGCGATCTTCATCATGGATATCCATTCGCGGCCAAGCGCGGTCGGGCTCGTTCCCTTCGGCTCCTGGTAGCCTAATCCCAGCGATATCTTTTCCCTTTCCATGATCCTGTAGTCGAATACGACCCCGTAGGTCATGAGAAGCTGGCTTTTTCCGTCGTAAGGCCCGTGTTTCCAGCGGGTATAGTTCACCTCGAATTCAGGCCAGAAATGACGGAAAATCCGGGCCTGGAGACCGGTGTTCCAGGTAACGGGTATTCCTGTTCCGGAAACGTTGTGATCGGGAATGCTGAATGAAACGAGGCTCTGGACGGCGATTTCCCGCTGCCTCGTTCCCCATCCTTTTCCTGCGGCGAGTATCGGCGTATAGATCGTGCTGCGGGAAGTGAATCCGGGGCTTCCGGTCGGGAGGCTCAGTCCCAGCGAGCCGCTGACGACATAGTTGCCGTTTTCCTCGTTTTCGGAAAAAAACCTGTATTTTCCGAGCACCGCCTCGTCGCCCCATCCGCTCGACGCGGATTTCGGCGTATCCTTCTCGATGTAGGCGGGAACCCCCACCTGAATCTGGAAATTTTCAGAGAGGATGAGCTCCAGCCCCTTGTTGCTGCCGAAATTCCTGACCTGGGAGCCGTTCCCGAAATATTGCGTGGTGTAATGGTAGCGGAAACCCTGCGTGAGCCCGGTGGAAGCGACGCCCAGCATGGAGGCCCAATGAGGCTGCTGATCCTGGGTCTGCGAAGCCATTTCCAGCCAGGCCGATTGATCCGAAGCGAAAAGGCTTTTCGAGGAACACAGCATGGCGGCGAACAAGATCGTTATTCGGCATGTTGAAAGCCTGCCCATCCGGCCCTTCGCTCTCGTTAATTGACTGAATCCGCGAACTATTCCAGAACAGTCTTAGGAAAATCTTAAATGGAGCGCTTCCGGGCAGGAAGAAGGGTCAGATGCCCGCCAATCGGGAACCGTTCGTGATGCCTTTGAGCAGGTATTCCAGGAGTTCCCTGACGGGACGGATGGCGGAACCGAATGGAAGGCTTTCGGAACCCCGGAAGAAAAGCCCCTTCCTGATGTCCCCCTTCAGCGCGGCAGCGAGCTGGGCATCGATGCAGAACTGCCCGGTTTTCCCGTTGCCGTCGCGCAAACCGCAGTGCAGCAGACAGTTGAGACCGGAAGCGCATCGCCCTCTGTCCGCCTTGGCGCATTCCTGAAGCTTCGCTTCCCTCTTCAGGTAGTTTCTGAGCCAGGGCGTGATCACGGCTCTCGCGGGCAATCCGGCCACGCTCATGAAGGTGACGATTTCCTCGGGCTTCGCTTCCGCAAGCACCCTCTTGAAATCCGGATGCGCATCGCCTTCGAGCGTCACGGCGAAAGGGGTGCCGATCTGGACGGCAGATGCGCCCATGTCGAGCAGCGCCCTGATCTTCTCGTGGCTATTGATGCCCCCTGCCGGGATGAGGGGAATGGGTCCGATTCCGAGTTCCTCGAAAGATTGCCTTGTTTCGGTTATCGCCCTTTCGAAATCGAAGCGCGGATCGGCGATTTCCTCAGGCTTCGGCGCGCCGAGGTGCCCCCCCGCATAGCGGGGATGCTCGATCACGATGGCGTCCGGCAGCCTGTTCTTTCTCATCCATTTCCTCAATACGAGATTCACCCCTCTCGAATCGGAAAGGATGGGGATCAGCGCGACTTCTGGAAATTCTGCCGCGAGATCCGGGAGGTCGAGCGGGAGTCCCGCGCCCATGACGATCGCCTGGGCGCCGCTTTTGCACGCCTGCCTGACCAGTGCGGCATGCTCGGTGACGGCCTTCATGACGTTCACCGCCACCATTCCCCGCCCCTCCGCCATCTCCAGGGCGGAGCGGATTTCACGATCGAGCGCGATCAGGTTGGCTTCGTCGAGTTCCGCTTTGGAGGCGCTCTTCTTCGCGAGATCGGGGTGGTGATGGCGAAGATCGATGCTGGCTATGGTGCCCATCGCTCCCATCGACGCCACCGAACCTGCCAGGCGATGAGCGGAGACGCCGACGCCCATGCCACCCTGGACGATGGGGAGGAGGCTTCTCCCCTTGATGAGAAAACGGGGCAGGTCGCTATATATCATGTCGTTCATCACCATATGCTGATGAAGCAGAATAGACCCGTTCGAAGCGCCTTTCATTGATTTAGATCAAGCAGAGAGCTTGTCATCCCGGCTCGCCCCGCGACTAGCGGTCTTGCCTGAAGCGGGCGATGGTGTTCAGCGATCGATCGGCATGCCGCCATGCTGAATCGAATCGAGCGGGCTCTTCACGCCTTTTCCGCCCCGGCTCAAGACATGGGTGTAGATCATGGTGGTCGAGACATCTTTGATGGTGCCGAAGCAATCATTCTTGGATGTACTGAGATTTCCATGCTTATCGGCCCGCTGGATTCACCCGTTCCGGTGTTCGACACCACCAGTATTCATGCGCGCAGGGCTGCCGAATGGGCGCTTTCCGTTACTGCGCCCAATCCTGCGCTGCATGCGGACGTGCCGCTTGCGGCGCGCCGGTGAGCTGGCACGTTGGGCGTGATTAAAAGCGGGGAGGTCGTCCGCGCAGGCGCTCGTACAGCGCGCCTAGCAATCCAAGGTGCTTGAGCATCAAGAGCACTGCCGCGCTGGATATGCCGATGACGGAGCCCGTAAGGTGTGTCGAGAAGAAGTAAAGGATCGCGCCGTGACCAGCGATGAGCCCAACGATGGCGATAACGATCAGAGAAACCGGTATGGGATGGCGTGTTTTCATCGCATCACGCAGCGGCAGGAGCTTCAGCGAGAACGTACCGAAGGCCCATAAAGCCCACGTTGCCGCTCTCGGCAATCTTCAGGCCCGCGCCTTCCAGGTGGGCCACGATCTCATCCGGATCGACGCCACCATGGCGATGCAGGTGATCGAGAAAGTCGATTGGTTCCTTTCGTGTTGACTGCGCGAAGTCCACAACCAAGACCCGCCCCCCGGGCCGCACAACTCTTCGCATCTCGCGGGCGCACTGTTCGCGCGACAAGCGCGGGAGGTGATGGAACATCAATGTGTTGAGAACTGCGTCGAAGCAGCCGTCCGCGAATGGCAGCGCTTGCGCCGGCGCGCTTTCATATTCGATCTCGAATCCGCTCTTGCGCGCCTTTTTGGCGGCCCTGGCGATCATCTCTGACGATCCGTCTGTGCCGCACACGGTGCCCGCCGATCCGACTTGGCGTTTCGCTTCGATGGCGAGGCTTCCGGTTCCGCAGCCGACGTCGAGCACGGCTTCGCCCGCTTGCAGCCGTGCGTGGGCGAGGATTTTCCGGCGCATAGCACCCTCGCGGCCGAACGTCAGAATCCAGACGCCGAGGTCGTAGGCCATGGCTTTGTGAAGGAGCAGGCCCGGCATCTTCGATGCGGTATTTTCGCTTCCGGTGGTGTGCATG
The DNA here is from genome assembly GCA_021848825.1 of Pseudomonadota bacterium. Classification (GTDB taxonomy): domain Bacteria; phylum Pseudomonadota; class Gammaproteobacteria; order Burkholderiales; family JABEVD01; genus JABEVD01. The sequence continues at coordinate 45,063 of JAJZTQ010000004.1, forward strand.
TTTGTCTCCCAGAACAAGAGTAAAATAATGAACAGGCGTTCGTTTGTAATTTAGTTTGAATGGAGTGACGTGTGAAGAACGAATGCGTCGATCTGTAGTGTTAGTGAACAATTTCGGGGGGAGTGTGCGGCATTTCGGAGCCCAGGCAAGAGCTGGAAAGGTGGCGCGTAACAAGCGCGATAAGCGCGTCAAAGACCGCCGCATAGAAAGGACGCAGGCTCTTCTGCGCAACGCGCTCACGTCATTGATCCACGAAAAGTCCTACGACGCAATTTCGGTCAAGGAGATTCTGGACCGGGCCAATGTCGGCCGTTCCACCTTTTACACCCACTTCACCGGCAAGGACGAGCTGCTGGCAAGTGGCCTAAAGGAAATGCTGCACGCCGTTCAGTCCTCGGCGCCGCCCTCGGAGAAGCAACACGAGAAGATCGTCTGGTTCAGTCTTCGCGTCTTCGAGCACATCCAGCATAATCGGAACATGGGTGAGGGGCCCATGGGCGCAAGAGCCCGGGCGACTCTCCACGAGCATCTTCAAAAGGCTCTCGCAGCGTTGATTGCCGAGGACGTGCGCAGGGAATTCCCAAAGCGCGGCCAGGAGGCGCTGTCCCCCGACCTCGTGGCACAGTACGTCGCCTCGACGTTTATACTCGTATTGAACTGGTGGATGGAGAGCCGCAGCCGGTTGTCGCCGCAGGAGGCGGATGCGTTGTTCCGGGCGCTGGTGTTGCCGACGCTGAATGCAGCTTAGGACGTTCGGGCTTGACCTTCGAAGCGCGGCACCGCGCCATGAGCATCGGTGCAGCAGGGTCACATCGGTGCAGCAGGGTCAGGTGCAGCAGGGTCAGGTGCAGCAGGGTCAGGTCTTGACATTGAC
>JAJZTQ010000004.1:46036-93861 GCA_021848825.1 Pseudomonadota bacterium
GGTGCAGCAGGGTCAGGTCTTGACATTGACCATTTTTGCTATACTGCAGGCATGGCCAGACCTTTACGCCTGGAATATTCCGGCGCGATTCATCACGTCACCTCGCGAGGCAATGCGCAAGCTGCGATTTTTCTCGACGATGAAGACCGTGATTCATTTCTCAAGGTGCTCGGGGAGTGCATTGCACGTGCTGCTGGAGTGCATTATTCTACAGCGAGCCGAGTGATGAAAGGCGAACGATGAAACGATGATGAATGATGTCAAGACTTGACCCTAAATACTCATGACCCTAAATACTCAGCGCCAAAGCCGATGATGCGCCGGAGATCGCCGAAATGGTCGGCGAACTGCTGGCTGAAATCATGAACGCGACAGGCGTCCGGGCATTCAACTTCGATCCTGCCGAGACGACTTCCAGACTCGCTGACTTCATCGATCAGGAAAAGTATTTTGCCTATATCGCCCGCAGCGAGACAGGGCGGGCGGCCGGATTCATCGCCCTCCATGAGAGTTACGCCCTTTATGCCGAGGGCGCGTTCGGCACGATACCGGAACTCTATGTACGTCCGGATTACCGCTCGAACCATTTGGGCTTTCGCCTCGTCTCCCAGGCAAAAACCTTCGGCTTGTCCCGAGGCTGGCGCCGCCTGGAGGTGACCACCCCGCCGCTGCCCCAGTTCGAGCGAACGCTGGCTTTCTATGAGCGCGAGGGTTTCGGCATAACGGGGGGGCGCAAGCTGAAGATTTCGCTGTGACGCTGCGCCAACCCATGGCGGTGACCAGCCTGCCCGCATGGAAGGCGTTTCAAAATGAGGAACCCGGCGTCTTCAAGAATTCGAGTTCTTCCTTCGTCGACTCCCTTCCCAATATGACATTGCGGTGCGGATAGCGGCCGAACCGGTCGACGATGGCCTTGTGCCTGAGTTCGAAATCGAGGTTCCGCTCCAACCTGGGCGAAGAGAACAGGGAAACCGCGATTTCGTGGATCTTCCGCGATTCGCTGTGCATGTAGGGCATGTAAAGAAAAGCGCGTCTGACAGCGTCGAGCTTCCTGTCGGCGCCGATTGCGACAGCACTCTGCGAAAGGGCCAGCGCGAGGGAATCGCAGGCGAAAGCTTCCGGGCGGTCACGCCAGATGTTTCGCGAAAACTGGTCGAGAACGATGATTTCGGCAAGCCTCCCCTCGGCCGTTTCCCGCCATTCGTAAAGCTCGCAGCGGGAAGCGGCGGCATGCAGTTCGCCGAAGCGGGATTCGATTTGGCGGTCGAATTCCTCCGATTTCGCCCACCACTTTCCGGGTTCGATTTCCTCGAACCAGAACGCAAGCACTTCTTCGGGCCGGATCATGGCCTCAAAGCCAGGCGAGGACAGAAGGTTCCTTTCTCGGCGAGGCATCGGTCTCCCCGGCAGGCACGCCCACGACGATGGGGGCGATAACTTCGTAGTCGGAAGGGATGCCGATTTCCTTCCGCATCTCGCTGATTGCAGCAACTGAAGAACCGATGACGCAGGTTCCGAGGCCGCTTGCGCAGGCGGCGAGCATCAGGTTCTCGGCAGCGAGCCAACAGTCCGCCTCGACGAAAGGGCCGTTCGGCCTGGCACAGATCACGATCAACGTGCCGGCGCCGTGGAAGATGTCGAAATCCGAATGCCTGAATGCATCCGGGACAGGGTGCAGGCTCTCGATGAAAAGCGGCTTCGCCAGATCGGAAATGCGCTTAAGCAGATTCCTGTCCTGGATCACCACGAATTCCCATGGCTCCTCGTGCATCGCGGTGGGAGCCAGCGTCGCGGCTTGAAGCAAGGTCATGACGGCGCTCCGCTCGATCCCGTCATGCTTGTAGGCGCGAACGGATCTTCTGGTGCGAATCACGTCGAAGACGGTTTTGGGTCCTTCCCCTGAAAAAAGGCACATGGCAATGCTCCGGGATTATCATTTTCAGGATAGTACATTTCATCTATATCAGAGTATGAAATTGGCTTCCAGCGGCAGGTGACATGGAAAAGGCCCTTCGTCTTGTCCCCAGCCGAATTCCAGGCCGAAATGGCCTCTTGTGCGGGAAGAAGTTCCACCTTGCAGCCCTTTTTTCATTTCTTCACCTTGGCGTTCATGCGGATCAGGATGTCGCGGTCGCAAGTCCTTGTCGCCACCGTGATGCGCTCGAAGGCGATTTCCTCCATGCATGGCTTCATGCTTCTGTATGGACCTGCCGCCGTCGGGCTGCATGCCTATAATGAAATCAAACTCAATGGAGGCGACGATGACAGAACGTGAAGAAAGGATCAGGGAGGCGGCCTACAGCCGCTATGCCGACAGGGGATATGAGCATGGGCATGACCTCGAGGACTGGCTGGAGGCAGAGGCTGAAATGGAAAGCGAAATTGCCGAAACGGAACCGGGCATGCAGCAGGGCGGGACGCTCGGTCCGGCGGAGGACGAGGCGCTGAAGCGCATGATCAGGCGTCATCCGCAGAAGGAGATTCCGCTCGTCGAGGGAATGGAGCCTGAAGACGCGCCCGAAAAGGAATGACGGCGAAAATCGTCTTCACCGATCTGGACGGGACTTTGCTCGATCCGGTCACGTGCCGCTTCGATTCGGCCATTCCTGCCCTGGAGATGATCAGGAAAAGAAAGATCCCTCTCGTCTTCTGCTCGAGCAAGACCCGCGCAGAGATCGTCGCGATCAGGAAGAAGATGGAAAACACGGCCCCCTTCATTTCGGAAAACGGCGGCGGAATCTACATTCCGGAGGGCTATTTCTCATTCGGCTTCGACTCCGATGTCCTGGATGGTTACAGGCTTATCGTTCTCGGAGAACCCTATGATCTGGTCAGGCGGCGCTTCGAGGAAATCAGGAGAAAAACGGGCATCAGGGTCAGGGGGTTTTCCGACATGAGCGACGAGGAGGTGGCTCGGCTCACCGGCATTTCGAAGGAAGAGGCGCATCTTGCGAAACAGCGCGATTTCGACGAGCCTTTCGTTTTCGAGCAGGGTCCGGACGAGCGATTCCTGAAGGCGCTTGAGGCTGCCGGGCTGAACTGGACAAGGGGCAGGCTTTTCCATGCGATGGGGAACCACGACAAGGGGCTTGCCGTGAACCGCCTGAAATCCTTCTACGAGCGGGAATATGGCGAAATATCGAGCATCGCGCTTGGGGATGGCGAGAACGATGTTCCGATGCTTCGCGCAGTCGATTTTCCCGTCCTCTTGGGCGGCGCGGCTCCGTTCGAGGGGTCGATCGGGACGAGCAAGAGCGGCCCGGTCGGATGGAACGAAGCGGTGCTGAAGCTGATCGCGTGAGCAGCATCGCCTTCAGGGCCGAAGTCGAAGCCCAGATCGAAGCGGTCGGGCATGCCGATATCGTCGTCGGCATACCGAGCTTCAACAACGCGAGAACCATAGGGCGCGTCGTCAGGGCGGTTCAGGCCGGACTCGCGAAGTATTTTCCCGACGAGCGCGCGGTCATCGTGAATTCGGACGGCGGTTCGGCTGACGGCACGATGGATGTGGTCCGCGCTTCCTCGATGGACGATTTCGGGGCCATTCTGATCCACCACCGGATTTCCCCCGTTTCGAAAATCAGCTTTCCATATTCGGGCATTCCAGGAAAGGGAAGCGCCTTCAGGTCGATATTCGAAATCGCGAAAGTGCTCGGCGCAAAGGCCTGCGCAGTAGTCGACTCGGACTTGAGGAGCATTGCCCCGGAATGGATGGAATTGCTTCTGAAACCGGTCCTGGAATGGGATTTCGATTATGTCGCACCCCTCTATCATCGCCACAAGTTCGACGGCACCATCACCAACAGCATCATTTATCCCCTGACACGCGCGCTTTACGGCAGGCGCGTCAGGCAGCCCATAGGCGGGGAATTCGGCTTCTCGGGGAGGATCGCGAAGCATTATCTTGAAAAGGAGGTATGGGAATCGGATGTCGCCCGCTTCGGCATAGACATCTGGATGACGACGACTGCGATTGCCGACGGATTCAGGGTGGCGCAGTCGTTTCTAGGCGCCAAGATCCACGACCCGAAGGACCCCGGGGCGGATCTGGTTGAAATGCTTTATCAGGTCGTGGGCGCCACCTTCGAACTGATGGAAACCTATGCGGAAATCTGGACGCCGATAAGAGAGTCTCGCGCCGTCGAAACTTTCGGCTTCGAGTATGCGGTGGGCCTGGAGCATGTCGCTGTCGACACGGGGAGAATGCTGGATGCCTTCAGGGCCGGGCTGGAGAATCTCGGGGAAATCTGGCGGGAAATTCTGGGCGAAGGCGATTTCAGGGAAGTCGAGAAGCTCGGCGAGACGGGCGTCTTTCCGGTCGAGCTCTGGGCACGCATCGTCTATGATTATGCCATAGCCTTCCACAAGAGGAAGCTGCCCAGGGAACACCTGATCAAGTCGCTCGCTCCGCTTTATCTCGGCAAAACCGCCATTTTCATCCGGACGATCGAGAAGATGGAAATGCCCGAGGTGGAGGACGAAATAGAAAAGCTCTGCGCTGCTTTCGAAAGCTCGAAGGATTACCTTGTCGCCAGCTGGAAACGATCTTGAAGGAGGCCGCCATGTCAGACTTTCTGAACCTGATACTCGAACCCATCCGTGAAATGTTCATGAAGTTCAGGGAATTCCTGCCGAATTTCCTGGCCATGCTGGTGATACTGTTCGTCGGTTTTCTCATCGCGGCGCTTCTGAGGCGGTTGCTGGTCAGATTCCTTTCCGCGATAGGGTTCGACAGCTGGTCGGACAGGATGGGGTTCACTTCGATGATGAGGAAAGGGGACCTTTGGGACAAGCCCTCATCGATGCTGGGATCCTTCTTCTTCTGGATCATGGTCCTCATCACCCTGATGACAGGGCTCAATGCGCTGAAAATCCACGTGATAGAAAACATGGTCCTGCAGTTCTTCAATTATCTGCCGAGGGCGGCATCAGCCCTGCTGATCCTCGTCGCAGGATACCTGCTTTCCGCTTTCTTCAGCAGAACGCTGCTCATTGCTGCGGTCAACGCCGGCTACCGCTATGCGAAACCGGTAGCCCGCGCCGTGAAGGTATTGCTGCTGATCATGACCTTCGCAATGGTGATGGAACAGCTTCAGATTGCGCCCGGTATCGTTCTGGCCGCCTTCTCGATCGTATTCGGCGGGATAGTGGCGGCGCTCACGATTGCTTTCGGGGTGGGCGGAATCGACGTGGCCAGAAAGATGATCGAGAGCGAGGTCGCCGAAAGGAAGCCGGAAAGTACCGACGTCGAGCATATCTGAAAGGGCGAATCATGACCGACTTCTATCAGACGGGAAGCATCACGACACTTCACCAGATCGGCAAGACTTCCCTGGAAAGAATCGAGGCGGAGCTTCTGGCGTATTCGAAAGCGCGGCCCATCGCCCTCGTGCTCCCAGCGCTCTATTCCGAATTCGAAGGTCCTGCCATGCCCGGAATCGTTCACGAGCTCGCCAAGGTGAAGTATCTCAACCAGATCGTCCTGACGCTCGACCAGGCATCTGAATCGGAAATGAAGAAGGCCAGGGAATTCATGTCTCCAGTGTCGGCAGAAATCAAGATCGTCCACAACAATGGCAGGCGCATCGCCGAGATCTACGAAATGCTTTCCCGCAACGGCGTGGATGCCGGGCAGAAGGGCAAGGGGCGATCCGCCTGGCTTGCATACGGTTATATCCTGGCAAGGGGAATGTCCGAAATCATTGCCCTGCATGACTGCGACATCGTCACCTACAGCAGGGAAATGCTGGCAAGGCTCTGCTATCCCGTCGCCAACCCGAATATGGATTTCGTGTTCTGCAAAGGCTATTACAGCAGGGTGACGACCAAGATGGGCGGGCGAGTCACCCGCCTTCTCGTGACCCCTCTTGTCAGATCCATCCAGCAGCTGATCGGTCCGCATCCGTTCCTGGTTTTTCTCGACAGCTTCCGCTATCCCTTGGCCGGAGAGTTCTGCATGGTCACGGATCTGGCGAGAGTGAACAGGATTCCGTGGGACTGGGGCCTTGAGGTGGGCTCGCTTGCCGAGGTGCACAGGAATTATTCGGCCAGGAGGGTTTGTCAGGTTGACATCGCCGCGACCTACGATCACAAGCACCAGGTGCTTTCGGCTGAAGATGTCGGCGGCGGATTGATGAAGATGGCGGTAGACATCTGCAAATCCGTGTTCAGAACGCTCGCCTCGGAAGGTGTCGTATTTTCAGATGGGTTCTTCAATTCCCTGCTTCTGGCCTATCTGCGTCAGGCTGAAGATACGCTGATGAAATACGAGGCGGATGCCGCAATGAACGGCCTCGAATTCGACCGCCACGAAGAGGCCAGGGCTGTCGAGGCCTTTACCAATGCCATAAGCGCGGCTTCCAGGGCATTTTCCGAAAACGCCCTGGGCAATCCCCTGATTCCAAACTGGAGCAGGGTGAGTGCTGCCATCCCCGCCATTTTCGAGATGCTCGAGGCCGCGGTGGATGCGGACAATTAGGGCTCAGTGAAGCGCGCGGTTCACGTCCTGGAGGTCCGAGGATTTCAGCGAGCCTGATGCGGCTTTCAGCTTCAGTTCGCTCAAGAGGTAGTCGTATCTCGCCTTGTAGAGATCGCGCTTGGCCGAATAGAACTGCTGCTGGGCGTTGAGCACATCGACAGCCGTTCTGACGCCGACCTGGCTGCCCAGTTCGGTCGACTCAAGAGAAGTCTTGCTCGACACGAGCGCCTGCTCAAGGGCCTTCACCTGAGCCATGCCGTTTGCCACGCCGAGGAATGCCTGGCGGGCATTGAGTTCCGCATTCCTTCGCGCATTCTCCTCCTCGTCCTTGGACTTCTCCAGATTCGCGGCCGCTTCCCTGGTCTGGGCGCTGATGCCTCCTCCCTGATAGATCGGAAGATTGAACTGCAGCCCGATTGCGCTCGATTTCGTGTTGTATCCGAGATCGAGCAGAGGTCCGCCGCTTGCCGAATTTTCACCGTAGCTCGCCACCACGGAAAGCGTAGGATAATGCCCCGCCCGCTGCCGCTCGACTTCCTTCTCGGCGATCTTTTCCTGGATCTGGCTTCCGACCAGCTGCAGGTTGTTCTTGACCGAAGCATCGACCCATTTCTGCACATCGTCCGGAAACGGCGCCTTGGGCTCGAATCTGGGATTCACCTGTTCGAGTTCTCCCGGCATCTTTCCGATGAGGGTGGCAAGGGTTCTTTTCCTGATTTCGAGATCGCTCTGCGCTGCGATTTCCTGCGACGAGATCAGGTCGAATCTGGCCTGGGCATCGTTCGTGTCCGTGATGGTCGCCGTCCCGACCTCGAAATTCTGTTTTGCCTGCTGGAGCTGCTCCGAAATCGCCTTTTTCTGCGCCAGCACGAGCTCGACATTGTCCATCGCGAGCAATACGTCGAAATAGGCGCTCGCCGCCCTCAGGATCAGGTCCTGTTGCGCGGCCTGGAATTGCGCTTCCGCGGCTGCGACCTGGAGGTGCGCCTCGTCGAACTGTATCCAGCTCTGCATCTGGAATACTGGCTGGGAAAGCGAAACGGTGTAGCCGTTCGAATTGTAGTTTCCGCTTCCCCCGATGGGGAATCCTGCCTGGACGGGCGTATTGAGCGCGGTCGTGAAGTGGTTGTAGGTGGTGTTTGCGCCCAGACCGATCGAGGGCAAAAGCAGCGCCCTTCCTTCAGGCAGCTTTTGCTGCGCGGCCTGAAGAGCGGCCTTGGCGGCCTGGAAAGCGGGATCCTGAATCTTTGCGTCGTTGTAGATGGCAAGGAGATCAGCCGCATGAACGGCGGGGCTGAGGGAAAGAAGAATCGCGAAAACCGGCCTGAGTGTCATGATTTGCTGCGCCAGGTAAATAAGACAATTCTAATATACTTTCCGCTCCTTGGCACCTTCAGAAAGCGAATTTCTGCGGCTTCGGAGCATTTTTGAGCGGCGCGACCCTGGTTTCGAAGAGGTCTTCGGTATGCCAGGCATCGTTTCCTATCCTCGTGACGAGCTTCGCCTTCATCACAGGATCTTCCCCGGCGATGGCGAAAAGCCTTCCTCCGAGATGGAGTTCCTTCTGGAATTCGGGGGCAAGGATGGGGGTGGAACCGGTCAGCACGATGACATCATAGGGGCCATGCTTTGCCCAGCCATGGGAACCATCGCCGATTTCCAGGGTGACATTGCTTATGTGGTGCTTCTTGAGATTTCTTTCCGCCATCGCGGAAAGTTCGGGAACGATATCGACGCTGTAGACATGCTGCCCGCCCATTGCCAGGAGCGCGGTCATGTAACCCGAGCCGCTCCCGATCTCCAGCACCCTGTCCGATTTCCTGAGATTCAGGTGCTGCAGGATCTTCGCCTCGAGTTTCGGGGAAAACATCGATTCCCCGTGACCGATCGGAATTTCCAGGTCGGCAAGGGCAAGGTTTCTGTAGGCTTCCGGAACATATTCCTCCCGCTTCACCTCGAAAAGAAGATCGAGAACGGCATTGTCGAGAACATCCCAGGGCCTGATCTGCTGCTCGACCATGTTGTAGCGCGCCTTTTCGAAATCCATCTTCATCCCCTTTGTGATTTTTCTGAAATATACAATATTCCAATGCCAGCAATCCAGTATAGCGCAGGAAGAAAGGTGCAAACCTTGCTTTTGTCCCGAAATTGAAGTAGTTTTCAAGGATTGCAAGTCCGCCCTAGCGACATCCCGGAGTTCCCCATGAATGCCATCCCGAAGTTCCTGAACCAGAATATTTCAGTCGACGAGGCTGCACTGAAGCCTTTCCCCAAATCGAAGAAGGTCTATGTCCAAGGATCCAGACCCGACATCCTCGTGCCGATGCGGGAAATATCCCTTTCTGATACGGGGGGCGAAAAAAATCCCCCCGTGCATGTGTACGATACTTCAGGTCCCTATACCGATCCGGATGCCAGAATAGACATCACGAAAGGGCTTTCCCCCATCAGGATGAAATGGATCATGGAGAGGGGGGATACCGAGGAGCTTCGTGAGCTCAGCTCATCGTATGGAAGAGCGCGCCTGGAAGATTCTTCCCTTTCAGCTCTTCGAATGACGGGCTCAAGGAATCCGAGGCGCGCAAGATCGGGCGCGAATGTCACCCAGATGCATTATGCGAAACAAGGGATCGTCACGCCCGAAATGGAATATGTCGCAATACGCGAAAACCAGAGAATGGAAGCCCAGACTGACGCGATCAGGTCCCAGCACAAGGGGCAGCATTTCGGCGCGCTTCAGCCGAAAATCATCACTCCTGAATTCGTCAGGGAAGAGGTGGCGAAAGGCCGCGCCATCATTCCGCTCAACATCAATCATCCCGAGACGGAGCCGATGATCATAGGCAGGAATTTCCTAGTCAAGATCAACGCGAACATCGGCAATTCTGCCCTCGGCTCATCGATCTCGGAGGAAGTCGAGAAGATGACCTGGGCGACGAGATGGGGCGGGGACACCGTGATGGACCTTTCGACGGGAAAGAACATCCACGAAACCCGGGAATGGATCATCAGGAACAGCCATGTTCCGATCGGCACGGTTCCGATCTACCAGGCGCTCGAAAAAGTGGAAGGGCGCGCTGAAGAACTTTCATGGGATATCTTCAGGGATACCCTGATCGAGCAGGCCGAGCAGGGAGTGGACTATTTCACGATCCATGCAGGCGTGAGGCTCGCCTTCATTCCCATGACCGCGAAGCGCATGACCGGAATCGTCTCCAGGGGCGGCTCCATCATGGCGAAATGGTGCCTCGCCCACCACAAGGAAAATTTCCTCCATACCCATTTCGAGGAAATCTGCGAGATCATGAAGGCCTACGACGTCAGCTTTTCCCTCGGCGACGGATTGAGGCCTGGATCGATTTATGACGCCAACGACGAGGCTCAGTTCGCCGAACTCAAGACGCTCGGAGAGCTCACCGACATTGCCTGGAAGCACGATGTCCAGACCATGATAGAGGGGCCGGGGCATGTGCCGATGCACATGATCAAGGAAAACATGGATCTCCAGCTGCAATACTGTAAGGAGGCGCCTTTCTACACGCTCGGACCCCTGACGACGGACATCGCGCCGGGCTACGACCATATCACTTCCGCGATCGGGGCGGCGATGATAGGCTGGTACGGCACGGCCATGCTCTGCTATGTCACGCCCAAGGAGCATCTCGGGCTTCCCGACAAGAACGACGTCAAGGACGGCATCATCGCCTACAAGATCGCGGCGCATGCCGCCGATCTTGCGAAGGGGCATGTCGGGGCGCAGATCAGGGACAATGCGCTTTCCAAGGCGCGCTTCGATTTCAGGTGGGAGGACCAGTTCAACCTTTCCCTCGACCCGGATCGGGCGTGCGAATTCCATGACGAGACGTTGCCCAAGGATTCCGCCAAGGTTGCGCATTTCTGCTCGATGTGCGGGCCGCACTTCTGCTCGATGAAGATCACGCAGGACGTCAGGGATTATGCCGAAAAAGGAATGGAGCAGAAATCCGCGGAATTTCTGACAAGCGGATCGGAAATCTACAGGGAATTGCCATGACATTGCTGCAGATAATGGGCCTTGCCATGGTTCAGGGCGCTGCGGAACTGTTGCCGGTTTCGAGCTCTGCGCATGTGATCGTGGCTGAAAAGCTGATGGGGCTCGATCCTACCGCGCCTGAAATGACGCTTCTTCTCGTCATGCTCCACACGGGAACCATGTTCGCAGTCATTGTCTATTTCTGGCATGCCTGGAAAGAGAGCTTCTTTTCCTCGAGGGCCGCTTTTCTCGGATCATTGAAATACATTCTTGCCGCGACTTTCGTGACCGGCATGGTGGGGCTTTTCCTGAAATTCCTGATCGAAAAGTTCTTCATGGGCAATGTTCCCCATGCCGAAATCGAACTGCTCTTCGGCAACATGGACCTGATTTCTGCTGCGCTCGCGGCGGCGGGCCTCATCATCATCTATTCGGGCATCCGTTCGCGCTCGGCAACAGGCGACCGGGAAATCGACATGAAGAATTCACTGTGGGTCGGCGCGATACAGGGCCTTTGCCTGCCTTTCAGGGGTTTTTCACGTTCGGGTTCGACCATCTCCGCAGGATTGCTTCTCGGCATATCGAGAAGGAGGATAGAGGAATTCAGCTTCGCGCTCGCTGTCGTGCTGACTCCTCCCGTGATCGCGAGGGAGTCGATGCGCCTCCTGAAGCACGACGCGCATGCCTCGATTTCGAATCTCGCCGACATGTTCATGCCGGGCATCCTCGGCATGATCTTCAGCTTCATCGCCGGGCTTCTGGCACTCAAATGGCTTTCGAGCTGGCTCGAGGTCGGGCGCTGGCATCTTTTCGGAATATACTGCCTTGCCGCATCGGCTGTTGTCTTCGGACTCCACCAGAGCGGATATTAGCCCTGTTCCCAGGGCAGCCCGGCATGGCGCCAGCCGTTGATTTTGCCGCGCTGCCCATGCTGATCCCTGTCGCCCTCGAATCCTTCGAGGACGTTGTAGCACTCCGTGTATCCGGCCTGGACCGCGATCGCTGCGGCATTGTGGGAACGGTGTCCGGATCTGCAGATGAACATCACGAGCGCTTCCCTGTCCACCTGCTGGATCAGCTGGGTGAGAAAATGCGGATTGGGCTGCATCACGGGATAGTGCATCCATTCTATTCCGATGCTTCCCGGGATCCTGCCGACCCAGTCGAGTTCAGCCCGGGTTCTGACATCGACGAGTTTCGCGCCGGGCGCGTCCGTCAAAATCCTGAAGGCCTCGATCGGGAGAAGCGCGCCTTCGTATGGAAGATCCTTCCCCCTTTTTCTCGCAGTTTCGAGAATTTCGCTGATATGGCCCATCTGTTAAAAAATCCTAAATGAAGATATTCTTGCTTCTATGATAGACTCAAACCAGTCCCCTCAGGAAGCCGATTCGACGAGATACCAGGCAGCGCGCAAGAGCACGCTGATCAGCATTGCAGTCAATGTCGTTCTCACCATCCTGCAGGTCATCGTGGGATTTTTCGGCCATTCCCAGGGATTGATGGCTGACGGCCTGCACTCCTTTTCAGACCTGCTCTCCGATTTCCTCGTTCTGATCGCGAATCGCCATGGCGCGCAGGGCGCGGATGAAGACCATCCATACGGACATGCCAGGATAGAAACGGCAACCACATTGATCCTCGGCATCATGATGGGGGTGATGGGGCTGGCGCTTCTCTATGCTGCAGGTTCCAGGCTGCAGCATGCTCATCTGGTTCAGCAGGTCCAATTGATGACCTTGTGGGTTGCGCTCACCACGCTGGCTGCCAAGGAACTGCTTTTCCGCTACATGATCGCCGTTGCGAGGCGGGTCCGTTCCCAGATGCTCGTGGCGAATGCCTGGCATTCCCGATCGGATGCGGCTTCTTCGCTCGTCGTCGCCGTCGGCATCGCAGGCAATCTCGCCGGATATACCTTTTTCGACCTGATGGCGGCGGCCCTGGTCGCATTCATGATCGTCAGAATGGGCTGGCAGCTCGGCTATGAAGCATTCAGCGAGCTTGTCGATACGGGACTCTCGGAAGAGGATGTCGCGGAAATCCGGGCTACCCTCGAATCGACTCCGGGCGTGAAGGGGCTGCATGAATTGAGAACCAGGAAGATGGGCAACCAGGCGCTGGTGGACGCACACATCATGGTCGATCCGAGGATCAGCGTTTCTGAGGGGCATTTCATCGCGGAATCGGCGAGATCCCGCATCCTCGATCATCATGATGTGCTGAATGTCATGATCCACGTCGATCCGGAAGACGATTTCCACCTGAAGCCGAGCGCGAATCTTCCGGACAGGGCCTATTTTCTTTCGCTCATAAACGAAAGGCTGGGCGTGGAACCGGAAAGGACCGTTCTCCATTATCTCGACGGGCAGGTCGATGTCGAAATTTTCCTCCCAAGTGAATTTCCGGATGAAGCCAAGCTCGGGGCGAAAATAGCCGCGCTGCTCGCCGAGGATCCGAATTTTCATGCCATCCATGCGCACAAAACCGGTGCAAAAATGATTAGGAATGCACCATAATCGGGCAAGGCCTTAATTTCCCTCAAGCCGGTGAACTTGTGGCACAATAGCCAATTGATATTTTGCCCTTGGCATGCATCATGCTAGTGATCAATTTGTATTTCGTTTAAACATTTGTGGAGGAGAAAAAATGGCTGTGGCCAAAGTTTTGAAAATGATCGAGGACAATGAAGTCAAATTCGTCGACCTGCGCTTCACCGATACCCGCGGAAAGGAACAGCATGTCTCGATTCCTTCGCATATCGTGAGCGAATCCTGGTTCGAAAACGGCCATGCCTTCGACGGTTCTTCCATCGCGGGATGGAAGGGCATCCAGGCTTCCGACATGATCCTGATGCCCGAGGCTGAAACGGCGAACATCGATCCTTTCATGGAAGAATCGACCCTGATCCTGACCTGCGACGTCATCGAGCCTTCCGATGGAAAAGGCTATGACCGCGATCCCCGCTCTCTGGCAAAGCGCGGCGAAGCTTACCTCAAGTCGACCGGCATCGGCGACACCGCCTATTTCGGCCCTGAACCCGAGTTCTTCATTTTCGACTCCGTGACCTGGCATGCCGACATGTCCGGCTGCGGCTACAAGATCGAATCGGAAGAAGCGGCATGGAGCTCCAGCGAGAAATTCGAGGCAGGCAACATCGGCCACCGTCCCGCAGTCAAGGGCGGCTATTTTCCCGTTCCCCCCGTCGATTCGCTCCAGGACATCCGCTCGGCCATGTGCCTCGCGCTCGAGGGAATGGGCGTGCCCGTTGAAGTCCATCACCATGAAGTCGCAACAGCAGGCCAGTGCGAAATCGGCACCAAGTTCGATACCCTGGTTCGCCGCGCAGATCAGACCCAGATCCTGAAATATGTCGTTCACAATGTCGCCCATTCCTATGGAAAAACAGCGACCTTCATGCCCAAGCCGATCGTCGGCGACAACGGTTCCGGCATGCATGTGCATCAGTCCATCTGGAAGGACGGCAAGAACCTGTTCGACGGGAACGGCTATGCCGGTCTTTCGGAACTCGCGCTCTACTACATCGGCGGGATCATCAAGCATGCCCGTGCGCTGAATGCGATCACCAATCCCGGAACCAATTCCTACAAGCGCCTTGTTCCAGGATTCGAAGCCCCGGTCATGCTGGCCTATTCCGCCCGCAACCGTTCGGCTTCCATCCGCATTCCCTATGTGACCAATCCGAAAGCCCGCAGGATCGAAGTGCGCTTCCCCGATCCCACCGCCAATCCCTATTTCGCCTTCACCGCGATGATGATGGCAGGGCTGGACGGCATCCAGAACAAGATCCATCCCGGCGATGCCATGGACAAGAACCTTTACGATCTGCCTCCCGAGGAAGCGAAGAACATCCCGACGGTCTGCTCTTCGCTCGACATGGCGCTCGATTACCTCGACCGCGACCGCGAGTTCCTGACCCGCGGCGGCGTCTTCTCCGACGACATGATCGATGCCTACATCGAGCTCAAGATGGAAGAAGTCACCCGCTTCCGCATGACGACGCATCCCGTCGAACTGGCGATGTACTACAGCCTCTGATCGGCGCTTCCTGAAAAAAGGGTGGGGTTTCCCCACCCTTTTTTGTTTTCCGGGGAAAAAGTGTACTATTGTGCAAACAGTCTGGAATATCGGAATGAAATTGCTCATCGCATTTTTCGGGTTGATGGTGGCTTCGGCTCATGCCGAGATCTACAAGAGCATCGACGAGAACGGGCATGTCACCTATTCCAATATTCCAAGCAAGGGCGCGAAGCGTCTGGACGTCGGCCCTTCCCGCAGCGAGCCGAGCAGAGAAGGGGATCTGAAGGTCGACGGCCGCACCCAGAAAATGCGCGACAGGACGCGGCATAAAATACTGGAAGAAGAACTGAATGCGGAAAAGAGCCGCCTGGAAAAATCCAGAAAGGAAGCCCTTGGCGAGAAATCCGATCCGATTGCGGCGAAGAAATCGAGGGAAGACGTGATCCTTCACGAAAAGAACATCGAGGCGCTAGAGAGGGAAATATCCAACCTGAAATGAAGATTTTCTATCTACTCCTGTTTTTTGCAACGGCAGCACATGCCGACATATACAAGTCGATCGATTCGAACGGCAACGTGACGTTCTCGGATCATCCCGTGAAGGGCGCGGAAAAGCTTTCCGCACCGCCAGCCCCTGTTCCCCGGAGAGCAGCGCCCGAGGAAGCTCCGGTGGAAGTTCCTTCTGAAACGCCGGCCCGGCCTTCCGAAAAACAAGATGCAACGGAAGTGGAAAGAAAGGCGCTTCAGGATCAGCTCGACGATGAAACCAGGCAGCTCGAAAATGCGAAAGCCGAGCTGAAGGCCGCCCAGGAGGTCATTTCTAGCACCGATCGCAACAGCCAGGCCGATATAGACAGGACAGCCGCGATCCAGGACGAAATCGATAAACATGAGAAGGCAATCGAGGACCTCAGGAAGCGCATCTCGGACCTCAAATGAGCTCGTTCCCGGGACTGGATCTTCTGGCCACGGCAGTTCTTCTGCTGGACGAGGAACTCAATGTCACCTATGTCAACCTTTCCGCTGAAAATCTTTTCGAGCTGAGCCAGAAGCATATCGTCGGCCATCCGCTGCCTTCCCTTTTCGCCGATTCGGGTGAACTGCTGACGGCGATAGGGAAATCCGTTTCCGACAATGCCACCTACATCGAGCATGACCTCGTCGTCGTGACAACGAATCAGACCACGCTTCACCTCATGGCCAGCATGACCCCCATCGAATATCAGATGGCACGGATATTGCTTGAATTCCAGAAAATAGATCAGCAGCTGAAGATTGCGCGGGAGGAGAGGCTGATGGATCAGAGCCAGGCCAATCGGGCGCTGATCAGGAATCTCGCGCACGAAATCAGGAATCCGCTGGGCGGCATAAGAGGCGCCGCGCAGCTGCTGGAGCGGGAACTCGGAGCGAAACATCTGCTCGAATATACGCAGGTGATCATGAAGGAGGCGGACAGGCTGAGGTCGCTTCTTGACAGGCTTCTGACGCCCAACAGGCCGCCCCACTTCAGCGAAGTGAATGTGCACGAAGTGCTGGAACGGGTGAGAAGCCTGATTCTCGCGGAATTTCCGGAAGGGATAGCGGTCGTCAGGGAATACGACACCAGCCTTCCGGCCCTGATAGGAGACAAGGAACAATTGATACAGGCTGTCTTGAACATTGCCAGGAACGCGGCACAGGCCATGCAGGGTAAGGGAAGGCTGACCCTGAGGACGAGAGTCGCCCGCCAGGTCACCATCGTGAAAAAGCGCTTCAAGCTCGCCTTGTCGATGCAGATCATAGACAACGGGCCAGGCATTCCCGAGGCTATCATCGACAGGATATTCGATCCGCTGGTCTCGGGAAGGGAAGGCGGTCATGGCGTGGGGCTCACGCTTGCCCAGACCTTCGTCAGCCAGCATCACGGCATGATCGAATGCACGAGCAGTCCGGGAAAGACCTGCTTCAATATTTTGCTGCCATTCACCGAGAGTTATTGATGACGAATCCTGTCTGGATAATCGACGACGATCCTTCGATACGCTGGGTATTCGAGAAGGCGCTGAGCCGGGAAGGAATAGATTTCAGGATTTTTTCTTCGGCAAGGGAAGCGCTGGAGGCTTCTTCCATGGAGAAGCCCCAGGTCGTCGTGAGCGACATCCAGATGCCCGGAGATTCAGGTCTCGACCTCTTGCAGACGCTCAGGCTTCGCTATCCGGAGCTCCCCGTCATCATCATGACAGCCTATTCCGACCTGGAAAGCGCGGTATCCGCATTCCAGGGGGGGGCGTTCGAATATCTGCCCAAGCCGTTCGATGTGGACGACACGATCCAGCTGATCAGGCGTGCACTCGAGGAGAGCATCAAGGAGAGCGGTGCACCCGAAAAGAGCTTCAGCACGCCCGAGATCCTGGGAAAAGCAGCCGCGATGCAGGGCGTGTTCAGGGCAATCGGCAGGCTATCCCAGTCCCATGCCACGGTGCTGATCACAGGCGAATCGGGGAGCGGAAAGGAACTCGTCGCCCATGCCCTTCACAGGCACAGCCCGAGGGCGAAGAAGCCTTTCGTCGCCATCAATACTGCGGCCATTCCGAAGGATCTTCTGGAATCCGAACTTTTCGGCCACGAAAAAGGGGCTTTCACCGGAGCCCAGGCGATGAGACGAGGCAGATTCGAGCAGGCGGAAGGAGGGACGCTCTTTCTCGACGAAATCGGCGACATGCCGCCGGACCTCCAGACCAGGCTTCTCAGGGTTTTGTCCGACGGCCATTTCTACCGGGTCGGAGGGCATCAGCCCATCAAGGCGAACATCAGGGTCATCGCGGCGACCCATCAGGATCTCGAAAACAGGGTGAAGCAGGGGCTTTTCAGGGAAGACCTTTTCCACAGGCTCAATGTCATCAGGCTCAAGCTTCCGCCATTGAGAGAGCGGCGCGAGGACATCGAGCTCCTGGCCAAATTCTTCCTCCAGAAAAGCGCGAAGGATCTGGGTGTCGAGCCGAAAAAGCTTTCCGATGCGGCGATTTCCTACATCAGCTCGCTCGATTTTCCAGGCAACGTCAGGCAGCTCGAGAATCTCTGCCATTGGCTCACCGTGATGGCGCCTGGACAGAACATCGAAGTCAACGATCTGCCCAAGGAATTGCGGGACGAAGTGCCCTCTTCGGGGCCCGAGAGCTGGGTCGACGCGCTCTCGGCGGAAGCGGATTTCTGGATAGGAAGGGGGGAGACCGCAATCATGGAGAGACTGACCCCTCTTTTCGAGAAAACGCTCATCCTCAGGGCATTGCGCCATACCGGCGGAAGAAGGATAGAAGCGGCGACCCTGCTCGGGCTCGGCAGGAATACGCTGACCAGGAAGATACAGGAACTCGGGCTGGAGGAAGCCTAGGGCGTGTTAACGCCCTGGTCATTCGACAGGCCATTCTCCCGGAAGAAGGGGGAACCAGGTCGCGGCAGGACGGTAGTTGTACCATTTCCATTCCCTGGCGGCGAAAAGGGCATTGCGGTTGATGTTGTGCATGACGGATTCCTCCCCGATGTTGAGGAACTCGTTTATCGCGGCATAGTCGTCTGGAAGCGCGGCATTGTGCAGGCCTAAAGCCGAATGGCGCGCCAGCGCCGTGGCGAGATTGACATTGATGACGCGGGGAAGATGGGCATGGTTCGTGTCCATCAGCGAGCGGAGCAGGGATGGCAGCTTCCAGACCGCGGCGAGAAGCATCTGGAGCTTCAACAGGTCGAATCCCAGAACGGCTCTCTGGGTGTCGCCGCTCCTCAGGGAAGCATCCCGCATCATCCTTCGCCTGATTTCGATCAGTTCGTCAGGGGAATAGCACCAGAGCAGCATTTCGGCCATGTCGTGGAGAAGGGCGGCTATCGCCACTTCATCAGACTCGATGTCGTGCCGCAATATCGACCAGTCCTGGGCATAGAGGGCGGCATGGCGGCTGCGGCTTATGACCGAAAGCATGCCGGAGAGCGCCAGGGGATTGTCCGAGAGAAGATCCTCGACCGTTTCGAAATCGGAGAAATGCTCGAAGAATGCCCCCGTTCCCATCATCATGATGGCGTGCGATATCGTCGTGATTTCGGCCGTCTGGGATTTCCTTCTCGATTCGATGAATCGCAGCACCTTGATGGTCATCAGGGGATCGTGCAGGATCACGGAGGAGATATCCTTCCCGGTGATCTTATCCTCTATGCTCTTCAGGCGCGCTATTTCGTCGGCTGTTTTCTTCAGGATGGGCAGGTCGATCTGCGTCAGATGGACGATCCAGGCGTTGATGCTTTTTCCATTCATTTTCCCTCCCTTCAGCTTTCCAGCGTGGCGATCACAGGGGTATGGTCGGAAGGCCGCTCGTTCTTTCTCGGGGCCAGGTCTATGCTGCATCCCTTGCATTTCGAGGAAAGCGCTTCGCTCAAAAGGACATGATCTATCCTGAGGCCCATGTTGCGCCTAAAAGCATTCATCCTGTAGTCCCACCAGGTGTAGGATTTCTCCACCTGATCGAAAAGCCTGAAGCTGTCGGAGAATCCGAGAGCCAGGATCTTCCTGAAGGCTTCGCGCTCTTCATTGCTGACAAGCACGCTTCCTTCCCAGGCCTTTGGGTCGTGCACATCCCTGTCATCAGGGGCGATGTTGTAGTCGCCGAGAACGGCGATCTTGGGGTATCGTTCAAGCTCCGATTTCAGCCAGTTGCTGAATGCATCCAGCCATTTGAGCTTGTAGATGAATTTTTCGGAAGACAGCGATTCGCCGTTCGGGACATAGGCGCAGATGATCCTGATCCCTTCGACCGTGACGGCCAGTATGCGCTTTTGCTCGTCATCGAAACCCGGGATGCCGTCCTGCCTTTCCGCCATTTGCTTTCTGCTCAAAATGGCCACGCCGTTGTAGGTTTTCTGCCCGCTGTAGACCACATCGTATCCGGCCGAATGGATTGCTTCATGCGGAAAATTCTCGTCCAGAAGCTTTGTCTCCTGGAGGCAGAGCACATCCGGTTCGCTCGATTGCAGCCATTCGATAACCTGGGGCAGCCGCACCTTCAGCGAATTGACGTTCCAGGTGGCGAGCTTCACGTGCCGGCCCTGTAGACGACATGCCCGCCGACCAGCGTGTATTTCACTTTCCCCTTCAGTTCGAGGCCGATGAAGGGCGTGTTCTTTCCCTGGCTCCTGAGCGATCTGGCGTCTATCTTCCAGTAGCATTCCGGGTCGAAAATGCAGATATCGGCAGATGCGCCCTGGGAAAGATGCCCGCAATCGACGTTCAGTATCCGCGCGGGAAGGGAAGTGATCCTCGAAAGCGCGACGGCAACCGGAATGCCGGATTCATTCGCCCATTTGAGAACGAGGGGAAGAAGGAGTTCGAGTCCTGTTGCGCCCGCCTCGCTTTCAGCGAACGGAAGGAGCTTGGCGTCGTCGTCGACAGGGGTGTGATCAGAGCACACTGCGTCGATGATGCCTTCCTTCAATCCGAGCTTCAGGGCATCCCTGTCTCTCAGGCTCCTCAGGGGAGGAACAAGATGGCAGTTCGAATCGAAGAAGCCGATGTCCATTTCCGAAAGATGAATGTGATTCATGGATACGTCGCAGGTGACGGGCAATCCTTGCGCTTTCGCCTGCCTGATCATTTCCACGCCTTCTGCGCTCGATACCCTGCAGACATGGATTCTCGCGCCTGTTTCCCTGGCGAGAAGCAGGATTTTCGAAAGAGCGATGGTTTCGGCGCAGGTCGGAATGCCTGGAAGGCCAAGGCGCGTGGCGACTTCTCCTTCATGTGCGACGCCTATCCTGGAAAGGCTGGCATCCTGGGCCCTGAGCCATACCGAAAGGTCGAAAGTCGCGGCATACTGCATCGCCCGCATCATCACCAGCGAATCGGCGAAAGGATTTTCGGCATGGCTGAATGCCACGCATCCCGCATCCTGAAGTTCGGCCATTTCCGTGAGGTTTTCGCCCTGAAGGCCCTGGGTCAGCGCACCTATCGGAAAGACATGGGCCTGATTCAGGCTCTTGGCCCTGTGTTTGAGCATTTCGACGAGACCCGGTTCGTCGAGAGGCGGATCGGTATCAGGCGGGCAGGCAAGCGAAGTGATTCCCCCGGCAATGGCTGCTTCCATTTCGGATTCGAGCGTCGCCCGGTATTCGTAACCCGGTTCACGGAGCCTTGCTGAAAGATCGACGAGCCCCGGGCAGACGATCATGCCGGCTGCATCGATTTCCTGGTTCGAATGGAAGTCTGCGGGCATTCTTCCTATGGCCACGATTTTTCCCGCGGCGATATAGAGGTCGGCTTTTTCGTCCATCCTGTTCGCCGGATCGATGATTCTTCCGTTCTTGATGTGGATCTTCATTTTCAGCTTCCGGCAAGTATGCTCATGACCGCCATGCGCACGGCGATGCCAAAAGTGACCTGTGGCAGGATCACCGATTGCGGTCCGTCCGCGACAGAGGAGTCGATTTCTATCCCCCTGTTCATCGGGCCAGGATGCATGACGATCGCGTCGGGCTTGGCGAGCGCGAGCTTTTCAGGGGTCAGTCCGTAATACTTGAAATATTCCTGCGCGCTGGGAAGCAGCGCACCCTGCATTCTTTCGTTCTGCAGCCTCAGCATGAGGAGCACGTCGACATCCTTCAGCCCTTTGGAAAGATCGTGATAGGGATGCACGCCGAGATGCTCGACCCCCTTGGGAAGAAGGGTCTTGGGGGCGATCACCCTGACTTCAGGAACGCCGAGCGTGGTCAGCGCATGGATCTGGGAACGGGCGACCCTCGAATGCATGATGTCGCCCACGATGGCGACCTTCAGCTCGTGGAAATGCTGCTTGAAATGCCTGATGGTATACATGTCGAGCAATGCCTGGGTCGGGTGGGCGTGCCTGCCGTCCCCGGCATTGACGACATGGATTTCAGGTGCGACATGGCTTGCGATCAAATGGGCTGCGCCGCTCTGGGCATGCCTGACGATGAACATGTCGGCATGCATCGCCGAAAGGTTGTTGACCGTGTCGAGAAGGGTTTCCCCCTTGCTCTGGGAAGAGGCGCCGATATTGAGGTTGATGACGTCTGCAGAAAGCCTTTTCGCAGCGATTTCGAATGTCGTTCTGGTCCTCGTGCTGGGTTCGAAGAAAAGGTTGAATATCGCCTTTCCCCTCAGGAGCGGCACTTTCTTGACTTCCCTTTCGGTCACGCTGACGAAGGATTCGGCCGTGTCCAGGATATGGTGGAGCATCGATGCCGGCAGACCTTCTATGGTCAGGAGGTGCTGAAGCTCCCCATTCTTGTTGATCTGTCTGTTGTTCTGCATTATTTGGGCCTCAACCTGAGCTCAAGCTCCCCTTTCTCGTTTTTCAGCAAATCGATCTGTTCCCTCAGATCGAGCCTGATTCCGGCGAAGCCGGCCTCTATCGGCAGCTCTCTTCCGCCCCTGTCGACGAGCACTGCAAGCCTGATGCTGGCCGGTCTGCCGTAATCGAAAAGCTCGTTGATCGCAGCCCTGACGGTTCTTCCCGTATAGAGCACATCGTCGACCAGCAGGATGTCGGCGCCGTCGACATCGAACGGGATGTCCGAGGGCTTCACTTCCGGATGGAGGCCGATGCGCTCGAAGTCGTCGCGGTAGAATGAAATGTCCAGTGTTCCGAGCGGGGTTGAAAGACCGAGCATGTCATGAAGTTCTTCTGCAAGCCATGCCCCGCCCGTATGGATGCCGACGATGAAGACTTCTGCGGAAAGTGCAGGCCTGATTTCCTTTGCAAGCTTTTCGACTATTTCACGCGTTTGAGGTAATTCCACTTTTCTTCTCCTCCAGGTATGCCTGAAGCAGGCATTGTGCCGCTACCTGGTCGATGTGACTTTTCTGCCGCCTTCCCCTGATTCCCGCTTCCCCGAGCGCTTCGCTCGCTGCAAACGAAGTCAGCCGTTCGTCGACGAATTCGACTGGAAGCCCGTACCGGGCTTCCAGCCTTCTTGCAAAAAGCCTGGAAAGCCGGGTGAGTTCATGTTCTTCCCCGTCCATTGACAAGGGCAATCCTACCACGAGAAGAGAAGGTTTCCACTCTTCAACGAGGCGGTCTATGGCTTCGAAGCATTCCGATTTCTTTTCCCATGCAATCGTCGAAAGCGGGTGGGCGAGTCCGACTTCCAGGCTCCCCAAGGCAACGCCTATCCTTCTCGTGCCGAAGTCGAACCCAAGCACATCACCCATGCCCGGCGGATTCGCTCAGGTTTGCCCAGGTCACGCCCAGCGTCCCCAGTGCTGCCGGAAGTCTTTCCTCGGCGGGTATCTCGAAGAGGATCTCGCTGGAAGCCCTTGTGCTCAGCCAGGCATTCTGGGAGAGCTCGTGTTCGAGCTGCCCGGGCGCCCATCCTGCGTAGCCGAGAGCGACGAGGATATGACTCGGGCCCGAGCCTTCCCCTATCGATTGGAGGATGTCGCGGGAAGTGGTGAGGCCCATGTCTTTCGCGACAGGGATGGTCGATTGCCATTCTCCTATCGGCCTGTGCAGAACGAAGCCCCTTTCCATTTCGACAGGGCCTCCGAAATAGACGGGGGCATTTTCGAAGGCCTCGCTGGTGGCGCTGATGCTGATCTCTCCGAGCATCGATGCAAGGTTCATCGCGATTGGTTTGTTGACAACGAGGCCCAGCGCGCCCTGATCATGGTGTTCGCAGATATAGACAAGGCATTTCGAGAATACGGGATCGACCATGCCCGGCATGGCGATCAGGAAATGATCTGTAAGATCGAGGGAGCCCATGACTATCCATTGTAGTCATGTAGAGCCAACTTAACCACTATTTCCTCCTGCTCCCCTTGTCAGCTTTCCCTGAGCCAGTTCCGCCATTCCATGAAAAGATCCGGATTTCTTGCCGCAATGGCCGAGCGGGTCCAGGGCTCGCTTTCCCAGAAATCGTCCTGATCGATAGGGCAGACGATTCCTCCGGCTTCCTCGAGTATCAGCGCGCCGGCAGCGTAATCCCACAATTTCTGTCCGCCATGAAGATAGAGGTCGACTCTTCCCGTTGCGGTATAGCACCATTCCAGGGAACAGGCTCCGAAATTCCGCTGGGACGAATAGGGCGGGGAGAGGACGAGGCGGCTCGCCAGATTCTTTTTCAGGCGCTTGAAATCGACCGCCGCGATGGACCCCCTCATCGTGCCGAAACCGCTCCTGAGAGGAAGCCTTTCGCCGTCGAGATAGGCCCCTTCCCCTTTGCCTGCCGTGAACATTTCCTTCGAAACCGGGTTGTAGACTGCCCCTGCCACGCTTCTTCCCCCTCTCATCAATGCCACCGAAACAGCGAAAAAAGGGATGCCGTTGACGAAATTCGAGGTGCCGTCTATCGGATCGACGCACCAGATCTCCTCGGAAGCCCAGAGCATCTTCTGGGTCACGGCATCCATTTCCTCTCCTATCAGCGGAACGTCGCGGATCTTCCTGAGCTCCCGCTTCAGCGCCTCCTGGGTGGCGAGATCGGCTTCGGTGAAGAGGCTGCCGTCTTCCTTGCGCTGCCTTGTCACCTTCAGATAGCGGGGAAGAATCTCCTCTTCGGCAACCTTCCTGACAGTGGAGGAAAGCAGCGTCTGCAGTTTCATTTCCACTTGATGGAACAGCCTATTCCCGGAATCTGCTCGGCAGGCCCTTGTCCGGTTTTTGCGACCTGGAGCATCGCGTTGTAGAGATCCCTTCCGGACTCGGGCGCTGTTTCCTTTCTCGACGCGTCGAACCTTCCCCTGTATTGCAGCTCGAGTTTCGAATTGAAGCCGAAAAAATCCGGGGTGCAGACTGCACCGTAGGCCTTTGCCACTTCCTGGGTTTCATCCAGCACGTAGGGAAAGGGGAACTGAAATTCTTCGGCCGCCTTCTTCATGTTTTCGAAGGAATCCTCGGGGTAATCCGTCGGGTCGTTGGACATGACGGCGATGGCATTGATGCCGTGCTCCATCAGCTCCCTGATATCCTTGACCAGGCGCTGCCTGATCGCCTGCACATAGGGGCAGTGATTGCAGATGAACATCACCAGAAGGCCGTTTCTTCCCCTGCAGGACGACAGGGTATGACGTTTTCCATCGACGCCCGGAAGATCGAAATCAGGCGGATTCCAGCCGAAATCGCAGACGGGGGTTTGAAGACTGACCATGTTTTTCTCCAGGTTTGATTCTTTGCCAAAGGACAATATATTATCATCACTTTAGCCATTTCCTCCCAACATGCCCCTTCCCCGATTTCATTGTCCCCGGGACATTCCTTCCAGCGGGCCGTTTGCCCTCGATGCCGATGTCAGGCGCCATGCCTTCAGGGTATTGAGGCTCACGAAGGGAGAAGAGGTTGTCCTTTTCGACGGGAAAGGCAGCGAGGCGAGATGCAGGATAATGGACGACTCCTCTGTCGAAATACTGCAGAAGAATTTCGTCGACAGGGAATCGAAAATGTCGATCAATCTTGTCCAGTCGCTCGTTTCGACCGAAAAACTGGATTGGGTGGTGCAGAAGGCCGTCGAACTGGGCGTCAAATCGGTCCAGATCGTCGAGACGAAAAGAAGCGTCGTGAAGCTCTCGAGAGACCGGGCGAAAAAGCGGGAAGCGCACTGGCTGAGCGTTGCCGTTTCAGCCTGCGAGCAGTGCGGGCGAAACCATGTCCCTGAAATCTTCGGCATTGTCTCCCTGGCAGAATGGCTTTCCGCAAGAAGGCAGGGAAGCAAGTATCTGCTTTCCCCGAACGGCAGTTCGCTGAAGGAGCTCGAACATCCTTCAGGCGAGATTTTTCTTCTGGCGGGCCCGGAGGGGGGATTGACGGCCGAAGAGGAAGATCTTGCATCGAGGGCAGGCTTTCTGGCATTGAGCCTGGGCCCCAGGATTCTCAGAACGGAAACGGCGGGGCTTGCCGCAATATCGGCCTTCCAGGCGCTATGGGGAGATTTTTGAACATCTTGTCAATTATTCAGGAAGCCGCTATCTTTGCAGAAAAAGATGGCGGGTCATATGCTGAAGAAGATCGGGGTGGAAAAGGTGCGCCAGGGGATGTATATCCAGGAAATATGCGCGAACTGGATGGATCATCCTTTCTGGAAATCGAAATTCCTGCTGGAAGATCCGAAGGACCTGAATGCCCTGAAGCAGAGCGGGGTGAAGGAAGTCTGGATAGACATCTCCAAGGGGCTCGACGTCGAAATCGTGAAAAGGGAGGAAGCCCAGGCTCCTGAGCCCAAGCCTGTTGCGCAGGCCGTCATTCAGGTTCCGATTCACGAGGAATTGGGGCGAGCGAGGGCCATCAGAAACAAGGCGAAAGAAGCCGTGACCTCGATGTTCCAGGAAGTGCGCATGGGCAAAGCGCTTCACCCGGGCGATGCGGCAGGGCTCGTCGACGACATCACGCTTTCCGTGACGCGCAATCCTTCCGCGCTCCTGAGCCTTGTTCGCCTCAAGAACAAGGACGATTACACTTATCTTCATTCCGTCGCCGTCTGCGCCCTCATGGTCGCATTGGGCAGGCAGCTGGGGCTGGAGGCAGATGCGCTGAAAAGCGCGGGGATTGCGGGGCTCTTCCACGATGTGGGCAAGATGATGATCCCGGAAGAAGTGCTCAACAAGCCGGGAAAGCTCACCGATGAAGAATTCTCGGTCATCAGGACCCACCCCGAGCGAGGATGGGAGATCCTGAAAGCATCCAGGGAGGTCGACGATATCGCGCTCGACGTTTGCAGGCACCATCATGAGCGGGTGGACGGGAAAGGTTACCCGGACGGGCTTTCAGGCGACTTGCTGACCCTTTTCGCGAGAATGGGCGCGGTATGCGATGTCTACGACGCGATCACGTCCGTGCGATGCTACAAGGCAGGATGGGATCCGGCGGATGCCATCAGGAAGATGGCCCAATGGCAGGAAGGCCAGTTCGATGCCGCGGTTTTCAAGGCTTTCGTCAAGACGGTCGGCATCTATCCCGTGGGCACGCTTGTCAGGCTCAAATCCATGCGCCTTGCCATCGTCACCGAGCAGACCGCCAGAAGCCTCCTGAAGCCCATCGTCAAGGTCATTTTCTCCATCAGAGCGAACGGGCCGCTTCAGCCTGAGCTCGTCGACCTTTCGAAGATTCACGACGAAATCTCGGGGGTGGAGGATCCCGAGAAATGGAAAATCGATCCCCTGGTTCTGGCTGGAATCTGACACCGGTTGCGGTATACTTTCCAAAAAACGGAAAGAATCATGAAGGAATTCGTAAACTGGTTCAGGTATTCCGCCCCCTACATCAACGCCTTCAGGGGAAAAACCTTCGTCGTCGCCTTCGGCGGCGAAGTGGTCGCTGACGGCAAATTCCTGGAACTCACCCACGATATCAATCTCCTCGCTAGCCTGGGGGTGAAGATCGTGCTCGTCCACGGCGCGAGGCCCCAGATCGAATCGAGGATCAGGGATGCAGGGTTGGAGGACCGTTACGTGGAAGGGATGAGGGTAACCGATCTCGACGTGCTCCAGCATGTGAAGGATTCGATAGGGCGGCTCAGGATGGAAATCGAGGCGCTGCTTTCCATGGGACTTCCCAATTCTCCCATGGCCAATGCCGACATCCGGGTGTCGAGCGGGAACTTCATCATTGCAAAGCCGATGGGCGTGATCTCGGGAATCGACCTTATGTACACCGGGGCGGTGAGGAAAGTCGATTCGCAGGCGATCAGGAACAGGCTCGAATCGGGAGAGATCGTGCTGCTCTCCCCGCTCGGCTATTCACCCACAGGGGAAATCTTCAATCTCACCCTTGAGGAGATCGCGACCCATGTGGCGATTTCGCTGAAAGCCGACAAGCTGATCTTTCTCATGGATGAAAACGGCGTGAAGGACGAAAACGGCGTTCTCCTGAGGGAGCTTTCTCTTTCCCGGGCGCAGACCCAGCTCTCGAGGAAGGATCTTCCCGAGGATGTCAGGATCTATCTTCCCTGCGCGCTGAAGTGCTGCAGGGAAGGGGTGAACAGGGTTCATCTTCTCAGTCGTCATGTGGACGGCGGGCTGCTGCTCGAACTTTTCACGCACGAAGGCATCGGCACCCTGGTCACCCAGGACATCCTGGAACATCTGAGGCAGGCGAAGATAGAGGATGTGGGCGGCATTCTCGCCCTCATCGAGCCGCTCGAGGCGGAAGGGGTGCTGGTCAGAAGGCAGCGGGAGAGGCTGGAGATGGAGATAGACCGCTTCTTCGTGCTCGAGCACGACAGGATGCTGATCGGCTGCGCAGCGCTCTATCCTTATGAGGAGGAAGGGGAGATCGCCTGCCTCGTCGTCCATCCGGAATTCCGCAACGCGGGCGTGGGCGAACGGCTTCTCGTCAGGATAGAGGAAAGGGCGAAAAATCTGGGTTTGAATAGAGTGTTTGTGCTCACTACCAGGACGGCGCACTGGTTCATCGAGCATGGCTTCGTTGAAGCGGGAATAGAAACCCTGCCCGAGAAGAAGCAGACGCTCTACAACTACAAGCGGCGCTCCAAGGTATTCATGAAGCGGCTTTCTGCCTGAGGAAGGGATTGTCTTCCGCCTTCTCCCTTTCCTTTTTCATGCCGATGGCCGAGAAATCGAAAAGGTCGGTGTCGAGCAGGTGGGAAGGGGAAATATTCTTCAGCGAGGTGAAGATGCTCTCCACCCTTCCCGGAAATTCATGACCCATTGAATCCAGCCATTCCTTCATGGCCTTGCGCTTCATGTTTTCCTGCGAGCCGCATAGATTGCACGGAATGATAGGGAAATCCCTGTATCGGGCATAAGCCGCGATATCCTTTTCAAGGCAATAGGCGAGCGGCCTGATCAGCACATGCCTGCTGTCGTCCGAGAGCAGCTTAGGCGGCATGGCCTTGAGCTTTCCGCCATAGAAAAGGTTGAGGAAAAAGGTCTCGAGAATGTCGTCCCTGTGGTGCCCGAGCGCCACTTTCGTTGCGCCCAGCTCTTCCGCCGCCTTGTACAGCGCGCCCCGCCTCATTCTCGAGCAGAGCGAGCAGGTCTGGCTGCCCTCGGGGATCAGCCTTTTCACCACGCTGTAGGTGTCCTGCTCGATGATCCTGAAGGGGACGCCCAGCTTTTCAAGGTATTCTGGAAGGACATGTTCAGGGAACCCCGGTTGCTTCTGGTCCATGTTGACCGCGACGATGGAGAAATCGACGGGGGCGTGGGCCTGCAGGCTCATCAGGATGTCGAGCAGGGTATGGCTGTCCTTTCCGCCCGAAAGGCAGACCATCACATGGTCTCCTTCCTCTATCATGCCGTAATCCCATATAGCATCCCCGACGCTGTGCCTGAGGCGCTTCTGCAGCTTCTTTGCGCTTTGGGAAATCACAGGCTGACGCTCCTGCCGCCATCCACGGCGATCACCTCCCCCGTGATGTAAGGGGCGTCCGCGACAAGAAAGGCGACGGTTTTAGCGATGTCTTCTGGGTGCCCCACCCTTTTCAGGAGGGTCTGGTTGATGATCCTCTGCCGGGAGAGCGCATCCGCCCATATTTCGTCTTCAGGCCAGAGGATGGCGCCCGGCGCGACTGCATTGGCCCTCGCTTCCGGGCCGATTTCGCGCGCCAGGGATTTCGTCAGGGCGACGAGCCCTCCCTTGGCTGTCGAATAGACCAGGTAATTCTTCAGCGGCTTGTCTGCATGGATATCGACGATGTTGACGATAGAGCCGTGATGCTTCCTGATCTGCGGGGCTGCAGCCTGGGAAAGGAAAAGCGGCGCCTTGAGGTTGGTTCCCACCAGGTCGTCCCAGGAGCTTTCCGTGATTTCTCCGAGATTCGTCGGGAAGAAGCTGGATGCGTTGTTGATCAGCACATCCAGCCTGCCGAAACGGTTGACCGTTTCGGCAACGAGTTTGGGAAGGCCTGAAATGTTGAGCAGATCCGCCTGGACGAGCGATACGGAATTCATCCTGGACTGGTTGAGTTCAT
This sequence comes from Pseudomonadota bacterium, assembly GCA_021848825.1. Lineage (GTDB taxonomy): Bacteria > Pseudomonadota > Gammaproteobacteria > Burkholderiales > JABEVD01 > JABEVD01. The sequence goes on from JAJZTQ010000004.1 coordinate 75,466, forward strand.
CCTGGAGCGCACGCGCTTCACTTGCGGAAGAGCGGTAATGGATCATGAGATCCGCGCCTCTTTCGTGAAGTTTGCGGCATATCGCGGCACCCACGCGTTTTGCCCCTCCGGTGATCAGGACCACTTTGCCTTGCAAGGGAATCTCCACTAAACTTGATGTCCGACAATTTACCATAGACTCGATGCCGCAACTACCCGAGCCGGACAGCCTGGCCCTTGAGCACAGCGAACGCCTTTCCGCGCTGATAAGAGAAAAAATAGCCGAAAGAGGAGGATGGATCCCGTTTTCCGATTACATGAGGCTCGCGCTCTATGCGCCCGGGCTCGGCTATTACAGCGCAGGCGCGGTGAAGCTGGGAAGGGACGGGGATTTCGTCACGGCGCCTGAAATATCGGCGCTCTTCGGAAAGACCCTTGCCCGTTTCGCCTCGGAATGGCTTTCATGCAATCCAGGAAAGGATATACTCGAACTCGGCGCTGGATCGGGGAAGCTCGCCCGCGATTTCCTGGAAGAAGTCGAAAGCTTCGATGGAACCTACTACATCCTGGAAGTGAGCGCTGACCTCAGGGGGCGCCAGGAAGAGCGGCTGAAAGGGCTTCCGGTATCGTGGATCGAGGATCTTCCGGATGATTTCGAGGGGATCATCATCGCCAACGAGGTGCTCGACGCCGTTCCCTTCCATGTCGTCTGCTGGAAAGAGGAAGGCATCATGGAGCGTGGCGTTGCGGTCCATGACGGAAAATTCTCCTGGCATGATCGCCCGCTCGAAAAGGGGAAACTGCTCGATGCGGCAAGTCAGATCGATGCCGGCGCCGGCTATGTCAGCGAAATCCAGCTCGAAGCGCAGGCGCTCGCGAAAAGAATCGCCGGCAGCCTCAAAAAGGGCATCCTGCTTTTCATAGACTACGGGTTCGGCAGGCGGGAATACTATCATCCTGAACGCAACCGGGGCACCCTGATGTGCCATTACCGGCACCACGCGCACGACGACCCTTTCCTTCTTCCGGGACTGCAGGACATCACCACCCATATCGATTTCAGCGCCATTGCAGAAGCCGGCACCGATTCAGGCCTCCAGCTTGCAGGCTATACCAATCAGGCGAACTTCCTGATCCACTGCGGCATCACCGAAATTCTAGGCAGATTTTCGCCTGAAAATCCGCTCGCCTATCTTCCCCTGAGCAACGCGCTCCAGAGGCTGGTCAGCCCGGCCGAAATGGGGGAACTGTTCAAGGTCATGGCATTCTGCAATGACACCGTCATCAATTCTTCATGTTTTTCTTTAGGAGACAGGAGCAGATTATTGTAAAATCTAATTAATTTATGGTTTAATCTCTGTGAGGCCTGAAAGCATCAGGGGAAAGACGGACGGAATCGATGGCTGATGCCGAGATCACAACCGACAAGCAATGCAGGGTAATCATGCTGAACGGTCAGGCGGAGAGCCTGACCGGCTGGCGCACGGGCGAAGCGGCGGGGAAGCCGCTTGCCGAAGTGTGCGGCATGATCGACCCCGCGACAGGCGAAAAAGTAGGCAACATCGTGGAGCGTGTGCTGAAAAAGGAACCCGTCCTGCTCGTCGACCGTGAAGGGAAGGAAGTTGCAGTGAAAGCCATGGTTCATCCGTTGAGGGACGCGCGCGGGGCCATCACCGGCGCGACGCTCACGATCAACAGGGCTGCGGCGATCGAGCGCGATCGGTCCGGCTTCCTGGACAGGCTGGCGATCTGCATCTTCCAGGCGGACAGGGAAGGCCATCTGATTTCCGTCAGCAGGGCATGGGAAAGCATCACCGGTTTCAGGATTGAAGACTGCATCGGCAAATCAATAGGCAGCTACCTCCATCCGGCCGATGCCATGAAGCATTCGGAACATCTCTGGCGCCTCTTCAGGGAGAATCATTCGCGCTACGAAGTTCGCATCCTCGATGGGGAGGGGCGCGCGAAATGGGTCGAAATCCACCTCGAGGCGATACGCGATGAGGAGGGCTTCATCGCTGCAATGAACGGCGCCTTGAGCGATGCAGGCGAAAGGAAAAGGGCCGAGGAGCAGATGCGCCTCGCGGCTTCCATTTTCGAGAACAATCTGGACGGCATCTTCATCGCCGACAGCCAGCAAAACATCGTCAGCGTCAATCCCGCATTTTCCACCATTTCCGGGTATTCCAGGGAGGAACTCGTAGGAATGCCGCAGAGCATTCTGAGATCCAGGCAGCACGACGAGGAATTCCAGCAGGCGATCCAGCAGTCGCTGCGCGAGAGCGGGCGGTGGCAGGGGGAAGTATGGAGCAGGAGGAAAAACGGCGAAACCTATCCTGAATTGCAGGCGATCAACGCGATCAAAGGGGAAGACGGAGAAATCACCCATTACGTCGGCATTTCCCTGGACATCACCGAAAGGAAGCTCGCCGAGGAGCAGATCCACAGGCTGGCCTATTTCGACACCCTGACCGGCCTTCCCAATCGCCTGCTGCTCATGGACAGGCTGGAGATGCTGATCAACCAGTCCCTGAGAGAAGGAAAGCAGCTTGCCGTGCTCTATCTCGACCTCGATCATTTCAAGGAAGTGAACGACAGCCTGGGTCATGCCGGAGGCGATGCGCTGCTGCAGTCCGTCGCGCACAGGCTGCATGCCTGCGTCAGGGAAGGGGATACCGTGGCGAGGCTGGGCGGGGATGAATTCGTGATCATCGTCACCAACATGGGCAGAAGCGAAATCGGGGAAGTGGCCAAGATCGCCGCCGTCGTTGCAGATAAAGTCAGATCCGCATTGACCGTTCCATTCCATTTCGAGAACGAAGAGGTGCTGGTCACGCCGAGCATAGGCATCGCGCTTTACCCGTCGGACGCGGAAGACGCGGAAGAGCTGATCAAGGGAGCGGATGCCGCGCTCCACCATGCCAAATCCATGGGCCGAAACAGCTACCAGTTCTATGCGGAGCAGATGAATGCGCTCACGGTAGAGCGGCTTTCCCTGCAGACGGAACTGAGAAGGGCGCTCGAGCGGAACGAGCTGGAAGTCCATTACCAGCCTCAGGTCGACATAGGCAGCGGCTTCGTCACCGGGATGGAAGCGCTGATGAGGTGGCGTCACCCTGTTCAGGGATGGATTTCTCCGGCAAAATTCATCCCTCTTGCGGAAGAGACGGGGCTGATCGTCGATTTGGGAGAATGGCTGATGAAGACAGTCTGCGCCCAGATGAAGGTCTGGCAGATGGCCGGATTCCTGAACGAAACGCAGCGCATCTCGATCAATGTTTCGCCCAGGCAATTCAGGCTCGGCGGCGATTTTGCAAACATGATAGAGAAAATCCTGGATGAAACCGCTCTTTCCGCAAGCAGGCTGGAACTTGAAATGACGGAAAGCATGCTGATGCACAATACCGAATCGACGCTCCAAACGCTCAACCGCCTGAAGCATCTCGGCGTCAAGCTTTCGCTGGATGATTTCGGGACGGGATATTCCTCCCTTTCCTATCTGAAGCGCTTTCCGCTGGACGTGTTGAAGATAGACCAGTCTTTCGTCCGGGACATCACCGATGACCCGAATGACGCGGCCATCGTCGCTGCAATCATCGCGATGGCGCGAAGCCTGAAGCTGAAGGTCATCGCCGAAGGGGTGGAGACTTCCGATCAGTTGAGCCATCTCAAGGACCAGGGCTGCCATGGATTCCAGGGCTATTATTTCAGCAAGCCGCTTCCTGGAGAACGGATGACGCAGCTTTTCCAGTCCAGCACCGTGCACTGAAGCCCGGAAGTGGCGATGCTGCATCTGAATCTGCCAGAGATCGACAAGAAAAGGGAGCCCCCTTTCGCCGACCCCGCCTCGTGCGGGCGCTGGATATCGCAGTTCCAGCTGACGGATATCCGCATTGCCCATGGCGCTCTTTCGGAAAAGCTCAGGGAGATGAACCGTTCCCCGTTGAGCCCGCTCGACCGTCTGAAGATAAGCGAGCAGCTGCGAGACACGGTTAACATCGTGCAGGGCGGGTATGCGAAGAAGATCGTCGGAAAGCCGCTTCCCTTCAACGAAATCGAATCTTCGGTACTGAACGAAACCCTTTCCTTGTGGGCGGAAATGGTCGTCTCGTACGGTCATTGCATGGAGGCCGGAGTCGCAGGGGATGCCGGCGTTTCGCGCCATCTTCCGCTGATCAGTCAGCGCTGTCTGCGCTATACCGCATTGCAGATCATCGAATACCTCTTTGCCCAGCATCAGGTCAGGCCATCCCTCTGGCTTCAGCTTCATCGCCTTTACTTTTTTTCGGAGGGAAAGGGCTTCTCCACATTGCCGGTTCTCGAAAGCCTCAAGCTGCTTCCGAAGCCTGCTTCCTGCGCCGAGCATTTCATCCGGGCTGTCCTGATTGCCCAGGCCGATCCCTACGAATTGAGCCGGATGCAGTTTCAGGTCGTCAACCGGTGGGCGGAAGAATGGGCGCCCCTGGTGAACATTTCAAGGGATATCCCCGCTACCGCAAAGGATACGCCGCCCTTGACGATCGATCTGGTGAATTCGGAATGCGTGAGCCCGAATGCTTCCGGGCCTGCGGTTCGCTATCTGGATACGGCAGAGCTGGGGAAGAACCTGAGGATCAAGATCGCCCTGCTTCGGCAGGGGCAGGCTCCCTCCGGACTCGGCTTAGGCGACGATGTTTCAGTAGAATTCTGCCTCCCCCTGATGGAGAAGCTCCACCAATACTGGTGCGAAGGGAAGAAGCCTCGCGGATTCGAGAAGCGAACCATCAGCCACGAGACCGAACTCTGCTTCGGACTCGAAGCCCTGCATGAAAAGCTGGGGGGCAGGGGCATCATTCCCGAGAAGGGAACGCTGAGCGCCAGGCAGCACGAGGAGATCAGGCTTTTCGGGCATGTGGTGACGAAGGAAGAAGAGGTTTTCCTCGAAACGGAGAAATGGGATATCCAGGACGAAAATGCAGCCGGATACACCCTGATCCGCTTGTCACGGGGTCAGCGGGTCAGCCCGGGGCATCTTGTCGGCATTCATTCCGGGAAAAGCTTCATCCCATGCGTGATAAGGTGGGTCATCGGAGGACTGGACGGAAGCGTCAACATGGGCCTCAGGCTGATAGAGGGAAGGCCGGAGCCTGTCGCCGTGCGCCCGACTGGAGTCAACGCACCATCGGCCAAGTACGGCGGAGCCATCCTGCTCCATCTCAAGGAAAGGTCGAGCATCGTGATGCCCAAGGGATGGTACGCGAGGAACAGGATCGTCGAGATACTCGACAAGGACAAGCTTACGATGCAGTTCAGGCTGGAGGAGCTGGTCGGAAAGGGCGCGGATTACGAGCGGGCGACTTTCACCGAGCTTTGAAGCTGTTCGTGAAGGAAACGAGCTCTTCGAGCTTTCTTTTGGCAGCGCCGCTCGAGATCTGGTATTTCGCGTTTTCTATCCCCTCTCCTATGCTTTTCGCGAATCCGGCGACGTATATGGATGCGCCTGCATTGAGGGTGACGATGTCGCGGGCCGGCCCGGCTTTCCCGTCGATGGCGTCCTGCAGCATCCGCTTCGATTCTTCGATGTCGCGCGCCCTGATGCTTTCGAGAGGCGATCTCTCGATGCCGAAATCTTCAGGCTTCAGGACATATTCGAGGATCTTCCCATCCTTCAGTTCGGCGACAAGCGTTTCCTCGCCGATCGAGATTTCGTCCAGACCGTCCATGCCGTGGACCACGAGGACATGCCGGCTTCCAAGGAGTTTCAGCACTCGCGCGAATTTCGCCACGAGATCCTTCTGATAGACGCCTATCACCTGGTTCTTCGCATTTGCAGGATTGGTCATGGGCCCCAGCAGATTGAAGATGGTCCTGACGCCGAGCTCGCGTCTCACCGGCGCGGCATATTTCATGGCGCTGTGGTGAGCGGGCGCGAACATGAATCCCAGCCCTGTTTCCATGATCGATTTCGCGACCTCATTGGGCGCGAGATTCACATTCACGCCGAGATGCTCGAGGACGTCCGCGCTTCCGCAGGTGCTCGAAACCGATCTTCCGCCATGCTTTGCGACTTTCGCCCCTGCTGACGCCGCGACGATTGCAGAGGCTGTCGAAATGTTGAAGGTATGCGTGCCGTCTCCTCCCGTTCCGCAGGTGTCGATGAGATGCACGTCTTCAGGCACTTCGACTTTCGCGGAGAGTTCCCTCATCACCCTTGCCGCTGCGGCGATTTCCTCGACCGTTTCCCCCTTCGATCTCAGCGCGATCACGATCCCGGCGATCTGCACGGGGGTCAGCTCTCCCGACATGACCTGGTTCATGACGGATGTCATTTCCTCGGAAGACAGGTCTTTCTTCTCGATCAGGGCATTCATTGCAGCCTGGGGGGTCATTTATGCTCCAGGAAATTCTTCAGCATTTCGTGACCGTATTCCGTGAGGATGGATTCGGGATGGAACTGAACGCCTTCCACGGCAAGCGTCCTGTGCTTCACCCCCATGATTTCGCCGTCTTCGGTCCAGGCGGTGATCTCCAGGCATTCGGGAATGGTTTCACGCTCGATCACCAGGGAATGGTAACGCGTTGCGATGAACGGATTGGGGATGCCGGTGAAGACGCCGCGGTCGACATGGTGGATGAGCGAAGTCTTGCCGTGCATCAGTTCCCTGGCATGGATGATCTTGCCTCCGAATGCCTGGCCTATGCTCTGGTGTCCCAGGCATACCCCGAGTATCGGGATCTTTCCTGCAAATTCCCGGATCAGCGGAACCGAGATGCCGGCCTCATTTGGCGTGCAGGGGCCGGGAGAAACGACGATGTAATCGTATTTCCTGTCGATATAGTCGAGCGTTATTTCGTCGTTACGCTTCACGTCGACTTCCTGCCCCAGTTCCCCGAAATACTGAACGAGGTTGTAGGTGAAGGAGTCGTAATTGTCGATCATCAAGAGCATGGTTCGGCCCGAATCACTGAATCCGTCATTTTCTCACAGATTCGCCGAAGGCAGAAACGGCCGTCAACTGCCCTCTTGAGGCAGGGGGCGCTTCTCCGGTCGCCAAGCCTTCAGGAAGTCTTCGGAGGTTTGCCCGAGATGAAATAGCGCTCGTCCGCCGTGACGAGCATGCCGCCGGATTCCGGGGCGCCGGCATGATAGAGCATGTCGAAAGCTTCGTCTTTCAGAACCCGGATTCGGGTGGCATTCACGGTAGTGCTGAACGGAGGCCGAGGTGAGTCACGAAGGGGTCGAAGTCCCTGTCGCTGTACAAGAGCGGCAGATCGTTCTCGATGCAGCGTGTTGCGATTACGGTATCCACTGTTTTGCGCACGGCGATTCCGAGCAATCGCAGTTTGCGGAAATTCTCGGCAGCCCGGATCGCGATATGCTGTCCGACCATATCCACGATCGTAAGGGAGGTCAGAAGTCTTTTCGCCTGGTTGAAGTCGGCGTCGCTGCGGAATCCTTGCACGACTTCTACAAGGATCAGGTCACCTATCGCGACAGGCTCGATTCCCAGGAATTTGTCCAGCGCCTCCGACTCGGGGGTGGCGGTTCCCCTGAAGTAGTCGATCCATACGCTGGAGTCGACCAGGATCACTCGTCGCGCCTCATCGCTTCCAGATCGCCCTGCCAGTTGAGCCTGCCCCGAAATGCCCGGATTTCCTCCTGCTGCTTGAGCCGCAAAAGAGTGCGAAGCCCCAGTTCGACGACTTCCTTTTTGGTCTTGAGTCCTGTTGCCCTAAGGGTATTTTCCATCAGCTTGTCGTCGATGTTAATATTGGTGCGCAAGGTGTGTATCCTTTCATTCAACGATACACATCATAGAACAGAGAAGCAGTTCAGGCAATAATGCTGATTTTCAGAATCGAGACCTGACAGCGCCATATCCGACGAGCGCTACATCGTCGGAGTTCCGGAGATCCCGGGCTGGTGTTCCGACGCATTTGCTTCCAAATTCAGGATGCCATGAATATTGATTTTCCTTTTAATTTAGAACATTATGAAAATTTATCCGGATTGGGTATCATCATGACGCATTTGCAGAGCGAGGGGTCGCGGAGCGAGACTACACGGCGTTAGTCGCTCCCCTCTCTGGGAGTGACTGAGGGAACGCGGAGCCTGATCTTTCTTTATCGAAACCGGAGCCCTGCATGATCTGGCTGCGAAGCCGGGTCATTTCATCGAATGCAGCCCGATCATGTTGCCCTCGGTATCCGTCCCCAGGGCGATGAAGCCATATTCGCCGATGGAGAACTTCTCCTTGTATATCTTTCCGCCGGATTTGCCGACAAGGTCAGCCTCGACGGCACAGTCATCGCAGGAGAAATAGACGATGGTGCTGTTCCCGCCGGAGCTGACGCCCTGCATTTTGACGAGCGACCCTGCCGAGCCGTAACGCTCCATGTCTCCAGGAAAGCCCCACATCTCTATGTCCGGGCTGTTCAATTTCTCAAGCGTGACCTTGAACACCGTTTCGTAGAAGCGCTTGGCGCGAGCCATGTCCTGTACATAGATTTCGAACCAGCAGCCGGGATTTCTTTTCATGTCACCTCCCTTCCGGTTTGTAAAATCAGAGTATAGCCGGCCCTGCCGAATCATGCGGCTGAACGGAAACGGAGGCGCGTCAGGCGCTCGCGCAATAAAGGAATGGCTCTTGGAAGCCCGGTTGCGTGCGAAGGCGGCTAATTTTCCGAATCGAGGCCTGAGAGCGTCATTTCTGCGGCGCGAAGCACGGCTCTCGCCTTGTTCCTCGTTTCCATCCATTCGTTTTCAGGAATGGAGTCGGCGACGATTCCGGCTGCAGCCTGGACGTTGAGCTTCCCGTCCTTGATCACGGCAGTCCTGATCGCGATGGCGAGATCCATGTTGCCGTTGAATCCGATGTAGCCCACCGCACCCGCATAGATGCCGCGCTTCGTAGGCTCGAGTTCGTCTATGATCTCCATTGAGCGGACTTTAGGCGTACCCGTCACCGTTCCCGCGGGGAAGGTCGCGCGCAACAGCTCGATCGCGCTCATGCCTTCCTTGATCTTTCCTTCGACGTTCGAGACGATGTGCATCACGTGAGAATAGCGCTCGACGACCATCTTTTCCGTCACCTTCACGGTCCCGGTTCTGGCGACCCGGCCTATGTCGTTTCTGCCGAGATCGATCAGCATCAGATGCTCAGCCCGCTCCTTGGGGTCGGACAAGAGATCCTGCTCGAATTCCCTGTCCTGCTCGAGTGTGGCGCCTCTCGGCCTTGTTCCTGCGATCGGCCTCACCGTGATCTTGTCGCCCTCCTGCCTGACCAGTATTTCAGGGGAAGCGCCGACGATCTGGAAATCCTCGAGGTCGAAATAGAACATGTAGGGGGAAGGATTGATCGCGCGCAAGGCCCTGTACAGATTGACGGGAGGCGCATCGAACGGCAGGGTGATGCGCTGCGAGATCTGGACCTGCATGATGTCGCCTTCGACGATGTAGTGCTTGGATTTCGCCACGGCATCCAGGAATGCCTTTTCCCCGATTTCGGAAACGGGTTCGGGGCGAGAATCCTTGGGGCTGTATTCGGGAACCCTGGCCTGCGATCGCAGGTTCCGCTTCAATGCATCGAGCCTCTGCTTCGCCTTTCGATAGGCCGATTCGTCTTCCGCATCGGCATAGACGATCAGATAGAGCTTCCCCGAAAGATTGTCGAAAACGGCGAGCTCTTCCGAGAGCATCAGGAGGATGTCGGGCGTGCCCAACGTATCCTTTTTCGCAGCCCCGGAGAGCCTGGGCTCTATGTACCTGACGGTGTCGTACCCGAAATAGCCGACCAGCCCGCCGAAAAACCTGAGTGGGAAGGAAATGGGGGCTGCCCTGAACCGCTTCTGGAAAGCCTCGACATATTGAAGCGGATCTTCCGATTCCCCTTCCTCCGAAATTTTTCCGTCGACAAAAACCCGGTAGCGCTTTCCGAAGAACTTCAGCACGCATTTCGCGGGAAGGCCGATGATCGAATAGCGACCGAATCGCTCCCCGCCCACGACGGATTCGAGGAGGTAGGAATAGGGGGTATTGGCGAGCTTCAGATAGACTGAAAGCGGCGTGTCGAGATCTGCGAACGTCTCGAGGACCAGGGGAATCCTGTTGTATCCTTCCCCTTTCAGCCTGTCGAATTCGGCTTCAGTCATTTTTCTCTATTAGCCTGGATGCATCGAGCAGGCTTTCCACCAGCGCATCCGTGTCGAGCTCCCTGACGTCGTTTCCCTCGTTGTAGCCGTACGGCACGCAGAACACCGAGCAGCCTGCGGCTCTCGCCGCCTGGACGTCGTTCACCGAGTCGCCTATCAGCAGCATTTCGGAAGGTTCGATGCCGAAATGCCGGCATGCATGAAGAAGCGGCATGGGATCCGGCTTCTTTTTCGGGAGGCTGTCCCCGGAGAGCACGATATCGAAGTAATCGTGAAGCCCTGTGTCCCTGAGAAGCGGGATGGTGAAGCGCTCGGCCTTGTTGGTGATGCAGGCGAGATGGAATCCCGACGACTTCATCGCCTCCAGCCCCTCGACGACGCCCGGGTAGGGCCTCGATTCATTGGATACCACGGCGTCATAATGCCTGTCGAAGATCTCCATCACGGAATCCATGTCATCCGGCTCCCTGGACGTCGAGGCGATGTAGGACTTCCTCATCAGGTTGATCACGCCCTTGCCGATGAAGGTCTTGACGACTTCGGGGTCGACTTCGGCCTCCCCGAGTTCGCGCAAGGTGAGGTTTGCAGCCGTGGCGAGATCCCCCGCGGTGTCGAGAAGGGTGCCGTCGAGATCGATCATCACTGCCTTCACGGCAAGGCGGGCTTTCTCCAGCATCATGCTTTTGCGAGCTCCGCGCGCATCTGCGAGATCGTCGCCCTGTAGTCGGGGGTATTGTAGATCGCAGAACCTGCCACGAAGGTGTCCGCGCCCGCCCTCGCGACTTCCTGGATGTTGTCCACCTTCACGCCGCCGTCGATTTCGAGCATGATGTCGAGTCCCTTCTCGTCTATCATCCTGCGAACCGTCCTGATCTTGTTGAGCGCCTCAGGGATGAATTTCTGTCCGCCGAATCCCGGATTGACCGACATGATCAGCACAAGATCGAGCTTTTCGATCACATGATCGAGATAGTTCAAGGGCGTGGCAGGATTGAAAACGAGTCCTGCCTTGCATCCCTGGTCCTTGATCAGGCCTATCGTCCTGTCGATATGCTCGGATGCTTCTGGATGGAACGAAATGATGTTTGCACCCGCCTTCGCGAAATCGGGAATGATCCTGTCCACGGGTTTTACCATGAGGTGGACGTCTATCGGTGCCTTGGTCAGGGGACGGATTGCTTCGCAAACGAGTGGACCGATCGTCAGGTTAGGTACATAATGATTGTCCATGACATCGAAATGAATGATGTCTGCGCCTGCGTCGATGACGTTGACGACTTCCTCCCCCAGCTTCGCAAAGTTGGCTGAGAGGATGCTTGGCGCGATCAGGTAATTGGGCATCGATATTCCTCGGCAAAAGAGGCTATTCTACATGAAACCCTTGTCCAACTAGAAGCTGAAGATCAATGTGAAAATAGAGATGGCTCTGAAAGATTACGACGTAAAAATCGACACATCCGTGCACTACATCCCCGAGGAGTCCGACGAGGAGCGCGGGCATTATGTTTTCGCCTATACCATCACCATCACCAACGACGCGCCTGTGGACATACAGCTGGTCAGCCGTCACTGGGTCATCACCGATGCAAACCAGCAGATGCAGGAAGTCAGGGGGCTGGGCGTGGTGGGCGAACAGCCGCTCCTGAAACCGGGCGAGAGCTTCAGGTATACCAGCGGAACGGCGATCGCCACCCCTGTGGGAACGATGCACGGGGAATACCAGATGGTTGCAGAAAGCGGCGAGCATTTCGATGTTTCCATCCCCGAGTTCGTGCTCAGCATGCCCCGGGTATTGCACTAAGGCGTTGACACGCCCTAGAGCACGATCTGGGCGCCGATTTCCACCACCCTGTTGGGGGGAATCCTGAAGAAGGGAACCGCGCTTCCGGCGTTTCGGAACATGGCCACGAAGAGCTTTTCCCGCCAAAGGGCCATTTTCTGACCCGCCTTCGGAATCAGCATCTCCCTCGAAAGGAAGAAGGAAGTATCCATGGGCTCCAACTTCAAAATGTCCTGGGCGAAGAGCGCTCTGGGAAGGTTGGGCTCATCCTTGAAGCCGTAGCGCACGATCATGCGGTGAAATTCGTTCTTCATCGGCGTGTGCTCGATTCTTTCCTCAGCGGGCACATGAGGGATTTCAAGCACTTTCACGGTGAGTATCACCACCCGCTCATGCAGCACCTTGTTGTGTTTCAGGTTGTGAAGCAGCGCATGGGGCACGCCTTCGGGATTGGCGGTCAGGAAAATCGCCGTTCCCGGCACCCTGACGACGGAGTCGGGCGAGATCGACTCGACGAATGGCAGCAGTTCTATCGAATCCCGCTTCATGCGTTCGGCGAGCAGGACCCTTCCGCGCTTCCATGTCGTCATCAGCGTGAAGATGACCGAAGCCATCGCAAGCGGAAACCATCCCCCTTCCTCGATCTTGATCAGGTTGGCGAAGAAGAACGAAAGATCGACGGCTATCAGGGCCGATATCAGCAGCGCTCCTCTCAACAGCCCCCATCCCCAGAGCCTTCTAACGACAATGAAGGCAAGAACGGTCGTCACGGTCATGGTCCCGGTGACCGCGATGCCGTATGCGGAAGCGAGATTGGCGGAGGATCTGAATCCAAGGACTAGCGCCGCCACCGAAAGAAGCAGCGCCCAGTTGATCCCAGGGACATAGATCTGACCTATTTCCTCCTCCGAAGTGTGCTGGGTTTCCATTCTGGGCGCATAGCCCAGCCTGATTGCCTGGTTGGTCATGGAGAATGCCCCCGATATGACAGCCTGGGAGGCGATCACCGTGGCGACGGTGGAAAGGATGACCAGCGGATAGAGCAGCCAGTTGGGAGCAAGCAGAAAGAAAGGATTCTGGATCGCCTTGGGGTTTACCATCAGCAGGGCGCCCTGGCCGAAGTAATTGAGCACAAGGGCCGGAAGGACGAAGCCGAACCAGACGAGCTGAACGGGTTTTCTCCCGAAATGCCCCATGTCCGCATAAAGGGCTTCCGCGCCTGTCAGCGCGAGAACGACCCCGCCCAGTGAAAGGAAGCCGAGCCAGGGGTTCGCTGCCAGGAAACGGAACCCGTGAGCGGGATTGAGCGCTTCGAGCACGCGCGGTGCGGAAAGAATGCTGGAAATGCCGAATAGCGCGAGCGTGACGAACCATATGCACATGACCGGGCCGAAGAATGCGCCGACGCTTGCCGTTCCCCTGCGCTGGAACAGGAATAGTCCGAAAAGAATGATGAGCGTCAGGGGAATGACGTAGACCTTGAAAAGCGGGCTTGCGACCTGCAATCCTTCGACTGCGGAGAGAACTGAAATGGCCGGGGTGATGACCCCGTCGCCGTAAAAGAGCGCCGTGCCGAAAAGCCCCAATATCAGGATGACGGCTCGCCTCTTCTCGTCACGTCCGAGCTTTCCCAGGACCAGCGCGAGAAGCGCCATGATGCCGCCTTCCCCCTCGTTGTCGGCATGCATGATGAATACGACATACTTGAAGGAAACCACGATCATCAGCGACCAGAAGATCAGGGAGAGAATGCCGAGGATGTTCTCATGGTTCAGCGGAACGGGATGCGCGCCGGCAGTGAAGATCGTGTTCAGCGTATAGAGAGGGCTTGTTCCGATGTCGCCATACACGACTCCCAGGGCTGCGAGGGATAGTGTTGCTAGACTGGACTTGCCGCTCTGTTCCAAGTTCTTCTCCGGCTGATGAGGGTGCAAGGATAGCCCATCGACTATTCCAGATCAACCTGTTGTGCAAAATCAGTATTCAAGATGCACGCGCGCGCCATAGATGTCGACAGGGCCTCTGTCCCGATTGTAGGCAGGATTCACTGCATGCTGGTAATCGAATGTGACGAAGACATGCTGGTTTGCCTGCAGGGAATAGTAGGTCTCCAGAATCTTCTCCTGGCCGTAATTGAGCCTTCCGTCACCTATCAGGATGCCCATTCCGCCCGCAGCGAAATAGGCTCGGGCTGCATCTGACAATCCGTTGACTGCGGCAGCCAGTCCGAAAGTGTCTCCGCTTCTTCCCCATCTGTCTCCCTTCAGGGCGATGCCGCCGGAGACAGAACGGTTTATTTCGGTGAAATCGAAGGCCTGTTCTGAACCTTGATTGTAGCTTGCGCGCAGGAATGCGCCGAGGTCCGCAGCCAATTCCTGTTCGAGGTTCAATGCGAAACCGGGGCTCGAACTCCCCCGCCTGACGAGCGCTGTGTCTGGGATGCCGCCTGCCGCGAGCGCATCGTCATAGCTTCCCATCACCGCATGGTTGTCGAATCCGAGAAGCTTCAGCTTTCCGGGATGACCCATCAACTGATGGCGTTCTTCGAATTCCGCGACGAATTCGTGCTGGGCGAAAGTCGGGTCGAGCTTCGTGCTGTTCGACGTCTTCGACATGTCGAAGAAACCGCTTCTCAATGTCCACCATGACCGGGTCCATTCCAGCGACATGCCGTAGGTATATCCCCAGGCGTCTGCCGCATAATCGAACGCGCCCGATTCGATGACGGACCAGTTGAGGAAATCCATTCTCGGGTCGTGAGCGTAGCTGTTGTTGTCGAATATGTCGACAACAGAGAATTTGCCGACAGTCAGAACGACATTGTCCGCAGTCCGGCTTGCCGAGAACTGGTTTTCGCCCGATTCCACTTTCTGCTCTTCTCCGTCGAGATCGAAGGTCTTTCTGTAGAAGAATCTCGGCAGGCGCTGATAGGGTGGATTCGCGCCGACCTTGTACGCTTCGCCGCTGGGGTAGCCGGCCATGCCTAGCGTGTTGCTTAGGCCGAAACCCTGATCAATTTCAGGGTTGATCCATATTTCGCTGCTCCCCGAAAGGCGCAGACCTGCATAGAGCGTGATGTCCGAAGTCTCATTGCTGCTTTGGTTCGGGTTCAGGCTGTTCTGGCCTGAATAGGGGGCAGTAAATGCAGGATGCCATTGGCTGACGTTGGTGAACTGGAAATGGGTGCTCCAGTCTTCAGCATCTTCACCCCATGCCTGACCGAAACCTGCAAGGAAAAGCAGTGCGAGCCACCTTTTCATCAATGCAATCCGAATTTCCTGATGATCAGCGACTTCGCCCATTGCGTCAGCACCAGATAGCCCGTCAGTATCGCCAATAGTGCAAACCAGTATTTTCCCGGCAAGGGCACGAGGTTCAGGGAAGATGCGAAGGGTGAATAGGGAAGCCAGAGCCCCACGGCGCTGACGATCAGCGTGGTCACGGTGAGCGGCAGGCTTGCCCAGCTCTGGATGAAGGGAAGCTTTCCCGTTCTCAGGATATGGATGATGAGGGTCTGGGAAAGCAGCGACTCGACAAACCAGCCGCTCTGGAACAGCGAGGCGTTGTCCCATGCATTGAAAACGTAGAGCATGGTGAAATAGGTTGCATAATCGAAAATGGAGCTGATCGGCCCGATGAAGATCATGAATTTCGTGATGTCTCCCAGATCCCATTTCCTCGGCTTCGAAAGATAGCTCTCGTCGACATTGTCGGTCGGGATGGCTGTCTGGGAAAAATCGTAGAGCAGGTTGTTGGTGAGGATCTGGATCGGGGCCATCGGCAGGAAAGGCAGGAATGCAGATGCGCCCAGCACGCTGAACATGTTGCCGAAATTCGAGCTCGCACCCATCCTGATGTACTTGATGATGTTGCCGAAAACCTTTCTTCCTTCCAGGACGCCCTCTTCGAGCACCATCAGGCTCTTCTCGAGCAGGATGATGTCGGCAGATTCCTTTGCAATGTCGACAGCGGTGTCGACGGAAACACCGACGTCGGCAGCCTTGAGCGCCGGACCGTCGTTGATGCCGTCCCCCATGAATCCGACGACATGCCCCTTCCTCTGAAGCGCCTTGATGACCCTTGCCTTCTGCATCGGGGAAAGCTTGGCGAATACGGTGGCCGTTTCAGCCACGGTTTCGAGTTCCTCGTTCGACATCGGCTCGACTTCGCTGCCGAGGACGACATGTTCGACTGCAAGGCCGACTTCCCTGCAGATCTTGCGCGTCACCGCATCGTTGTCGCCTGTCAAAATCTTGACTGCCACGCCATGCCTGTTGAGAGCTGCGATCGCCTCCGTCGCGCTGTCCTTCGGCGGATCGAGGAAGGCGATATAGCCGAGCAAAGTGAGGGCTGACTCGTCTTTCACCGAATAGGTTGCCTGGTCCGGCGGCACTTCCTTGTAGGCCACGGCGATCACCCTGAATCCGTCCTCGTTGAGCGCCCTTGTCACCTCGATCAGGCGTTCCGAATGGGTCTTTTCGAGATCGAATGTTTCGCCGTTGATCTCGCCCTTGCTGCAGATGCTGAAGATCTCCTCGACGGCGCCTTTGCAGATCAGAACATGCTGTCTCTCGCTCGCCTGTTCCACGACGACAGACATCCTTCTCCTGACGAAATCGAAAGGAATTTCATCTATCTTCCTGTAGTCGCTCTCGACCTTCAGGCTGCTTTTCAGCTCGATGTAGTTGAGAACGGCGACATCGAGAAGGCTTTTCAGTCCGGTCTGATAGTAGCTGTTGAGATAGGCGTATTCGAGCACGTCTTCGCATTCGTCTCCGTTGATGTCGACATGCTTTTCCAGGATGATCCTGTCCTGGGTCAATGTTCCGGTCTTGTCGGTGCACAGCACGTCCATCGCGCCGAAATTCTGTATCGAATTCAGCCGCTTGACGATCACTTTTTTCCTGGACATGGCGATTGCGCCCTTGCCGAGGTTCACCGTGATGATCATCGGCAGCATTTCGGGGGTGAGTCCGACTGCGACCGAAGTGGCGAAAAGGAAGGCTTCCATCCAGTTGCCTTTGGTGAAGCCGTTGATCAGGAAAACGGTGGGAACCATCACCGCCATGAAGCCTATCATCACCCAGGTGAATTTGTTAACGCCCTTGTCGAAGCTGGTGAGCACGCGCGTCCCCGCCATGGTGCTGGTGAGCGCGCCGAAATAGGTGTTGATCCCCGTCTGCACGATGATGCCGGTTGCCGTTCCGCTCACCACGTTCGTTCCCATGAAGCAGACATTGGAGAGCTCGATCGGATTCTTGCAATCCTTGTCCGCCGTTCCGGCGAATTTTTCGACAGGAAGCGATTCCCCTGTCAGGGAGGATTGGCTCACGAAAAGATCCTTTGCCGTGAGCAGCCTGACGTCCGCCGGAATCATGTCTCCTGCGGAGAGCTGGACGATGTCCCCCGGAACGAGGGTTTCGATCGGCACTTCCCTGTTTTGCGACTTCGAAGGGGAGAGCCTGATGTGGAAGGCTTCCGTAATTTCCGGGGGAACCCCTTCGCGCCTGTCCTTTCTCCTGACAGTCGCGGTGGTGCTGACCATGGCGCGAAGCTTTTCTGCCGCGTTGTTGGATCGGTGTTCCTGAAGGAATGAAACGCCGACGGAGAGCAGCACCATGATGGAGATGATGACGGTCGAATCGATGTCCTTCATGAAGAAGGAGATTGCGGCGAGCACGAGCAGGAGCAGGTTGAGCGGATTCTTGAAGCGTTCGAAGAGCTCCATCGGAATGCTCTTGTGCTTTTCGTGCACGACCGAATTCGGGCCGTATTGCTCGAACCGTTCTTCCGCCTCCCTGTCGAGGAGCCCTTCCCCCGTGCTGGAGAGATTCTGGAGGAGGGTCGCCGTGTCCATGACAGCCGCCTCCATCATCTTCCTGGAAACCTGGCCGACGAGCTGGGCGGAGGCAGGCTGCACAGCCGTGAGCCTCGAGAAGAAATCGGTCAGCTTGTCCGTCTTGATGTGTTCGAATTTCATTCCAATCCCTGTCCGTTCCGTAAACGCGAGAGACTGGAGAACTCCTGCCTCTGCTTCCGCTGTCCCCAGCAGAGCCAAAGCAGGGCTTTGGAAGGCTACCGCCGGTGAGTCGAGTTTACTGCAGAATTGTTACAGCAGTGATGACTTTCCAATGCGGGCACCTGATCATGATTTGACGGGCGAATTTTAACGCCTGTCGCGGACAGGCGTCAATGAAGCCGGCTCAGGATTTTTCAGATCCGAGCGGCCTGCCTGTCTTGATTTTCTCTATCTGCGAAATCACCTCCTTGAGCTTCTGTTTGTCGAGCGAAGCAAGCGCATGGAGCCCTGCCCTGAGGATCTCGCTTTTCTTCGCATTGATGCCGAGGGCGAGGCATGCTTTCTTGAGTTCCGAGATCTTCTGGTAATCGGTCTCGGGGAAGGTGAAGCTGTCCCTGATCACCTTCGATGATTTTTTCGCCTTCTTTTCCGGTTCTGGCTTGGCTGCAGCCCTGGCTGCAGGTTTGGCTGCGGCAGGTTTGGCTGC
>JAJZTQ010000004.1:93961-142061 GCA_021848825.1 Pseudomonadota bacterium
GCAGGTTTGGCTGCGGCAGGTTTGGCTGCGGCAGGTTTGGCTGCCGCCCCAGCGGCAGGCCTCACCGCTGCCTTCGCAACCGTCTTCGGGGTTGCCGCTTTTGCAACGGGTTTGACTGCTTCTTTCGTCGTCATTTTGTCTCTCCTTTCAGGAAACCGCGATGCGGCTTGAATACAGTATAAACCGTATATATAATTAATGCAAAGGACATGATGCTAGAATGAATCATGAATGTAGAAATAGAACTCAAGCTGAGGGTGCCGCATTCTTCCATGGCGAAGCTAAGTCGGCATCCCCTTCTGAAATCCCCGAAAATTTCTTTGAATCTGGTCAGCCGTTACTTCGACACGCCCGCCCTGGATCTCAAGTCGAAAGGGATCGCCCTGCGCCTGAGGAAGGTTGGCAGGCGATGGGTACAGACCGTGAAGGGGGGCGGCAACATGCTTGCAGGCGTTCATACCAGAAACGAATGGGAAGTACCGCTTCACAGGGATGCGCTCGATTTCACCCGGTTCGATGATCCCTTCCTCGTCGAAATTTTCGGCAACGCAGAATTGCGCCGCGATCTCGAGGCGGTTTTTCATACCGAATTCACCAGGAAAACGGTATCGGTGGAATACCGCGGCAGCCTAATCGAATATTGTTTCGATCGGGGCAGGATCGTTTCCGGGGAAAACGAGGAAGCGATATCGGAAATAGAGCTCGAACTGAAATCGGGGGACCCCTCCTCGCTGTTCGATTTCGCGCTTGAATTGCAGAAAACCGCCCCCCTCTTCATCGAGGGAAGAAGCAAGGCCGAAAGGGGATATGCCCTCTACATGGGCGGCGCGATCAACAGGGTCAGGAAGGCGCAGGCGGCCGATCTGGAAAGAAAAATGGATGTCGAAGAAGCCTTCAGGGAAATCCTGAAGGCATGCCTCGAGCAGGTCCAGGCCAATCTGCAGGGCTTTCTCGATCGAGAAGAGGATTGCGAATATCTCCACCAGATCCGCGTCGGGCTCAGAAGGATGAGATCGGCTTTCAGCCTATTCTCCGGGCATTTCGGCAGGGAAGCCTTTTCGCCTATCGTTTCCGAATTGAGGTGGCTGGGAAGGGAACTCGGGCCCGCCAGGAACTGGGATGTTTTCCTGTTCGAGACGCTTGTCCCGATTCGGGAAGCCTTTCCTGGCGAACTGGATGGCCTTCGTGAAGAAGCCGAAAGAAGGAGAAGGAAATGCAATGAAGCCGCAATGGAAGCGCTTTCATCGCAAAGATTCCAGATCCTGATGCTGAATCTCGGCGCGCTCATGAGCCGGAAATCGGGCGACGGGTCGCCTGCCATTGCGCATTTCGCAGGGGATAGGCTGGAGAAGCTTTACCGCAGCTTCAGGAAGGGCGCGAGAAACATCGAAAAGCTTTCCCACCCCGAGCTCCATGCCCTGAGAATCAGGGGAAAGAAGCTGCGCTATGCGGCCGAATTCTTTTCCTGCCTTTATCCCGCGCAGGCTTCCAGGGATTTTCTGAAGGCGATGGCCGGGATACAGGATGTGCTGGGTTCGATAAACGATGCTGAGACGACGAACCATCTTCTGCAAGAGCTGTCCGATACCGACCGGGGGCTCGTCAGGGGATGGGTGGGGTGCAGGACGGCGAACGCCCTCTCCCATGCCGCTCTCCAGTGGGAAGCATTCGATACGATCATGCCGTTCTGGAATTGAACAAGGAGTCGAGATGGATCTGATATTGTGGCGCCATGCCGAAGCCGAGGACGGCTTTCCCGACGAGGGAAGGTCTCTCACCGAAAGGGGTCTGAAGCAGGCAGGGGAGATGGCAGGCTGGCTGAAGCCCAGGCTTCCGAAAGAATACAGAATGATCGTCAGCCCCGCGAAAAGGGCGCAGCAGACAGCAAGGGCGCTCAATGGCGACTTTTCCACCTCGACCGATGTCAGGCCCGGCGCATCGTTCGCATCCATCCTCGCCGAAACGGGATGGCCGGATTCGAAGGGATGCGTCATCGTCGTCGGGCATCAGCCGGCCCTGGGCCAGGTCGCTTCCCTCCTTCTTTCAGGGGTGGAGGGCGCATGGAGCGTGAAAAAGGGCGGAATATGGTGGTTCAGCAACAGGACGAAGCGGGAGGAAACGCAGACCATCCTGAGGGCGGTCATGGCCCCGGACCTCGTCTAGGGCGTCAACGCGCCCTGCTCACCAGTGCAATGCGCGGAACTTCGAGGTTTTCTTAGTCTGGTGGTTCTGCATTCTCGTTACCACATTGTCCAGCACGGCGAGCGCATTGAGCAGGTATTCTCCCTTGTTGAGCATGATGCATTCCGCCCGCTCGGCCATGGCTGCATCCGTGATTTCAGCCCTGGAAGGAAGGCCGAGTTTGACCATGCTCTCGAGAACCTGGGTCGCCCAGACGACCGGAACATGTGCGGCTTCGCAGACCCAGAGGATTTCCTCCTGGATTTCCGCCAGCCTCTCGTAACCGATCTCGAGCGCGAGATCCCCTCTCGCGATCATGATCCCGAAATGGTGCTTGGCGCCATGGATGATGATTTCAGGCAGATTCTCGACCGCCTTTCTTGTTTCTATCTTCGCGATGATGCCGAGATGTTTCCCGCCCAGCTGATCCAGCGCGTCGATCAGTTCGTCCATGTCCTGGGCCTGATGGAAGAAAGAGCAGCCGACAATGTCCGCATGTTCAACGGCGAACGCGAGATCTGCCCTGTCCTTCTCCGAAAGAGGGGGAAGACGGATGTCGCTGTCGGGGAAATTGAGGCCTTTCTCGGCGCCCAGCTTTTCCCCCTGCTTGCGCGCATGGGTGATTCTGAGCCATGCCCCCGATTCGTCGATCTTCTCGATCAGCGCGCCCATTCTGCCGTCGTCTATCCAGACTTTCTCGCCGCATTCCAGGGATTGAAACACTTCCGGCTGCTGGCAGGAAATATGGGCGTGGGCGACGACATTGCCTGATTGGTCAACTTTCTGCGGCTCCCCCGGAACAGGACGCCTGGAAAGAAGCAGCATGTCTCCTTCGGCAAGCCTGATTTCGAGTGAATCAGGTGAAAAATCAAGGGTTTCGGCGGCCTTGCCCTTGGCGTATTCCAATTTGGTGCCCTGTCCGATATAGGCGGCATCCGAGCAGGCAGTCAAGACTTCCTCGGCTGACAGGCGATCGAGGACGCGCAGTTTCCTGGTGCGCTTCAAGAGATCCCTGAAATGCACCTCGTCCCCCGTTCTCAACTTTTTCAGCCATTTGTGGGGTACGGCCAGGGAGGGGCGTTCGGAATTTCCGGGACGCCCGGAAGAGTCCAGGACGATATGGGCTTCCTTGATCGTCTTTCCCTCCCTGTCCCTTTTCGGATTGACATGCAATACCGGCGGACCTAGGGCGACCTGTCCTGTCCGCAGTTTCGGCCCGGCGAGATCCATCAGGATCCTGCAGCGTTTTCCGACTTCGAGCTCTGCGCGCCGGACATTGTCTATCATGTTTTTCCAGGCGGCAGCATGGTCATGGGCGCAATTGATGCGAGCGCAGTTCATCCCCCTTGCCAGAAGGTCTCTGACGAAAGAGTAATCGGTGGCTGCGTCCGTGGGGAAAGTCACCATGAAGCGGGTCCATCTGTGGGAAGGGGCATCCCCCAGAAGCTCTATGGTATGACGCTTGAGGAGAAGCCGGTCCTCCTCGATGGCGAGCCTGGTTTTTTCCACTTCCTCGGGAGTGACTTCTTCCCCGAGCATGCGCTTCAAGGCATGGGTCACGGCGTCCAGCGTGGCGAGAACATGCCCTTCGCAGCGCCCCAGGGAAGAAAGGCCCATGGCGGCGAGATCGGACTGGAGTTCCCTCAGGTCGTGCCTTCTCAGGCCGATGTACGCAGCGAGATTCGCGGCGCTCTTGAGAAATTCCGGTCTTTTGATGTTGGGGCGCCAAAGATCGAGTAGCTGATGCTGTGTCGCCATGACCGAATCATGGAGCGCGAGCATTTTCTCCATCAGCGCATCGAGATCGCTGCCCACCAGATACCCCCCTTTCTGAAAAGATACCTGCAGCATGTGACAGGCGCATGACAGGGTTGAAATGCGAACAAGCAGGCATTAAATTGTAGATGATGAAGCTCACCATACTGGGATGCAGCGGGGGGGTCGGCGCGGACCTCCGCACCACCTGCCTGCAGCTAGACGACGACATCCTGATCGATTGCGGAACGGGAG
This sequence comes from Pseudomonadota bacterium, assembly GCA_021848825.1. Lineage (GTDB taxonomy): Bacteria > Pseudomonadota > Gammaproteobacteria > Burkholderiales > JABEVD01 > JABEVD01. Next base: position 98,153 of record JAJZTQ010000004.1, read on the forward strand.
CGGGCGACCTCGACCTTGAAGGAATGAGGAAGATAGATCATGTCTTTCTGACGCATTCCCATATGGATCACATCGCCATGCTGCCGATGCTGGCGGACAGCGCGGGCAGTTTCAGGAAAATCCCGCTCGTCGTGCATGCCCTGCCTGAAACGATCGCGATCCTGAAGACCCATGTCTTCAATTCCCTCCTCTGGCCTGATTACACCGTTCAGCCTGCACCTGAAAATCCCTACATCAGGTTCGAGGCGATCAGGGTCGGGGAGACCGTCTTCCTGGATGGAAGAAAAATCACCGCGCTTCCTGCTCTGCATTCCGTTCCCGCGCTGGGTTATCTTTTCGACAGCGGGGAGCATTCCTTCGCATTCAGCGGCGATACCACGCTTTGCGATGCCTTCTGGGAAATGCTGAAAAAAGTCGGAAATCTTCGCTACCTGATGATGGAGGCGACCTTCCTGAAAAGAAACATCGAACGCGCCAGGATTTCCGGCCACATGACGCCCGGCCTGCTTTCGCAAGGCCTGGCAAGGCTAGAATATCCCGCAGGCATCCTGATCACGCATATGGAAGCGGGAAGAAACGAGGAAACGATGAAAGAAATCAGGGCCTCCTGCGGGCAATACGGGCCGATCGAGGTCAGAAGGGGAGATGTCTTCGATTTCTAGCGTTTCGACTCGATCAGTTTCAGATCGACTTCAAGCGATTTCCATTCCCTGACCTCTTCCTTGAGCGCAGTGGAAGTCAGCGGGTTCTTGCTCAGCCATCCTGACTGAATATAGAGATTGAAGCCTCCCGAAGTCGCTTCGGCGTCCATCATCGGCATCGATACATCCGCCCTGCTCCTGTGAAAAAGGGCGGCCATTCTCAATGAAAAAATCAGCGAAAGGTCTGCAGGGTGGTGAAGGATGCCGAACATCTTGGCGAGGGAACCCTTGTGGCCCAGAACGAGCAGGCTGAGTCTTGCCTGCTCCTTCTTCGAAAAGCCGGGCATGTCCGCATTGGCGAGGATGTAGGCTGAATGCTTGTGGTAGGCATTGTGCGCGACCGATATGCCTATTTCGTGAAGCATTGCAGCCCATGAAAGATGCTGCAGCTCGTGTTCGGCATCGATTCCCTGCATGGATCTGACCAGCTTTTCCGCAAGAAGCAAACTCAACGCTTCGACGCGTCTGGCCTGGGCCATGTCGACATGGTAGCGCTTCATGAACTGGTTGGTCGTCACGACGCGCATGTCCTTGTGGTGGAACCTGCCCAGCATGTCGTAGAGCACGCCCTGCCTGAGTGCGCCTTTTGCAGGGTTCATGCGCTCGATGCCGAGTTCGCGGAAGGCCGCATGCATGATGGAGAATCCGCCAGGCAGTATCTGGATTCGCTCGGGCCGCAATCCCGGAAGCTGAAGGCGCTTCACGTCCCCCACCTTGATGAGATGGGCGCGAAGCATTTCGAGCCCTTCCATGGTGATGCCTGACTGGGAAAAGCCGCTTTGTTCGAGCACGTCGGAGAGGGATTTCGCAGTGCCTGAAGAGCCTATGGCTTCCTTCCAGTATTCCCTGGAAAAGTCACCCGCGATGCCCTGCAATTCAAGCCTTGCAGAAAGCTCCGCCTGCTTGATGTTGGTCTTCCCGATCCTGCCTTCGGGGAAAAATCTCAGGCTGTAGCTCACGCAGCCCATGTAGAGGCTGGCGAGCTTGAGCGGCTTCAGGCGGTTTCCTATGATGAATTCGGTCGATCCGCCGCCAATATCGATGACGAGACGGTTCTCTTCCGATGCGGGAAGGCCATGGGCTACGCCGAGATAGATCAGCCTCGCCTCTTCCTGACCCGCTATCACCTCTATCGGGAAACCGAGCGCCGTTTCAGCCTTCTCGAGGAATTCAGGCGCATTGGTCGCAATCCTCAAGGTGTTGGTGCCGACGGCCCTGACGGCGTGAGCAGGCAAGCCCCTCAGCCTTTCGCCGAAACGGTTCAGGCATTCTATCGCGCGCTTTTCAGCCGCTTCATCCAGAAAATTGTCGGGAGTGAGCCCGGCTGCGAGCCTGACCGTTCCGCGCAGCGAATCGAGGGGATAGATCTGGTCGTCGACGACGCGTGCAATCTGAAGCCTGAAGCTGTTTGAACCAAGGTCGACTGCGGCCAGGGTTGAATATTCTATCGTCAATCTCCGAGGCTTTCCTTCTCGATTTCTTCTATCGCCACATGGCGCACATCCTTGCCCTTGACGAGATAAACCACATATTCGGCCATGTTCTTGGCGTGATCGCCTATCCGCTCTATCGCCTTTGCGACGAAGAGGATTTCGAGCGAGGTCGATATGGTTCTCGGATCCTCCATCATGAAAGTGATGAGCTGCCTGAGAATGTTCTTGAATTGGTCGTCGACTATTTCATCCTGACGAACGACTTTCGCGGCGGTGGCGGTGTCGAGCCTGGCGAATGCATCGAGCGAATCCCTCAGCATGCCGAGCGCGACTTCTCCTATCCTCTTGATCTCGTTGAATCTCGGGTGGCTCAGTCGGTCGGATGCGCAGATCAGCTTCGCCATCCGTGCGATCTTTTCCGCCTCGTCCCCTATCCTTTCGAGATCGGTGATGGTCTTGATGACGGTCATGAGGAGGCGGAGATCGCTTGCAGCAGGCTGGCGGCGCGCGATGATCTGGGTGCAGAGCTCGTCTATCTCGACTTCCATGCCGTTGACGCGATGGTCATCGCTGATGGTCCTGTCTATCACTTCCATGTCGCAGCTCTGCAGCCCTTCGAGCCCCCTGTGGATCTGCGATTCGACCAGCCCGCCCATCTTGAGGACGAGCGAGCGCACCGCTTCGAGTTCGACGTCAAACTGCTTGGAAATATGTTCGTTGCTTCCCATGGATCCTCCTTACCCTGCTTTGATCTGCCTGACCCCGTTCGAAGTTCCCAGAAGAAGCAGGTCGGCCGGGCGGCGGGCGAAAAGCCCGTTTGTCACGACGCCAGTGATCTGGTTGATGATGCCCTCCAGTTCGACGGGATTCATGATGGTCAATCCGTGGACATCCAGTATCGCGTTGCCGTTGTCTGTCGTGAATCCTGTCCTGAGCCTGGGCTGACCGCCAAGCTTGACGAGCTCCCTGGAGACATAGCTTCTTGCCATGGGGATCACTTCGACTGGCAGCGGAAAATTGCCGAGAATGTCGACAAGCTTGGTCTCGTCCGCAACGCAGACGAATTTCCTGCTCACTGCCGCGACGATCTTTTCTCTCGTGAGCGCACCGCCCCCGCCCTTGATCATGTGCATGTTGTGCGTGATTTCGTCGGCCCCGTCCACATAGACTTCCAGTTCGTCGACGCTGTTGAGGTCGAGGACATTGATGCCATGGCTTTTCAGCCGGGCAGCGGTCGCCTCGGAGCTCGCCACCGCGCCTTCAAGCCTTCCTTTTATCTTTCCGAGTTCGTCGATGAAGTAGTTGGCAGTCGATCCGGTTCCGACGCCGATGATGCATCCGGACGGGACTTGTTCTATCGCGGCCTTTGCCACCGCTTTTTTCATTTCATCCTGGGTCATAAATTCCCGCATTTTGTCGATTCAAACGTTAGAATAGCTCCTGGCGCTCAATTTCACAATCCAGGGAAAATATTACACTTTCGATTAAAATATTATGAAATCCGATTATCTGGAAAAAATTCTCACCGCAAGGGTTTACGATGTGGCGATAGAAAGCCCGCTTGACCTCGCGCCCAATCTTTCCTCGAGACTGAAAAACAGGCTGCTGATCAAGCGTGAGGACATGCAGCCCGTCTTTTCCTTCAAGCTGCGGGGTGCCTACAACAAGATGGTGAAGCTCCCGGCAAAGGCGCTGCAGAAGGGCGTCATCGCCGTTTCAGCGGGCAACCATGCGCAGGGTGTTGCGCTTGCGGCTCAAAAGCTCGGCATTCATGCTTCGATCGTGATGCCTGTGACGACCCCTGCCATCAAGGTCCAGGCGGTGGCCGCCCGCGGGGCGGAAGTCGTGCTTTGCGGCGACACCTACGACGAAGCCTACAGCCATTCCCTCAAGCTGGCAGAGGAAAGAGGGCTGACCATGGTTCATCCCTACGACGATCCCGATGTGATCGCAGGTCAGGGAACCATCGCCATGGAAATCCTGAGACAGCAGCCTCAGCCGATCCATGCCCTGTTCGTTCCGGTGGGCGGAGGGGGGCTGATCTCTGGCATCGCCGCCTATATCAAGCGCCTTTATCCTGAAATCAGGATCATCGGCGTCGAGCCGGTGGACGCGGACGCGATGTATCGGTCGCTTGCGGCAGGCGAACGAGTCAGGCTGGAGCAGGTCGGGCTTTTTGCGGACGGGGTTGCCGTGAAGCTCGTGGGTGAGGAGACATTCAGGCTTTGCAGAGAATTCGTCGACGAGATCCTGCTCGTCAGCAATGACGAGATCTGTGCTGCGATCAAGGATGTATTCGAGGACACGAGATCCATCCTGGAACCTGCAGGAGCGCTTGCGATCGCAGGGGCGAAGAGCTATGTGGAGCGGGAAAAGATCGAGGGGAAGACGCTCGTCGCCATCGCGTCTGGCGCGAACATGAATTTCGACAGGCTGCGCTATGTCGCCGAACGCGCAGAACTGGGCGAAAAAAGGGAAGCGGTTCTGGCCGTGACGATTCCGGAGAAGCCCGGCAGCTTCAAGAAGTTCTGCGCCATCCTGGGGACAAGGAACATCACCGAATTCAATTACCGCTATGCCGATCCGGCGGAAGCCCATGTTTTCGTGGGCATTCAGGTTCAGGGTCGAGACGAAACAGAAGCGCTGCTTCGCTCTCTTCAGGAAAACGGCTTGAAGACGCTCGATTTCACCGACAACGAGATGGGAAAGCTGCATGTTCGTCATATGGTGGGGGGGCATGCTCCCCAGGTGGATAACGAGATCATCTACCGTTTCGAATTTCCGGAGCGCCCCGGCGCCCTGATGCAGTTCCTGAACAGCATGAGCCACAACTGGAACATCAGCCTTTTCCATTATCGCAATCACGGTACGGATTACGGCAGGGTGCTGATAGGCATGCAGGTTCCGAACGGGGAAATGGCTGAATTCAGCCGCTTTCTCGAGAATCTGGGCTACAGGTTCTGGCCTGAAACGGACAATCCCGCATACAGGCTTTTTCTCGGATAGATCCGTCTTCATGATCGCTCGCGATTGGATTTCATCGATGAATCTGTATTCAATCTGAAAATGCTTATAGAATGATGCCTGTTTCCAACAAAACAGCGACTTAAGGCAGGATATGAAGGAATCACTGTACGACGTGCTGGAAGTCAGCCGCACCGCCAGTCATGAAGTGATCAGGGCCGCCTACAAAAGTCTTGTCCAGCGTTACCATCCGGACAAGAATCCGGACAACCCGGAAGCGGAAAGCCTGCTCAAGCTGATCAACAATGCCTACGAAACGCTTTCCGATCCGGAGAGGCGCGCCTCCTACGATCTCTTGCTCACCCTGGAGGGAATGGCTGCCCCTGAAAGCGAAAAGAGAGAAGAGGAGAAGGCGTCAAAGCCCCAGGAGGATCATGAATTCGAGGAAAGATGGGATCTTTACCAGGCATTCATAGGCAGGAATCCCAGCCATTACCGTTCCTCTTTCAAGCGCTTCCACCATCAAGGCAAGACGTCGAGAACCTTCAACTGGTCTGCGCTCCTGGCCGGAGGCGCATGGGCTGCCTACAGGAAGCTCTACGGCCTTGCTTCGATTCATCTCTTTCTGCTCGCTTCCGGGGTCCTCGCCGCCAGACTTCTTGAAGGCCCGATCGGCCTTTCGGGATTCCTCCCATTCCTTGTCATGTCGATATGGCTTTCCCTGGAAGGGGATGCGCGCTATTACCTTCTGGCCTCGAAAAAGATAACGGAGATCGCAGACCAGGAAACCGACAATGCAGCGATATTCGGCAAGCTGCATTTGATCGGCGGGGTCAACATGCTCGCGCCTTTCATTTTCGCGGGACTGGCAGTGATCTTCCTGCTCGCTTCCAGGGGGATTTCCCCTCCCGCCAAACAGCCTGTCCCTCGGCCTGCGCTGGTCATACAGCCGCCGAAACCTGCAAAACCCGTTGCGATTGCCCCTCCTGTCGCCTCGCCTCCTGCCGTCTTGCCCATGCCGACCCTTCCTCCTCCCGAGCTTCCCGCGCCCAACCATGAGGAAAAACCGCAGCAAAAGGCATTGCCGAAACCTGAAAGGCATGTGGAAAAGCCGAAAAAGCAGGTCGAGAAGCCGAAAGAGGTCCGGAAACCGGTCGAGCCTGAATCTGTTCAGCCTGAACGTCCGGCGCCTCTCGTTCAGAAATATGCCGATCTGGCGACAGCCGTATCGGCTGGAGACCGGACTGCAGTCCTGCAATTGATCAAGCAGGGGGAAGACGTCAATCTGGTGAGGAACAACCAGATTCCGCTGATCATCGCCGTCAAGAACGGCGACATCGAGATGGTCAGGCTTCTGCTTTCCCACGGGGCGGATGTGAATCAGACAGACAGCCAGGGCAATACGGCCATGATTTATGCTAAAGTCAGAGCTGATGCCAAAATGATCGAGTTGCTGAAGCATGCGGGAGCGAAGAACCCTTTCAACTGATTCCTGGAAAGCCGCGGTTTTCCTCGGGTTCTTCCTGCTGTTTCCCGGCCTGGCGCGGGCTGCCGATCTGGCCTATGATTTTTCTGCAGCCAAGGAAGCCTATGCAGAAGGGGACGCAGCCGCGCTCGCCCAATATTCGCGCAAATTGAAGGGAACGCCGCTCGAACCCTATGCCGATTTCTGGCGGCTGGGGATGAATCTGCAGGACAATGAGGCGGTCGAGGCCTTTCTCGACAAACACGAAGGCAGCCTGCTCGCCGAAAGCCTGCGCAAGGAATGGCTGAAGTCTGTTGCAAAATCCGGCGACTGGCAGACTTTCTATGTTCAGTATCCGGAAGTCGTGAATCCCGACACCGAGCTCGTTTGCGATTGGATCCAGGCCAGAAAAAGTCTCGGGCAGAAGGATGCCATCGATGATGCCTTGCCCCTCTGGCCAACCCCGAAGGAGCGCCCGAAGAGCTGCGAGCCCCTTTTCGGGGCGCTGATGGACGACGGCTCCATCGCTGAAAAGGACGTCTGGGCGAGGATCAGGATGATCCTGGATTCGGGCGACATCACTCTTGCCAGAAAGATCAACCGCTTTCTGCCGGACGATCGGGCGATGAAGGAAAAGAGCCTGCTTTCGGCCTATGAAAATCCATATCGCTATCTGAAGCGGGAAAATCCCCCTCATTCCAGGGCGCAGAAGGAGATTGCGATCTTCGCGGTGACGAGAATCGCGCGGGCAGACCCGGTCGAGGCGAGAACATTCTGGTCGAATATCGAGAGCCGTTTCGACGAAGGCGACAGGAACTATGTGCAGGGAAAGATCGCATTCCAGGCGGCATTGAAGCATATGCCGGAAGCGATTCAATGGTTCAACAGTGCCGGAAAACTGGACGATGCGGAACTCGCATGGAAGGCGAGGGCGGCCCTGCGGGTGGGCGACTGGGCTGCCGTCTCATCCAGCATCGCATCGATGTCCGCAGACCAGCAAAATGGCGAGACCTGGCGCTACTGGAAGGCCCGCTCGCTGAAAGAACAGGGGAAACTTCCGGAAGCGAACGCTATCCTCGCCGATCTCAGCCACCGGCGCGATTATTACGGGCAGCTTGCCCTCGATGAGCTCGGAACCGTTTTCACGCTTCCGCCTGACGCCTACAAGGCGACCGATCCGGAAATAGAGGAAGTGAAGCATTCGCCAGGGATCGAGCGTTCGCTTCTGCTCTATTCCCTGGGATTGAGATTCGATGCGACAAGGGAATGGATTTGGGCGATCAGGGGATTCGACGACAAACAGCTTCTGGCCGCAGCAGAACTCGCGAAGCGCCGCGGCCTTTACGACAGGGCGATCAATACCGCCGAAAAGACAGTGAAGCTTTACGATTTCGACCTTCGCTTTCTCGCCCCCTATCGGGACATCATGCATGAACAGACCGTTCAGCTCGGTCTGGACGAGGCATGGGTCTACGGATTGATCCGCCAGGAAAGCCGGTTCGTCACGGGAGCGAAGTCGGGAACGGGGGCATCCGGACTGATGCAGCTCATGCCGGCCACTGCGAGATGGGTCGCATCCAAGATGGGCCTCAGGAATTTCCGTCATGCCCTGGTCAACCAGATCGAAACCAACATCAGCCTCGGCACCTATTACCTGAAGCATGTGCTCACTGTTCTCGACAATCAGCCTGTCCTGGCATCCGCTGCATACAATGCAGGGCCGAGCAAGGCAAGGCAATGGATAGGTCCTGCTCCCATGGAAGGGGCGATCTACATCGAAACCATCCCTTACGGGGAGACCCGGGATTACGTGAAGAAGGTGATGAGCAATACGGAATATTACGCCACCGTTTTCGGTCAGGGATCGGCTTCGCTGAAGGACAGGCTCGGGGTGATAGGCAAGGTCAGCTACGGGAATGATCCCTGATGGAGATCTATTCCGTCGGAGGGGCAGTCAGGGACGAGCTGCTCGGTCTTCCGGTCAAGGATCGCGATCATGTCGTGGTGGGCTCATCGCCCGAGGAAATGGAGAAGCTGGGTTTTCGTCCTGTCGGAAAGGATTTCCCGGTATTCCTTCATCCGGAGACGCATGAGGAATATGCCCTTGCCAGGACGGAGCGGAAGACTGCAAAGGGATACAGGGGATTCGAAATCTATGCTTCTCCGGAGGTCACGCTTCAGGAGGATCTGGCGAGGCGTGACCTGACGATCAATGCCATAGCGAAGGACGGAAACGGCAAGATTATCGATCCTTTCGGAGGCATTGCAGATCTCGAGGCGGGCATTCTCCGGCACATCAGCCCTGCCTTTCCGGAAGATCCGGTCAGGGTGCTCAGGGTTGCGCGCTTTTCTGCGCGCTTCGGTTTCCAAGTGGCGCCCGAGACGCTCGCCCTGATGAACGAGATGGTCCACAACGGCGAGATAGAAGCCCTCGTTCCGGAGCGGGTCTGGCAGGAAATTGCCAGAGGCCTGATGGAAAGAAAGCCTTCCCGGATGTTCTATGTGCTGAAGGAATGCGGCGCACTGGGGCGCATCCTGCCTGAAATCGACGCGCTTTTCGGCGTTCCTCAGTCGCCTGTCCACCATCCGGAAGTCGATACTGGGCTGCATGTCATGCTGGTTCTGGATCATGCCGCATCAAACGATCATTCCCTCGAAGTCCGCTTTTCCGCACTGATGCACGATCTCGGAAAAGGCACGACGCCCGTCGAGGAATGGCCTCACCATCCCGGTCACGAGGAGAGAGGAATCAGCCTCGTCAGGGATCTTTGCGAAAGAATCAGGGCGCCGAACGAATGCAGGGATCTCGCCCTCATCACAACCCGTTATCACGGCATGGCACACAATGCCGAGAAGCTCGATCCCGAAGGGATTTTCGGTATGCTTCAGGGAACGGATGCGTTCAGGAAGCCTGAAAGGTTCGAGTCCTTCCTCCTTGCCTGCATTTCGGATTACAGGGGGCGGCCGGGCTATGGCGCATCCCCCTATCCCCAGGCGGACAGACTGAAAAAAGCGCTTGGCGCCGCCCTTTCCGTCGATGCCGGTCTCGTGGCGAAAAGCGCCGCGAATCCTGCCGAGATAAAGGAAAAGGTCGCGCGCGCAAGGATAGCTGCGATAGGGGGAATGAGTGAATAAGCCGCCATTGCTGAATGGAGGAGACCCCGAATCGAAGCGCGAGGAGATCAGGCGCTATTTCCACGAAACGGCAGACTGCTACGAAAGCCTTTTCGAGATGCTTTCGGGCAGCGACGCCTATTACGTGAAGCCGATTTCATTGCGTCATCCGCTCATCTTCTATTACGGGCACACGGCCACATTCTTCGTCAACAAGCTTGTCCTGGCAGGACTTGTCGAAAGAAGGATCAATCCCGAATTCGAGTCGATGTTCGCTGTCGGCGTGGACGAGATGAGCTGGGACGATCTAGACGAATCGAACTACGACTGGCCGGAAGTTTCGGCAGTGAGAAGCTACAGAAAGGAAACGAGGCGTCTCGTAGACGGCCTGATAGCGAAGCTTCCACTTGTCTTTCCCATAGACTGGGAAAGCCCCTGGTGGCCGATCCTGATGGGGATAGAGCATGAGCGCATCCATCTCGAGACTTCCTCGGTGCTGATCAGGCAGCACGATCTGAAGCATGTCAGGCCGACAGAAAAATGGCAGCCATGCAGGAAAACGGGCGAAGCGCCAGAAAATGATCTCGTCGAAATCCCTGAAGGCAGGGTGGCGCTCGGAAAGAAGGACGACACTTACGGATGGGACAACGAATACGGCAGGCATGAGGCGGACGTCCCTTCGTTCAGGGTCGGCCGCCATCTCGTGAGCAATCGCGAGTTCCTCGATTTCGTCAATTCGGGCGGCTATCGGGAGGAGGGATTCTGGGAAGAGGAAGGCCTTTCATGGAAGCAATACGCGGGGCCGGAATATCCGACATTCTGGGTGAAGGAAGGGCAAGGCTGGAAGCTGAGGCTGCTCGCGGAAGTGATCGATATGCCATGGGACTGGCCTGTCGAAGTCAACTATCACGAGGCCAAGGCATTCTGCAACTGGAAGCGGCAGGAAGGGCTCGCCTGCCGCCTTCCTACCGAGGACGAATGGTACCGCATCCAGGCGATCCACGAACCGGATGAAGCCAATCTCGGTCTCGAACATCATGCCTCTTCCTGCCCCGTGAACGAATTCAGGCACGGCGAAATCTATGACGCGAAGGGGAACGTCTGGCAATGGACCGAGACGCCCATCTATCCTTTCGAGGGATTCAGGGTCCATCCCCTTTACGACGATTTCACCACCCCGACCTACGACGGGCGCCACAACCTGATGAAGGGAGGGTCATGGATATCGACTGGAAACGAATCGCTGCTGAGCGCACGCTACGCCTTCCGCCGGCATTTCTTCCAGCATGCGGGATTCCGCTATGTCGTATCCGATGAAGCTGTCGTCGCGCCTTCCTCCCGCTACGAGACAGACAAGCTCCTTTTCGAATATGCGGAATTCCACTACGGGGAAAGCCATTTCGGCGTTGCCAATTTCCCGGCTGCATTGTGCAAAATGGCAATCGACGCAATGAAGGGAAAGCCGATGAAAAAGGCGCTCGATCTCGGCTGCGCTGCAGGGCGTGCGACTTTCGAGCTGGCGCGCTTTTTCGATTCGGTCGACGGCATCGATTTCTCAGCCCGCTTCATCGGGCTGGGCGCAAAGCTCGCTGAAGAAGGCCTGCTCAGATATGTCCTGTGCGAGGAAGGGGAGCTCGTTTCGTACAGGGAAAGGAAGCTTTCGGAGCTGGGTCTGAATGGGGAAAAGGTCGAATTCTGGCAGGGGGATGCCTGCAACCTGAAGCCGCATCTGAAGGACTACGACCTGATCCTTGCAGCCAACCTGATAGACCGGCTCTACAGCCCCCGCAAATTCCTCTCGAATATTCACGAGCGGATCAATCCCGGCGGCCTCCTCATGATCGCCTCGCCCTATACCTGGCTCGAAGAGCATACTCCCCGGGCGGAATGGATAGGCGGATACAAGCTTGACGGGGAGAATTTCACGACGCTGGACGGATTGAAGTCGATTCTCGAAGCGAATTTCATCCTGGTGGGCGAACCTTCTTCCGTGCCTTTCGTCATACGCGAAACGGCACGGAAATTCCAGCACAGCTTCTCCGAAGTCACGATCTGGGAGAAACGGGCCCCGGGCTGAATTTGGAAGGCATCATCGCAATCGTCACGCTCGCCAGGACGATCAGTCCGCCCAATGCCTGGGAGGCGGTAGGCAGGGCTCCGGTCACGCCGCCCAGGAGCATCGCGAAAACAGGGACCAGATTGAGGAAAAGAGAGGTCTTTCCCGCGCCGAGCTGTTTGATTCCCATTCCCCAGAAAAGATAGGCGAGCACGGTTCCTCCGACGGCCATGACGACCAGGGCGAGGGTTGCCCTGGTGCCGGGAAAGGACAGATGCGAGCCGCTTGTGACAGCGGCGAAGAGCAGGATTACGGCGCCGGCCGTCATCATCAATGCCGTGTTCGCAGTCGGGGCGGCATTCGGCATATACCGGCGCGAAAACACGTTGAAGAGCGCCCATGTCAGGTTTGCGCCGAGCATCAGCATGTCGCCCTGCGCCACCCTGATCCCGGAAAGCCTGGAGAGATGGCCATGGGAAATCACGACCGCCACCCCGATCAGGGCAATGGGGAGGGCGATCAATTGGCGGGAGCTGACGCGCTCCCCTAGCAATGCCAGGCCGAGAAGCGTGGTCAGAAGGGGATTGGTCGCCATGATGAGCGCGCCGTTGTCGGCGGAAGTGGTTTCCATCGCGCGGAAGAAAAACAGGTTGAAGGCGGCGATGCCGATGAGGCCGAGAAGAAGGTAGGTGGCGGCGTGCCTTCTCGCGAGACTGAAAAGCTCATGGCCCTGGAAAAGGGCGAGCGAAAGCATCAGCGCGCCGCCGAGGACGAACCTGAAGGCTGCTGCCCACAATGGTTGAATATCGGAAAGGACGGGTGCTGCCAGGACGAAATTTGCCCCCCAGAAGAAAGCCGATGTTGCGACAAGGAGATAGACAGGGTTGACCGGCATCATGTTTCCTTTCAGAATGGCTTAACATACATGGATTCTATTTTCTTTTTTTGATTGAAACAAACGAGATTTTTTTGAAACGAGATTAAGAAAAACTGATGAGCAGACGCCTTCCTCCTCTCAACGCGCTTCGCGCCTTCGAAGCTGCTGCAAGACATCTTTCCATGGTCAGGGCAGCCGAGGAGCTGCATGTCACGCCTGCGGCAGTCAGCCAGCAGATCAAGCTGCTCGAGGACATTCTCGGGCAGCCGCTCTTCAGGCGTGGAAAGAAGCTCGCGCTGAGCGATGCTGCGCTGGCTGCGCTCCCCCTTCTTTCCGACGCATTCGACCGCCTGGAGCGTGCGGCATCCGAGCTGAAGGGATCTGCAGCAGACGGCCCTCTCGTGGTTTCCACGCCGCCCACCTTCGCTGCCCGCTGGCTCGTTCCGAGGCTGGAGGAATTCGGCAATCTTCATCCTGAAATCGAGCTCCGCCTGCTCGCAACAAGGCGCCTCGTCGATTTTTCCATGGAGGACGTCGATGCGGCGATACGCTTCGGCGCAGGCGATTATCCAGGCCTCAACGCGGAAAGGCTCATGCCAGAATCGATCATTCCCGTTGCGGCGCCGGGCGTTGCAGAAGGCATCGAGCATGCGCAGGATATCGCGAACCGCCCTCTTCTAGACGACGAATGGCATACCGACAACAGGCTTTTCCCCGACTGGGAAACCTGGTTCGCATTCCATGAAGTCGTTCCGCAGTCGCCTCTGCGAATCAGGCGATTCGGAGAGAGCAACCTGACCATCCAGGCCGCCATCTCCGGGCTCGGCATCGCACTCGTCTGGCACAGCCTCGTCAAGGAAGATCTGAAGGCGGGGCGGCTCGTTCGCGTTGCAGGAAAGGCCATGTCCACGCCCATGGCCTATCATCTCGTCATGCCCCCCGAAAAGATGGGGCTCAGGAAAGTCGCGGCCTTCAGGCAATGGCTTCTCGACGAGGCATGCGACACTGTGTCGCATTGTGGCGATCACTCCGATTGCAGATAATTCCATCCGGATTGACTGAATCGGAGGAAGGAAGTGTCGGCAGTATCTTCAAGAATGAAAGCGGCTTTCGCCATTTCGGCGCTTGCCATGTTGCCGATGAATGCGCATGCCTGCGCCTGCGGCTGCGGCATGTTCACTGTGGGCATGCCAGGCATGGCGCTGCCGACGACTCAGGGCGGAAGCGTCAATCTCCAGGAAATCTTTCTTGACCAGAACCAGGCCATGCAGGGAAGCAGCAAGATTCCGCAGGCCCTGAGCCCGGATCAGAATATCGACACCAAGATGTTCGATTTGACGGCCATGTACCAGTTCAACAGGGACTGGGGGATGATGGCGATGGTTCCCTACTGGCAGCGCAGTTTCGACACGAATGCGAATTTCGGCAACGGCTCTCCCCAGATCGTCAACAGCAAGGCCAACACGCTCTCCGACATCGAGCTGATGGGCATGTATACCGGCTTTTCTCCCGATCTTTCGAAGGGACTGATTTTCGGGTTCAAGCTTCCCACTGGAACCTATACCGCTCCAGGCTTCGACCGCGATACGGAGCCCGGCACGGGAAGCACTGACGCCCTCGTCGGCGGCTTTTTCCAGGGGCAGGAAAAGAAATGGGGCTGGTATACGCAGGCGATCTACAAGGTCGCAATCAGCACCAGGGACGATTATCGTCCGGGCAACGAGCTGCAGGCCGTAGCCGGACTGCATTACGACGGATTCAGGCACCGCACCCATCTTATTCCGCTTTTGCAGGTCAATGCGACGATCAGGAGCGCCGATTCAGGGGCCAATGCCGATCCCTCGAATTCGGGGCTGAGAACAGTCTATCTCACGCCAGGGATGATATTTGAAATCTCCCGCCACTGGGCTGCCAACGCCACGGTCTATTTGCCGCTTTACCAGCATGTGAACGGCATACAGCTCGTTCCGAAACAGATCGCGAGCGTAGGCATCACCTACGGTCTTTGATTCCCCCCTTGGCCGGCGCGAGCCGGCTTTTTTCTTTTTCTAATCGTCACTGCCATGCTACGATTGTTCATGGGCGAAGTGAATGAAATCATCGAGGCGCTCCTGGCATTTAGGGACGAGCGCGACTGGGAGCAGTTCCACAATCCGAAGGATCTTGCGCTGGCAGTGAGCGTGGAGGCGGCGGAACTCCTCGAGCTTTTTCTCTGGAAGAAACACGAAGAGGCTGATAGGGAAAAGGTGAAGGAGGAGATCGCCGATGTCCTCGCCTTCACCTTCCTTCTCGCGGAAAAATACGGCTTCGACGTCAAACAGATCGTCATGGAGAAGATCGAAAGGAACAGGCTGAAGTATCCCGTCGAGAAGGCGAGAGGCAGCGCCAGGAAATATACGGAATACGAATGATGGACGTCATCACCGTCGCTCACGCGATCCAGCAGGCAGTCGCCCCGGTTTTCCTTCTCACCGGCGTGGGCGCCATTCTGGGCGTGCTCTCCAGCAGGCTGGGAAGGGTGATAGACAGGTTCAGAAACCTCGAATGCATGAGCGAACCGCATCTGGAAGAGATGGAAATTCTCGCCAAGAGGGCGCGCTGGATACACTGGGCGATCAGCCTCTGCACGATATGCGCGCTTTTCGTCTGCATCGTGATCGCCGCGCTCTTCATCGGTTCGGAACTGAACCGCGATCCTTCAGGCACAGTCGCCTTCTTCTTCGTCGCGGCCATGCTCGCCCTCACCTTCGCGCTTCTCTGCTTTCTCAGGGAAATCTCGTTGGCGACAGGCATCATCAGGCTGCGCTAGCGCCATCCGCCTCCTATGGCCTTGATCAGGGTGACGCAGGCAGTCATCCTTCTGCCAGTCAGATCCATTTCGGTCTTCTGCGAAGAAAGCGCCGTTTCCTGGGAAGTGATGACGTTGAGA
This sequence comes from Pseudomonadota bacterium, assembly GCA_021848825.1. GTDB lineage: Bacteria > Pseudomonadota > Gammaproteobacteria > Burkholderiales > JABEVD01 > JABEVD01. The sequence goes on from JAJZTQ010000004.1 coordinate 113,692, forward strand.
TAGCTGACCGTCCCCGCCCTGTACTGGTTGAAGGCCACTTTTGCAGACTTCACCGCGGATGCGACTGCTTCCTTCTGTGTTTTGTCTTCATCCTTCAAAATGCCGAGCGCCGCGAGATTGTCTTCCACTTCCTGGAATCCGGACAGAACGGTCTGCCTGTAGGCAGCGACAGCTGCGTCGTAGCCTGCAATGGCGGCATCCGTCTGGGCCCTGAAAAGGCCGCCGTTGAAGAGCGTCATGGCGGCTGCAGGACCCAGCGACCAGGTGCGCATCGGCGCGGTGGTCCAGCTGGCGAAGCTGGTGCTCTGGTAGCCTGCGGAAGTGGAGAGGGAAAGGCTGGGGAAGAATGCCGATTCGGCAACGCCTATCTGGGCATTCGCAGCCGCGACGAGGCGCTCGGACTGGGCGATGTCGGGCCTGCGCTGCAGCAGTTCGGAGGGGATTCCGACCGGAACCTCGGGGATGAAATAATCCACCCTCGCAGGCTTGATGGAGAATTCCGCAGGCGCTTTTCCTAGCAGCGCGGCTATGGCATGTTCGTACTGGGCGCGCGCCACATGCAGATCGATTGCCTGCGATTGAGCCGACTTCAATTGCGCTCTCGCCGCATCCACATCGGAACTCGCTGCATAGCCCGCATGATACTGGTTTGTCACGATCTCCAGATAGCGCTGGTACTGCTTTGCGGCCTGATCGAGCAGCGCGATCTCGTCATCCGAGATCCTCAAAAGGAAATAATCCTGCGCAAGGGTCGCGCGGGTGCTGAGCCTCACCGATTCCAGATTCTTCTCGGAAGCTTCGGCATTCGCCCGCCCTTCCTCTGCAGCTCTTCTGAGTCCTCCCCATATGTCCGGCTCCCATGAAGCATTGAGCGCCATGTTGTAAATCGAGCGGGTGCTTCCCGAAATCGACTGGGTGGGATTGGAAAGGGGGACAAGGGCTGAATAATGGGATCTCGATCCGCCCACATTCGCATTCAATGTCGGGAAGAGGGCGGCGCTCGCGGCATCGGCATTGGCGAGCGCCTGCCTGTACTGGGCTTCTGCCTGAAGGATGGTCTGGTTGGAGATGTTCACCTGTTCCTCCAGCCTGTCCAGGGTCGGGTCCTTGAAAGCCGCCCACCATTTTCCCTTCGGTATCTCGTCTTGCGGCCTGGCAGGCTTCCATTCCTTGTACGAAGCGGGCGTCTCGACGGCAGGGCGGACATAGTCAGGACCCACGGTGCAGCCAGAAAGAAGCAGGCATATCAGCAGTTTCTTCATGAAAATTTTCCTTTCAGCCTGAGCCCGATCCTGTCGAGATAGAGATAGATCACAGGCACGGTATAAAGCGTCAGGATCTGGCTCACGATCAGGCCGCCTGCAATCGAAATGCCGAGCGGTCTGCGAAGCTCTGCCCCTTCCCCCGCCTGGATTGCGAGCGGGATCGCGCCCAGCAATGCTGCAGCCGTGGTCATCATGATCGGCCTGAACCGCAATACTGCCGCATGATAGATCGCTTCCTCGGGCTTCATCCCGCCTCTCTCGGCGGAAATGGCGAAGTCTATCATCATGATCGCATTCTTCTTGACGATTCCGATCAGCAGAAATACGCCTATCAGGGTGATGACGGTGAACTGGATCTTGAAGATCAGGATAGCAAGCAGTGCCCCCACCCCGGCTGAGGGGAGCGTGGAAAGAATGGTCAAGGGATGCATGTAGCTCTCGTAGAGCATGCCGAGCACGATGTATATCGCGAGGATCGCGGCGAGGATCAGCCATGGCTGATTCGAAAGGGATTTCTGGAATGCCTTTGCCGTGCTCTGGAATCCGCCGTGAACGGAAACGGGAACCCTGAGTTCGGACATCGTCTCGTTGATCACCTGGATCGCCCTAGAAAGCGATATGTCCTGGGGCAGATTGAACGAAATCGTGCTTGCGACGAAAGGCCCCTGATGATTGACTGCAAGGGAAGTCATCACGGTTTCGTAGCGGCTGATGGCGGAAAGGGGAATCTCTTTCCCGGAACTGCTCGTGACATAGACGCTTTTGAGCGATTCGGGGTTCTGCCAGTATCTCGGGGCGGCCTCCATCACGACATGGTACTGGTTGAGTTCCGAATAGATCACGGAGACCTGCCTCTGCCCGAATTCGTCGTAAAGCGCGGCATCGACCTGGGCAGGGGTGACGCCGAGCTTCGCAGCGGTCTGCCTGTCCATCACTACGCGGATCTCAAGCCCCTTGTTTTGCTGATCCGAGTTCACATCGAGGAGTTCCTTCCTTTCGCCCAATGCGCGCGTTATTCTGGGCGTCCAGGCCGCAAGCTCCGCCAGATTGTCCCCCTGCAGGGTGTACTGGTACTGGGAGTTGGAAGGCCTTCCCCCTATTCTGATGTCCTGGAGAGACTGCAGGTAAAGGCGCGCACCCGGTTCCCGGGCGAGCTTTCCCCGGAGCCTTGCAATCACCCCTTCCGCATTTATCTTTCTCACGGAAAGCGGCTTCAGGATGATGAACATGAATCCGGAATTGATCTGCCCGCCTCCGGTGAAGCCCACGACATCGGCGACAGCCGGATCCTTCCGCACTATTTCGATGAAATCGGAAAGCTTTCCGCGCATCGCCTGGAATGAAATGCTCTGGTCGGCCTGGATGGAGCCTATGATCTTCCCCGTGTCCTGCTGGGGGAAGAACCCCTTGGGAACGACTGCATAAAGATAGATGTTGAGCCCTATCGTCATGAAGAGCATCAGCAACACGGCTCTGGGATGGGAAAGCGCAATGGCGAGGCTCGATCGATAGCGGGAAATCAGCCATTCGAAGGCCGCTCCGCTGAATCTCGTCACTTTCCAGGGTTTCTGTTCCTTTCTTGCAAGCCTCGCCGCCATGGCAGGCGTGATGGTCAATGACACGAAAAGGGAGATCAGGATGGCGACCGAAAGGGTGACCGAGAATTCCCTGAAAAGCCTTCCTATGATTCCCCCCATCAGCAGTATCGGGATGAATACCGCAATCAGCGAAAGGCTCATCGAAAGAACGGTGAAGCCGACTTCCTTCGCGCCGTCGAGCGCAGCCTGGAAGGGCGGCTTGCCGGAATCGACATGCCGGAATATGTTTTCCACCACGACGATCGCATCGTCCACGACGAACCCCGTGGCGATGATCAATGCCATCAGCGACAGGTTGTCGAGGCTGTATCCGAAAAGGTACATGAAGGCGAAGGTGCCGATCAGGGAAACGGGGACGGCGATCGCGGGAACCAGGGTGGCTCTCGCATCCCTCAGGAAAAGAAAGACGACAAGGACGACGAGCAGAAGGGAAACGAAGAGCGTCGTTTCCATGTCATGAAGGGATGCCCGGATGGTCGGCGTCCTGTCCATCACGATCTTGAGGTCTATGGAAGGCGGAATGGAAGCCTGCAGAAGGGGAAGGGCGGCTTTCACCCGGTCGACGGTCTCGATGATGTTCGCGCCGGGGGAGCGGTTGATGATCACGACCACGGCAGGTTTTCCGTCGGCAATGCCGGCATTTCTCAGATCCTGGACGCTGTCCGTGACTTCCGCAACATCGGAAAGCCTGACAGGCAGGCCGTTATGGTAGGAAACGATCAGAGGCAGATACTGTTTCGCGGTTCTTGCCTGATCGTTCGCCTGGATCTGCCAGTATCTGGAATGCTGTTCGAGATTGCCCTTCGGCTTGTTGATGTTGCTCGACAGGATGGCAGTCCTGAGGTTTTCGAACCCGAGGCCGTACTGGTTGACCGCATCGGCATTGACTTCCACCCGGACTGCGGGAAGGGAGCTTCCTCCCACGGTGACCTGCCCTATCCCGTCGATCTGGGACAGCTTCTGCGCCAGTATCGTCGAGGCTGCATCGTACATCTGACCCCTGTTCAGGGTATTCGATGTCAGGGAAAGGATCATGATCGGGGCGTCAGCTGGATTCACCTTCCGGTAGGTCGGATTGGAAGGCAGATTGGGCGGGAGCAGGGCCCGCGCGCCGTTGATGGCAGCCTGCACATCCCTTGCCGCGCCGTCTATGTTCCGGTCGAGATCGAACTGCAGCGTGATCCTCGTCGTTCCGAGCGTGCTCGATGAAGTCATTTCGCTGACGTTGGCGATATGCCCGAGCTGCCTCTCGAGCGGCATGGCGACGGATGACGCCATGGTTTCGGGGCTTGCGCCGGGGAGCTGGGCGAAAACCGTGATGGTGGGGAAATCGACCTGGGGAAGCGGGGATACGGGAAGCAGCCTGAAGGCGATGAGTCCCGCAAACACCAGCCCCATCCCCAGTAGCGTGGTCGCTACGGGTCGTTTGATGAAGACCGAAGAAATCAAGCTGCCTTCCTCTTCAGCTTTTCCATGGCGAGGTAGATGACAGGCGTGGTATAGAGCGTGAGGACCTGGCTCAGAGCCAGGCCGCCCACCATGGCGATGCCGAGCGGATGTCGCAATTCCGCCCCGATTCCGGTGCCCAGCATCAGGGGAAGCGCGCTGAGCAGGGCCGAGAGGGTGGTCATCAATATCGGCCTGAAGCGCAGCAGGCAGGCCTGATGGATGGCATCCCTCGGGGACTTTCCTTCTGAGCGCTCGGCGTCGAGCGCGAAATCGATCATCATGATCGCATTTTTCTTGACGATGCCGATCAGCAGGACGATGCCTATGATGCCTATGACGCCAAGATCGATGCGGGCGATCATCAGCGCAAGGAGCGCGCCTATTCCCGCTGAAGGAAGCGTGGAGAGGATGGTGACGGGATGAATGAAGCTCTCGTAGAGGATGCCGAGCACGATGTACATGGTCACGATCGCAGCGATCAGCAGGAAGACCTCGTTGCCGAGAGAAGCCCTGAACGCAAGGGCCGCGCCCTGGTAGCGCGTATCCATGCCTTCGGGCATGCCGATTTGCTCTTCGGCTGCTTCGATCAGTTTAACGGCTTCCCCGAGGGACGCGCGAGGCGCGAGATCGAAAGAAATGTTTGCTGCAGGAAACTGTCCTTCATGTTCTATCGCAAGGGAAGCGGTTTTTTCCGAGACTGTTGCGAGCATCGACAAGGGCACCTGCTTGCCGTTCGTCGAGGTCACGTAGATGTGATTGAGCGCATCGATCCCCAGCTTGTACCTGGGTTCTACTTCGAGCACCACGCGATACTGGTTTGCCTGGGTGAAGAGGGTAGAGACGAGGCGCTGACCGAATGCGTCGTAAAGGGCGGAATCGATCGCTGCAACCGTCACGCCGAGCTCTCCCGCCGTATCCCTGTTGATCGAAAGATAAGCCTGGAGTCCGTTGTTCTGAAGGTCGCTCGATACGTTCCTGAATGCAGGGTCCGAGCGCAATTTTCCGACGAGCCTGGGCACGAATGCATGAAGCGCCTTCGAATCAGGATCCTCTAAAGTGAACTGGTATTGCCCTCTTCCCACCCTGTCTTCCATGGTGAGATCCTGAACAGGCTGAAGGAAAAGGCTGGCCCCCATGAAATCCTTCATCCTGGCGTTTATCCTGTCGATGACTTCCGTGACGTTTTGCTTTCGATCTGGCTTCAGGTTGATCAGGAGCCTGCCGCTATTCAGGGTTTCGTTCGTTCCGTCCACCCCTATGAAGGAAGAAAGGCTCGCTACTGCAGGATCCTTGAGGATGATGTCGGCAATCGATTCCTGGATTTTAGCCATGGCGGGAAAGGATATCGATTGGGGCGCTTCAACAAGCCCCCTGATCACGCCCGTGTCCTGGATTGGAAAGAACCCCTTGGGGATGAAAATGTAGAGCGCCACAGTAAGAAAGAGCGTCGCCAACGCGACGAGCAGGGTGGGGCCCTGGCGATCGAGCACCCAGTCGAGACTTTTCCCGTATTTTTCGATGATCTTCGCGGTGAAGGTATTGTGCATTTCACGTTCGGTTGCGCTGTTCAGGAGCTTCGCGCACATCATCGGGGTGAGGGTAAGCGAAACGATCGCCGATATCAGGATCGATACGGCAAGGGTGATGGAAAATTCCCTGAAAAGCCTGCCCACCACATCTCCCATGAAAAGAAGCGGAATGAGCACGGCAATCAGGGAGAAGGTGAGCGAGATGATGGTGAAGCCGATCTGCTGCGATCCTTTCAGGGCGGCCTCCAGCGGAGGAAGGCCGGCTTCGACATAACGGCTGATGTTCTCTATCACGACGATGGCATCGTCGACGACGAAACCTGTGGCGATGGTGAGAGACATCAGGGTGAGGTTGTTGATGCTGAATCCCGCAAGATACATGAAGCCGAATGTGCCGATCAGGGAAATGGGCACGGCGAAGCTCGGAATGATCGTCGCGGGTATGTTTCGCAGGAAAATGAAGATGACCATGATGACGAGCGCGATGGCGAGCATCAGTTCGAATCGCGTATCGGCGACGGAGGCCCTGATCGTGACCGTTCTGTCCGTCAGCACGGCGACATCGACAGAGGCCGGAAGGCCTGCCTGAAGCTGGGGAAGCAGCTTCTTGATGCTGTCGACGACCGATATCACGTTGGCCCCGGGCTGACGCTGGATATTGAGTATCACCCCGGGCATCCTGTTCGCCCAGGCTTTCAGTCTGGTGTTTTCGGCATCATTCGAGATCTTCGCGATGTCCGAGAGGAAGACGGGGGAACCGTTCCTGTATGCGACCACCATCGAGGCATATTCTTCTGCGGAATGGAGCTGGTCGTTGGCATCGATGGCGTAAGCCCTGGTCGGGCCGTCGAAGCTTCCCTTCGGCTGGTCGACGTTGTTTGCAGCGATGGCGTTCCTGACGTCGTCGAGCCCTATGCCGTAGGATGCGATCTGGTCCGGATTCACCCTTATCCTGACTGCGGGGCGCTGGCCGCCGCTGATGCTGACAAGCCCGACGCCGGGAAGCTGGGATATCTTCTGGGCGAGCATCGTGTCGGCGTAATCCTCCACTTTCGTGACAGGCAGCACTTTCGAAGTCAGGGCGAGCGTCAGGATGGGCGCATCCGCAGGATTGATCTTGTTGTAGATGGGCGGATTGGGGAGGTCTGTAGGGAGGAAGGTCGCGGATGCGTTGATCGCAGCCTGAACTTCCTGTTCCGCGACATCCAGGCCGAGATTCAGGCTGAACTGGAGGGTGATGACGGAAGCCCCTCCCGAACTGCTCGATGTCATCTGGTCGAGTCCCGGCATCTGGCCGAACTGGCGCTCGAGCGGCGCGGTGACGGAAGAGGTCATGACCTCCGGGCTCGCGCCGGGATAAAGGGTCACGACCTGGATGGTGGGATAATCGACTTCTGGGAGCGCCGAGAGAGGGAGCAGCCGGTAGGCCAGGATCCCGGTCAGCACGATGGCCGCCATGAAAAGCGAAGTGGCGACAGGCCTCAGTATGAAGAACCGGGAAGGATTCATGAACCTTGGTTTTTCCCGATTTCGACGCTGGAACCCGACCTCAGCTTGTCGGCGCCATCCACGACCACGCTTTCCCCGGCAGAAAGTCCGCTGGAGACGGCGGTCTTTTCGCCTTCAACCTGCTCGACCGTGACCTTCCTGAGCGTCACGGTGCGGTCGCGGTTCAGGACGAAAACGAAAGTGCCCTGAACGCCTCTCTGTATCGCGGCAGAAGGCACGAGCACCCTGTCTTTCAGGGTATCGGCGTAAAGCCTGATGTTGACGAACTGGTTGGGGAAAAGCCTGTTGTCCGCATTGTCGAAAACCGCCCTGAGCTTTACCATGCCTGTCGTGGTGTCGATCTGGTTGTCGACGGTGAGCAGCCTGCCTGTCGCAAGTTTCGTTTTCCAGTCCCTGTCGTACGCTTCCGCCTTCAGAGGCGCTTTCAGTTTTGCGAGGACGGCAGGAAGGCTGTCTTCGGGAAGAGAGAAGATCACGGTGATGGGATGCATCTGGGTGATGACGACAAGGCCCGTCGTGTCCGTCGCATGGATGATGTTGCCCAGATCGACCTGCCTCAGGCCCAGCCTTCCCGCTATCGGAGAATCGATCCTGGCGTAGACGAGCTGGAGCTTGTCGTTCATGAGGGTGCCTTCGTCCGCCTTGACAGCCCCTTCGTACTGCTCCACCAGCGCCTTCTGCGTGTCGAGCTGCTGGGTGGCGATGGAGTCCTGGGAGACGAGTCCCTGGTATCGGGCGAGGTCGATTTTCGCATCGCTCAGGAGCGCCCTGTCCCTCATCAGCTGCCCCTTTGCCTGGACGATCTGCGCCTCGAAAGGTCTCGGGTCGATGAGGGCAAGGGGCGTGCCCTTCTTCACCATCTGCCCTTCCCTGAAATAGATCTTCATCAGCTCGCCGTCCACCCTCGACTTCACCGTGACCGTGGTGATGGGCGTGACGGTTCCGAGCCCGTTCAGGACGACGTTTATGGTTCCGCGCCTGGATGCCTTGGCGACCACCCTGACCTTGGCCTGCCTGAAATTCTTTTTCTGGGCAGGCTTCGAAAGCAGGAATATCGAGGTGCCCAGAACGATGGCCGCGATCGCAGCCCAGAGATAAGTTTTTTTCATGACTTGCCTAGACCCCGTTCACTTGTTTTTTGCCGATCCCCGACTGCATCGCTCACATTGCCAACCAATATATGCCATCAAAGTAACAGCACGATGTATTTTCGTATCAATCGGTGAAGCGCGCCGAAATACTTTTCAAACCGAACTCGGGCTATATTCTAATTGAGTCTCTATTAAAACTGTCGACATAAATTCAGGATTCACCTCGCAATATGAAAAGGCTTGCTTTTCTCTTTTCCGCTATTGTCCTCGCGGTTCTTCTTTGGCAGCTGGCGGGAAGAATTTTCACGAGTGGATCGGGCCGGCAGGAAGTCACGCTTTCCGGAAACATCGAGGCGCACCAGAGCGTATTGAGTTTCACTGAAGTCCAGGCCCCTGTCGTCTATCTTCCGTTCGACGAGGGAAAATGGATCGAAGCGGGGACGGTGCTTGCAAAAGTGGATGACAGAAGCTACAGAAGGCAGCTCATGATCGATTCCACGAACCTTCAGGTCGCCCGGAAGCAGGAAGAAGTGAATCGAAGCAGTCTTCTGGCTGCCCTCGATACCGTGAAGAGCGATCGCTTCGATCTCGCGCAGAAGAAGCGGGATGACGCGCTGGCTCAAGCGCAGAAAAATGCAGGCGCAGTCTCCATGCAGGCGAGCGATCTCGCCCATACTGCAGCCCTTCAGTCGGAGGCCAACCTGGAGCACGACATGGCGCTCGTCTCCCTTGCGCGAAACAGCATCGCCCTTGCAAGGGCAAGCGTTTCGGCGGCTCGGGCAAAGGTGGATCTCGACAAGGTCACGCTTTCGAGAACCGAATTGAGAGCGCCGTTCAGCGGCGTGCTTGCAGTGAGGGAAGCGGAGCTGGGAGAGCTGGCGGGACCGGGCGTCGCCATTTTCACCCTGGACGATCTCGATCATGTCTGGCTCAGGGCCTATGTCAACGAGCAGAACCTCGGCCAGATCCGCCTCGGAGAAGAGGCGCAGATCAGGACGGATACCTATCCCGGAAAAATCTATCACGGGCGTATCGGGTTCATCTCCCCGGAAGCGGAATTCACGCCGAAAACAGTCGAAACCCATGCCGAGCGGGTCACGCTCGTCTACAGGATCAGGATAGACATCGACAATCCCACCCATGAGCTTCTGCCTGGAATGCCGGCCAATGCGGTGATCGCCCTGCTGCCTCCGGGAAAATGATGGAAAACGCGATCCTCGTCAGCCATCTCGGCAAAAGCTTCGGCGAAGTGAAGGCGGTGAGGGATATCAGCTTTTCGGTCACCCGCGGCGAGATCTTCGGTCTCGTCGGGCCGGATGGGGCTGGCAAGACCACCATCATGAGGATGCTTGCAGGGGTATTGCAGCCGGACGAAGGCGAGATCGATTTGGACGGCCTGGACATGCTGAAGGATGCCGAGAATGCAAAACTGCATCTCAGCTACATGCCCCAGCGTTTCGGTCTCTATGAAGACCTGACCGTATCCGAGAACATCTTCTTCTACGGGGAGCTTTTTTCCGTGCCGAGAGCGGAGCGGATTTCGAGAAGCAGGGAATTGCTCGAGGCTGCAGGACTCCTGCCTTTCGGAAAGAGGCTGGCAGGGCAGCTCTCGGGGGGAATGAAGCAGAAGCTGGGCCTCGTCTGCGCGCTCATCCACACGCCCAGAGTTCTTCTTCTCGACGAACCCACCACGGGGGTGGATCCGGTATCGAGAAGGGATTTCTGGGCGATACTCTACAACCTGAGAGAAAGCGGCGTGACCATCGTCCTTTCCACAGCCTACATGGATGAAGCCGAGCGGTGCTCCCGGCTCGCCCTTCTTCACGAAGGGAAAATCAGGCATTGCGATACCCCTTCGCGTCTCAAGGAATCCATGCCGGGCGCATTGATCTCGATTTTTTCCGGGAATCCTAGAAAGACGAGGGAAGTCGTCTCGAACCAGCCAGGGGTGCTCGGCGTGCTGCTGATGGGGGACAGAATCCATGTCCGGGTGGACGATGCGGCGACCAGGATTCCAGAGCTCGAGAAGCTCGTATCGGGACAAGGCGAATTCGAAATCCGCATCGCAGAACCTGGAATCGAGGATGTCTTCGTCGCGCTTCTCGACGAAAGGGAAGAAGCATGAGCGGGGAGTCGAAGGCGATCGTCGCGCAGGGATTGAGCAAGCGCTTCCAGTCCTTTCTCGCGGTCGACAATCTCGACCTAGAGATAGCAAAGGGGGAAGTCGTCGGCTTCATCGGGCCCAACGGGGCGGGAAAGTCGACCACGCTGCGCATGCTTTGCGGCCTTCTTCGCCCGAGTTCGGGGAAAGCCCATGTCGCCGGATACGATGTCGAGAAAGATCCGGAGGCAGTGAGGGAGCACATCGGCTACATGTCGCAGAAATTCTCCCTCTACAACGATCTCACCGTCAGGGAGAATCTCCGCTTCTTCGGCGGAATCTATCGCGTTCCGAAAAAGGAATTCGCCGGGAGAATGAATTTTGCAGTTTCAATGGCGGGGCTTGAAGGGCGCGAAGACATGCTCGTCCACACGCTCGCCGGGGGATGGAAACAGCGTCTTGCACTGGGATGCGCAATCCTTCACCGTCCCCCCATCCTTTTCCTGGACGAGCCCACTTCGGGAGTCGAACCTGAAGCGAGAAGGCGGTTCTGGGACCTGATCCACGATCTGGCGTCAGATGGCGTGACCATCCTGGTATCGACCCATTACATGGACGAAGCCGAATACTGCAACAGGATCGCGCTCATCAATCGGGGAAGGCTCGTCGCGATGGGTTCGCCTGGCGAACTGAGATTGCGCGATCTGGGCGGAAAGCTCGTCGAAATAGCCTGCTCGCCCTTGGGGGCTGCAGTCAATGCGCTGGCGGGTTCGGTGATCGAGGCGGCCATCTTCGGCGACAGGCTTCATGCCGTACTGGATCCGAACGGGCCGGACGGGGAGGAAATCAGGAAATTGCTCGAAGAAAAGGGAATGAATGTCGGCGCAATCCGCATGGTTTCGCCCAGCCTGGAGGATGTCTTCGTGAGGCTCGTTTCAGGCGGAAAGGAAGAAAGGGTATTGTCTTGAACATCAGGAGAATGCTGGCGATGGCATACAAGGAAACGCTCCAGATCCGGCGTGACCCCAGAAGCCTTGCGATTGCGCTCTTGATGCCATTGATGCAGATGTTGATGCTGGGATATGGCGTGAGCCTCGACATCAAGCATGTTCCATTGTGCCTTTATGACCAGGAAAACAGCCAGAACAGCCGGCTCCTGGCAGACGATTTCGTTTCCTCGAAATGGTTTTCGGTCAGCAGGGTTTTGACAAGCGAAGAAGGCATAAGAGATGCGATGGACAGGGGGGAATGCGTCGCGGCGCTGGTCATTCCTTCGAATTTTTCCAGAAGGCTCGCGATGACAAAGCGCGCCTCGGTTCAGGCCATCTTCGATGCGACGGACGTCAACACCACCAATATCGCGCTGGGGTACGCACAGGGGATCATGGCCCGGACCTCCACCCTTCCCTCGACAGTCGATTTCGAGCCTGGAACCTGGTTCAACGAAACGCTGGACAGCCGAAATTTCATCATCCCGGGCGTCATTGCAGTCATCCTTGCGCTGGTCGGTGCGCAGCTCACTTCCCTCACGATTTCAAGGGAATGGGAAAGGGGGACGATGGAGCAGCTCATCTCGACGCCGATCAGCGCATCCGAGGTCTTGGTCGGCAAGCTGATTCCCTATGTTGCAATCGGCTTCATCAATGCAGGGTTCTGCCTGGTCAGCGCGGTTTACTGGTTCGGGGTTCCGTTCAGGGGAAGCATGGGAACCCTTTTCGTCACGACTTCGCTCTTCATCGTCGTCGTTCTGGGAATAGGCTATCTCATTTCGGTGAGGGTGAGGAGCCAGCTCGGGGCGAGCCAGATCGCGCTTCTCGTCACCATGCTGCCCACCACCCTGCTCTCAGGCTACACCTTTCCGATAGACCAGATGCCGCAGGCGATCCAGGCCATTTCTCTGGTCGTCTACCCGAGATATTTCGTGACCATTCTGCGCGCCATATTCCTCAAGGGAAGCGGGCTCGATGACCTGTGGATGCCGGTGTCAGGCCTTGCGATATACGCGATAGTCATCGTCTGGCTCGCATCCACCGCATTCAGGAAAAGGCTGGACTGAAGTGCTGGAGCGTCTCGCCGTGATGCTGATGAAGGAATTTCTGGAGCTCAAGCGCGACAGGTGGGCGATGTTCAGGCTTATCGTGCCCTTGATCGTGCAGATGCTCGTTTTCGGCTATGCGGCGACCTTCACCGTCCATCATGTCGCCACTTCTGTTCTCGATCTCGACAGAAGCCAGGCGAGCCGAAGCCTGATCTCGCATTTCGTCGCCACTTCGCGCTTCGATATCGTGGACTATGCGCAAAAGCAGTCGGAAATCACCCATGACATCGATACCGGGCGGGCGACGATCGCCATCGTCATCCATGCAGGCTTCAGCCGCATGCTGGACAAGGGTGCGGCCCTCCAGGTCATCGTCGATGGGACGAACTCCAATACCGCGCTGATCGCGCTGGGATACCTAAGCCAGATCGTGTCCGGATTCTCTCTGGAGCAGTCGGGGGCTTCGGGAATCGGGATTTCGCTTCAGGCCCGTCCCTGGTTCAACGAAGGGCTGGACGACCGCTGGTTCTTCATTCCGGGGGTGATAGGCACGCTGACGCTTCTCCAGGTCGTCAGCCTGACCGCATTTGCAATCGTTCGCGAAAGGGAAGTGGGGACGCTAGAGCAGATCATGGTGAGCCCGATCAGGCCTTTCGAATTCATCCTCGGGAAAACCGTCCCATTCTTCCTCATCGGGCTGGGCGACATCCTCCTGGTCAGCGCCTTCGGCATACTCTGGTTCCATGTCTCGTTCATGGGGAATCCCTGGGTGATGCTGGCGGGCGCTTCGTTGTTTCTGCTTGCGGCGCTGGGGATAGGCCTTCTCCTTTCCACCTTTTCGAGAACACAGCAGCAGGCCTTTTCATTGAATTTCTTCTTCGTGAACCCGTTGTTCATCCTTTCCGGATTCGCCTTTCCGATCGCAGCGATGCCCGAATTCCTGCGATGGTTCACCTACATCAATCCGCTTCGCTATTTCCTCATCGTATTAAGGGCGGTTTTTCTGAAGGGAGTGGGATTTACCGTGCTCTGGCCGGAGCTATCCGCTTTGGCGCTGCTTGCCTTTGTCGCGCTTTCATTGAGCGTATTGCGCTTCAGGAAGTCGCTCGACTAGCATTGACCGCAGCGCTGCTGTCATTCCTGGCGCCGCTTTTGTCATTCGAGCGCCTCTCCTGTCATTCCGAGCGCCAGAGAGGAATCTTTCCCTCGCCCGGACGCCCATGCAGAGCTGGGCCCCTGATTTTGTCACGGATTTCGCCTGAGCGGATCGAGCAGCCCTTTCAGTCCGTTGTGGTCGATCTCCTGCATGAGCTCCAGGAGGCGCCCGATCTCGCCTTTTGGAAAGCCCCGTCTCGCGAACCAGTTGAGATAGTTTCCGGGAAGGTCGCAGATCTTCCTCCCCTTGTATTTGCCGTAAGGCATGGCCGTATTGATCAGCTTTTCGAGGTCGTTCGCTTCCATGTCATCCTTTCCGGCTGCGCTCACGTTGAACCGAAAGCGATATTTCAAGACCAGGCACGCTTTTCTGTCACGCTTCCCTCGCTTCCCTGTCATTCCGGGCTGCCGCTTTTGTCATTCGAGCGGCTGTCCTGTCATTCCGAGCACCAGCGAGGAATCTTTACTGGAGGATTTCTCCCTGTCGTCGAAATGACAATTGGCGGATCGTTCGCCCGAACACCCATGCGGACCCGGGCCTCCGATTTTTTCACGGATTTCGCCTTTCGGAAAGCCGCATCTTGCGAACCAGTTGAGATAGTTTCCCGGAAGGTCCGAGCTCTTTCGCCCCTTGAACTTGCCGTAAGGCATTTCAGTATCCACGAGTTTCTGCAGGTCATTCGCTTCCATGAAATCCTTCAGGCCCGCCGCGTCGGGGAGGCGCCGCTTGCAAACGGAGTCAACTGGTCTATTTTGAATAGTATCTCCATTTCATTTTCGACCAGCAGGGGCTCATGGCGAGCCCCAGCATCGAAGGCACGAAAATTTCGCGCATCAAGCGCTGAATCCGGAGGTCAGAAAATGCGGATGTTTCGTTATGTCGTACTGGCTGTGCTGCTCTGTTCCTCGGTCGCCGCTGCCCAGGTGGGAGTCGGGATCGGCATCAGGCGTGAAAACGTCAGCATCGGCATCAATCTCTCCACCTACCCGCAACTTGTCGCCATTCCTGGTTACCCGGTCTACTATGCGCCGCGGCTCCCCATGAATTTCTTTTTTTACGACGGCATGTACTGGGTCTTCGTGGACGACAACTGGTACGAGAGCACCTGGTACAACGGCCCGTGGTGGCTCGTGGAGCCGGACTTCGTACCGGTGTTCATCCTGAGAATCCCGGTCCGCTACTACCGCCACCCTCCGGCATTCTTCCGCGGCTGGCGCCCCAATGCGCCGCCCCATTGGGGCGAACACTGGGGCCGCAACTGGGAAGAACGCAGACGCGGATGGGACAAGTGGAACCGCAGCGCGGCGCCTGCTCCTGCGCCGCTGCCCTCCTACCAGCGGCGGTATACGGGCGAGCGGTATCCGCGGCAGGTGCAGGAGCAGCACCAGCTTCAAGAGCGCAATTACCGCTACCAGCCTCGCGACGCCACGGTGCAGCGGCAATATCGGGAGCAGGCAGCGCCGCGCCCGCCCCGCGAAATGCGGATGCAGCCGCAGCAGCCACGGATGAACCAGGGGCGCGGGGATCATGGAGAAAGGAAGGGCGGCAGGGACGACTTCGGCGATGGCCGGCATCCCGACTCCCGCTGAAGGCTGCCCGAATGTTCAACCGAAAGGGATATTTCGGGAGCAGGCATGCCTTCCTGTCATTCCGAGCACCCGCAAGGAATCTTTCACTTCAGGATTTCTCCCTGTCGCCGAAATGACAACGCCACTGGCCGAAAAGCGAGGCGGGCGTGGAAAGGCTGGAACGAAGCGCTTCCCTCGTCATCGGCCTGAAATGCCCAGGCGCATCTTCTTGTGAGGAATCCCTGCGTCCATGAAGACATCCCCTTCTTCGAGAAACCCCAGCCCTTCGTAGAAAGGGATGGATTCGAGCTGGGCGTCCAGTATCGCGTCGATGAATTCTCCCCTGACGGCATGCTCGATCGCCAGCGTCACAAGCCTCGTTCCCAGCCCCCTCCTTCGATATTCCTTCTTCACGGCCACACGCCCTATCTTGATCGATTCGCCATGGGGGAGCATGCGAAGCGTCGCGACAGCTTCCTCAGTCTTCAGCACCAGGAGATGGAAGGCGATCTTGTCTTCTTCGTCAATTTCAAGTTCTTCCGGAACATGCTGTTCTTCGACGAATACTTCCCGACGGAGACTCAGCGCCTTTTCCATGAGGGGGGAGGACCAGAGCAGGCTTTTTGTAGAAAATTCTTCGTCCATTTATTCCCATCGATTCGACGGATCAGCGGGCAGGCGCCCGCCCTATAGATCCGAAAAGTCTGTCGATTATATCGAAGAAACCGGATTTTCAGCCGATTCTCCGCAATTCGTCCCTCATGTCGCAGATCGTGCGACATCGGGTCGCGAGGTCAGGTTTTCGCCAAGGGCATGCCGCCCAGGGCGACGAAAAGTCTCACGCAATCGAGATAACGCTGATGCAGCGATTGCACCAGGCCGATTTGGGCCTGCGCCAGAGCGCGTTCGGCATCCTGGACCTGGAGCAGGCTGATTTCGCCTGCACGATAGCCGGCCCTCGCGATCTTCAGCGTGCTGCCCGCCGTCTCCGCCGTGCTCTGCAGCGCTGCAACGGCATCGTCGTCATGGGCAAGCGAGGTCAGCGCGTCGGCCACTTCCCCGAAAGCATTCAGGACGGTCTGCTGATAGCTGGCTGCCGCAGCCCGGTAGGCATGTTCCGCCTCCCGCTTCTCGGCGGACAATGTGCCGCCGCTGAATATCGGAGTTGAGACGCCTGCAGCGAGCGCCCACGCCTTGGCTGCTCCCCTGAAAACACCAGCCGGGGTCAGGGCCTCCTGCATCATGTTCGCTGTCAGGGTGATGCTGGGATAGAAATCGGCATTGGCAACGCCCAGCGCCGCACCCGCTGCATCGAGGTTGGCCTGCGCCGCAAGGATGTCGGGCCTCTCCTTGACGAGCTCGGAGGGCAGGCTGAGCGGCAATGTTCCGGGCAGCACGAAATCGGAGAGCGTCAGTCGAGGCGCTGTCCAGTTCGAGGGCGCCTTCCCGAGAAGGATGGACAGCGCATGGCGGCCGACGGCGAGGCGCTTCTCGATGGCGGGAAGCATCGCCTGATCGGCAAGCAGTCTGGTCTGCGCGCTCAACAAATCCGTCTTCGAAGCCGATCCCGCCTCGTAGGTTTTCCTGACCAGGGCGAGCGTCTTCTCGTCGTCGGCGACGATGCGCCTGACTGCGGCGATCTCGTCTCCGGCCGAAGCTATTTCAAGGGTCGCTGCGGCAGTATTGCCCGTCAGGGAGAGATAGGCCGCATCGAGTTGGCGAGCCTGGTAGGCGGCCAGGGCCTTTTGCCGCTCGACCATGTGGCGCTCGGCACCGAAGAGATCGGGCGTCCAGCTGACTGAAGGGCCGATTTCATAGTAGGAGAAAGGCGGAATGGCGAAATTGGAGGGGCCGAACAGGGCCACGCCGTATCGCTGCCGCCCGGCCTGGGCGTTCATCGCAACTTGCGGCATGAGGGTGCCCTCGGCGGCATTGGCCGCTTCTTCCGCCTGTTTCATGCTCTCCCGGGCCGCAACGAGTTCGTAATTGTTCCGGACAGCCTGCCTGATCAGGACATCCAGCGTTTTCGACGCGAACAGCTTCCACCAGTCGGAAGCGATCCTGTCCCCCATGGCGATTTTCTGGTTCAGCGAAACCAGTTCGTCTCCCTTTGCGTATGCTTCAGCTTTGGGGATCTCCGGCGATTTCAGCGGCGGCGCAACGCTGCAGGCGGACACCAGGAGGGCGGCGAGCATTGCGGGAAGTTTCATTCGAATTCTGTGTGGCATGTCTTTTCTCCTGCAGCTCAAGTCTGTTGGGAAGCATGGGTCGGATCGATCGGAGCTTCATGATGAGCGGCCGAATGCAATTTGTGGCGCTTGTCGAGCGTGCGAAGCAGGACGTAGAAAACCGGAGTCAGGAAGAGCCCGAAAAAGGTGACGCCCAGCATGCCGAAGAACACGGCGATGCCGATGGCGTGACGCATTTCCGATCCGGCCCCGCTCGAGATGACGAGCGGTATGACGCCCATGATGAAGGCAATGGAAGTCATCAGGATAGGGCGCAGCCGCAGCCGGCTGGCGTCGATGGCGGCCTGCATCGGCGTCGCACCCTGGAGCTCCAGTTCTCGCGCGAATTCCACGATGAGGATGGCATTCTTGCACGCCAGTCCGACCAGCACCATCAGCCCGATCTGGGTGAAGATGTTGTTGTCTCCGCTGGTCAGCCAGACGCCCGTCAGCGCCGCGAGAATGCTCATCGGCACGATCAGGATGATGGCGAGCGGAAGGGTCAGGCTTTCGTACAGCGCAGCCAATACCATGAAGACAAGCAGGATGCTGATCGGAAATACCCAGACCCCGGCATTTCCAGCGAGTATCCTCTGGTAGGTGAGATCGGTCCATTCGAACTTGACGCCCCGAGGCAAGGTTTCCGAGGCAACGCGCTCGGCCGCGGCTTCAGCCTGGTCCGAAGAGAATCCCGGGGCGGGCCCGCCGTTGATGTCGGCGGCGGTGTAGCCGTTGTAGCGAACGACCATTTCCGGGCCGAAGCTGTCGCTCACTCTGACGAGCGAAGAAAGCGGCACCATCTCCCCCTGGCTGTTCCGCGTCTTCAGCTGCAGGATGTCCTCGGGGTGCGCGCGGAAAGGGGCATCGGCCTGGACGCGCACCTGGTACACCCTGCCGAAGCGGTTGAAGTCGTTCACATACAGCGACCCCAGGTAAATCTGCATGGTATCGAAAACATCCGTCACCGAAACCCCGTCCTGCCTGGCTTTCACGCGGTCCAGATCGACATCGAGCTGAGGCACGTTGATCTGGTAGTTCGAGAAGATCGGACCCAGTTCAGGCGCCTTGGATGCTGCAGCCATGAAGGAATGCAAGGCGGCATCCAGCCCGGCATAGCCTGCGCCGCCGCGGTCTTCGAGCTGCATCTTGAAACCGCCGACGGTCCCCAGGCCCATCACGGGCGGCGGCGGAAACACGGCGATGAATGCTTCCTTGATGGAAGCATACTGCCCATTCAGCGCTCCGGCGATGGCGCCGGCCGACAAGGCCTTGCTGCGTCTTTCTTCGAAAGGCTTCAGGGTGACGAAGACGATTCCCGCACTGGAACTGTTGGTGAAGCCGTTGATCGAAAGTCCGGGAAAGGCGACTGCGCTTTCCACCCCAGGCTGCTTCAGCGCGATGTCGCCCATCTCGCGTATCACGCTCTCCGTGCGGTCGAGCGATGCGCCGCTAGGCAGCTGCGCGAAGCTGACCAGGTACTGCTTGTCCTGTGCAGGCACGAATCCCCCGGGGACATGATGGGCGAGGAGGGCGGTCAGGCCGAGAAGCACTCCGTATGCTGCCGCTGCTCTTCCCTTGCGGGAAACGATGCCGCCGACCCCCTTGCTGTAGTTCTTCGAGGACTGCAAGAAGAAGCGGTTGAAGCGCGCGAAGAATCGGCCGAGATAGCGGTCCATGATGACAGTCAGCCTGTCGGGGGCGGCGCCGTGGCCGCGAAGCAGCAGGGCGGCCATGGCCGGGGAAAGGGTCAGCGAATTGAAGGCCGAGATCACCGTCGATATGGCGATGGTCATGGCGAATTGCTTGTAGAACTGACCGGTCAGGCCGGTCATGAAGGCGAGCGGCACGAACACCGCAACCAGGGTCAAAGCGATGGCGATGATCGGACCGCTGACTTCCCGCATCGCCCGATAAGTCGCATCGCGGGGCGCCAGTCCGGCCTCGATGTTGCGCTCGACATTTTCCACGACGACGATGGCATCATCGACGACGATGCCGATCGCCAGCACCATGCCGAACAGCGACAGCGCATTGATCGAATATCCCAGGCCGAGCAGAAGCGAAAAAGTGCCGATGATGGATATCGGTACCGCGAGCAGGGGAATGATCGAGGCGCGCCAGGTTTGCAGGAACAGGATGACGACCAGCACGACCAGGGCGATCGCCTCGAGCAGGGTATGCACGACGGCCTTGATGCTGGCGCGGACGAACTGGGTCGGATCGTAGACGATGCGGTACTCGACCGAGGCCGGGAAATCCTTTGACAGCTCGCGCATGGCTTCGCGCACATTGGACGATACTTCCAGCGCATTGGCGCCGGGGGCCTGGAAAATCGGAATGGCCACGGCGGGCTTGTTGTCGAGAAGCGATCTCAGGCCGTATTCGGAAGCTGCCAGTTCGATCCGCGCAACGTCAGAAAGCCGCGTGATGCCTCCGTCCGGGCTCGATTTGAGAATGATGTCGCCGAATTCGGCCGCGGTCTTCAGGCGTCCTCTGGTGTTGATGCTGAGCTGCAGCGGGACATTTTTATCGCTGGGCGCGCCGCCTATGATGCCGGCGGCAACCTGCACGTTCTGTTCCCTTATCGCGTGCACGACGTCGGACGCCGTGAGGCCGAGCTGTGCGACCTTGTGCGGGTCGAGCCAGATGCGCATCGCATAGTCTCCCGAGCCGAACAGCCCGACTTCACCGACGCCGGGAATGCGCGCCAGCCTGTCCTTCACATTGAGCACGGCATAGTTGCGCAGGTAGGTCATGTCGTAGCGGTTGTCGGGCGAAATCAGGTGCACCACCATGGTGAGCGTCGGCGAGCTCTTCATCGTCGTGATCCCCAGCCTCTGGACATCTTCTGGCAGGCGCGGCAGGGCCTCTGAGACGCGGTTCTGCACGAGCTGCTGGGCCTTGTCCGGGTCGACGCCGAGCTTGAAGTAGACCGTCACGGTGAGATTGCCGTCGCTGTTGGCCTGGGACTGCATGTAGAGCATGTTCTCCACGCCGTTGATCGCCTCTTCAAGCGGCGCTGCCACGGTTTCGGCGATGACCTTGGGGTTGGCGCCCGGATACTGGGCGCGCACCACGACGGAAGGCGGCACCACTTCCGGATATTCGGATATCGGCATGCGGAACAGCGAGAGAATGCCGGCGAGCAGAATCAGCGCCGACAACACGCCGGCGAAAATCGGGCGATCGATGAAGAATTTCGAGATATTCATGTTCTTTTCTCTTCCTTTTGGAATCTAGCGGTGCGCCGTCAGCCGGCGCTTCCGCTTGCCTTGGTCGCCACGTCCATGGACACGGTATGGGGTTCCACCCTGTCGCCCGGATGGACGCGCTGCAGGCCGTTCACCACGATGCGTTCGCCGGACTGCAGCCCGTCGGTGACGATCGTGAGCCCATCCTGGGTTGCGCCGAGATGGACTTCCCGGTAGAGCGCCTTGTTTTCCTTGTCCAGGACGAGCACGAAGCGTCTGTTCTGGTCGGTGCCGACAGCCTTTTCGTCGATCAACACGGCGTTGTGCGGCTTGTCGCCGCCCAGTCTTATGCGCGCATAGAGGCCCGGTACCAGCCTTCCGTCCGGATTGCCGAATACGGCGCGGACGCGGATCGTGCCCGAAGAAGGGTCGAGACGATTGTCGATCGAACTGACCCTGCCCTTTCTCGGATAGCCGCTCTCGTCGGAAAGGCCCAGATATACGGGAAGCGCGGCGTCCACAGCCGAACCTGCCGGATCGACGTAACGCAGGAAGTCCTTTTCGTCGACGTCGAAGGATGCATACAGCTCCCCCGACGAGACCAGCGTCGTCAGCGGCGCGGATTCGCCGGCAGTGACCAGATTGCCTATCGTGACCTCGGCGCGGGAAATGCGCCCGGTGATCGGCGCGCGAATCTGCGTGTATTCCAGGTTCAGTCTGGCGATGCGCAGCGCGGCCCGTGCATCCAGGACGGATGCCGCAGCCTGACGGGCATCGTTCTGCCTTTCCTCGAAATCCTTCCTCGAAACGGCATCGTCCGTGACAAGCCGTTTGGATCGCGCGAGCTCGGATGCTGCATACGCATCGTGCGCCGAAGCCGAGGCGAGCTGCGCCTGCGCGCGTTCCACCGCTGCTGCGTATGGGCGCGGGTCGATGGTGAAGAGCACCTCGCCCTTTTTCACCAGGCTGCCGTCCTTGAAATGCACTGCGGTCAGGATGCCTGAAACCTGCGGGCGGATCTCGACGCGACCGACAGCCTCGAGCCTGCCCGAATAGTCCCGCCAGTCGATGATGTTGCGGCTGACGACCATCGCCACGTCTACCGGCGTGCCCCGGCGAGCTGGCGCTGCGACCGCCCCGGCATCTCCGCGGCCTAGGCCCCATGCGCATGCCGCAATGGCAATGAGCCCGGCTACTGCAAGCCGAAGCGTGCTGCGCCTTCTGCTGCGGCTGGATTGATCGAGATCTGGCATGATAGCTATTCCTTTCTGAATGAATTGGGGCGGCGTCGTTTCGGACAGGCTGCTCAAGCCGTTCCTCGATGGTCTGACGTTGCCCGGGGTGTCGTTGCGATGGTATCCGACATTTTTTCTCTTATCGAAATGGGAAATCCGGCTGGAAGACATTACACTCGCCTTGCTGACAGCGTTGTGTCAGGAGTCTGTGGGTCGCCGCTCCGCATTTCCCGCCGGATGCGCAGCCTTGCACTTGTCGCTGAAATCATTTTGAGTGTTTAATGTAAATAGATAAATATTCCAATTTCGCCAACACTGTTCGCAAATGCGAGAACAATTCCGCAGCGAACATGATTCGGACCAGGAGCGGGCAATGGACAAGTTTCAGGCAATGAAAGTATTCATGCGGGTCGTCGAAGCCAACAGCTTTACGCGCGCGGCAGACAATCTGGGCATCCCGCGGGCCACAGTGACTACCACCATACGAAACCTGGAGCATTCCCTGAAAGTCCGGCTCCTCAACCGCACCACGCGCAGCGTCAGCCTGACGCACGACGGCGCCGCCTATTACGAGCGCTGTGCGAGAATCCTCGCCGACGTCGAGGAAACCGAATCGGCCTTTCGCGATGTCGCAAAACGCCCGCAGGGCCGGCTCCGCATCGATGTGCCTTCGACCATAGGCCGCCTGATCCTGATTCCCAATCTGCGCGAGTTCCGTGCCCGCTATCCCGATGTCGAACTGGTCATCGGCATGGGCGATCGTCAGGTCGATCTGGTGCGCGAAGCGGTCGATTGCGTCATCCGCGTCGGCGAACTGCAGGACTCCACCTTGGTTGCCCGTCGCATCGGCACTGCCAAGGCCGTCAGCTGCGCTTCGCCGGAATACCTCGGGCGCCATGGCATTCCTGCCTGCATCGAAGACCTGAAGAACCACCATGCCGTGGGCTATTTTTCCAGCCGAACCGGGCGTGTCTTCGACTGGGAGTTTTCCGTCGGTGGCAAATCGGTGCCGGTCAAGGTGCGCAGTGATGTTTCCGTCAATGACGGCGAGGCCTACATTGCCTGCGGCCTGCAGGGATTCGGCCTGATCCAGCCCTCCCGCCTGCTTGCCCTGCCGCATCTCCAGTCCGGCGCCCTGGTCGAGGTGCTTCCCCATCTTTCTCCGGCGACCATGTCGATATCCGCGGCCTACATGCAGAACCGGCATCTTTCGCCGAAAGTCCGCGCCTTCGTCGACTGGGTCACGGAGCTCTTCCAGTCCTGTCCGTTGCTGGGCGGGGTGGAGGATCGCTACGCGACCTGCGGCTTTGCGCCGGTTCGAAATACGCTGAGGGCCGAAATCGAGCAGGCGAATCTCGCCGAGTGCGCTCGCCTATCCGAATGACCTCTCCCGCCAGGGGTCTTCGGGCCGGCAGGACGCGCGCCAGCAGCAGCGCCAATACGGTCTGGACAAGCGCCGAGGCGCCGTAAACAGCCTGCCATCCGAATCGGCCCGCGATCGACTGCCCGGCGGGCGCGAATAAAGCAGTGTCTGCGCCGGCGTCATGACGCCGGCCGCCGTTTTTTCGGAACGGATGGTTGCTGCGGTTTTCATGCATGTCTCCGATCTGTGAGTATCGGATATATGCTATAGTCTGTACTATTATGAGTCTATTGAATTATTGGCATATTGAATATGCATATCAAGCATGAACACAAGAGACCTGGAAGCATTCATTGTCGTCGTTGAAACCGGCTCCATCATTTCGGCCTCGGCCCGCCTCCATCTCACTCAGCCGGGCATCACCCGGCGCATCCAGAGTCTGGAGCGGCACATCGGCGTGGAATTGCTCGAGCGCTCGTCCAAGCCGCTGAAGCCCACCAAGGCTGGCCATCGGGTGTACGAGCTCGGAAGAAAGGTGCTGCGCGCTGTCGACGATCTGCATTCGGAGTTTCAGGAAAGCCGGGATTTCTGCGGCGACTTCAGGGTCGGCGTTTCGCCTTTCGTCGCCGAAACGGTTCTGGCCGGACCGCTCGACGCGTTGAGAGCGGACTTTCCCGCGATGCGGCTGCATCTTTCTTCGGCATGGTCGCCCGCCCTGATAGAGATGGTGCTCGGCGATCAAATCGATGCTGCAACGGTGTTCCTGCCTTCCAGCGAAAAATTCCCGGCCAGAATCAGGGCCGAGGAAATCTGCAGACAGGAAATCGTGATCGTGGCGAGCCCCGATTCCCCCCTTTCAGGTCAAGTGAACCTGGATAGGCTCAACGGCATCCCGTGGGTGTTGAGTCAGCAGGGCTGCGGATTCCGCAGACTGGTTCACCGCGCTTACGAGCATGCCGGAATGCCGCTGAATGTGGCGGTCGAAGCAGTGACGAAGGATTTGCAGTTATCGCTGGTTGCGCGCGGCGTCGGAATCGGCGTAGTCCCTTTGCGCATACTGGAAAAAAGCGGCTGGCGCGACAAGGTCAAGGTCCTGCATGTCCCCGAGCTGGAGCCGGATTTCTGTGTCTGGCTGATTCATTGCCCGCCGGCCGGGCGTCTGGCTGCGCCGATCAAACGCTATCACGAGGTGATGGTGCAAACCTATGAGAACTAATCGGAAGGGAATGAAAATGGATCTGTACATCGGCAACAAGAATTACTCCTCCTGGTCTCTGAGGATCTGGATCCTGCTCAAGCATCTGGGCATCGAGTTCACGGAGCAGATGGTTTCGGTCGCAGGGCGGGAATACAATCCCGCGCTGAAGCCGATCGCAGGAAATGCCAGGGTGCCCTGCCTGCATGACGAAGGATTCCAGATATGGGAGAGCATCGCCATTGCGGAATACCTTGCCGAGCGGCATCCGGACCTGTGGCCTGAGGACCCTCGGGCAAGGGCGCGGGCACGAAGCATCTCCGCCGAAATGCATGCCGGATTCGCCAACCTGAGAAGGGCAATGCCCATGAATCTGAAATTCAGGCTCAAGGGCAAACAGCCGGACCCGGTTGTGCAACGCGAAATCGACAGGATCATCGAGATCTGGACCGAAGCAAGACGGGATTTCGCAACGCCGGAAGGGCCCTACCTGTTCGGCCCCTTCTCGATCGCGGATGCGATGTACGCACCCATCGTCTGGCGTTTCCACATCTACAATGTCGAGCTTCCGCCTCTGGCGGCGGATTACCGGGATGCCATGCTGAACCATTCCGCCATGCGCGAATGGCATGCCGATGCGCTCGATGAAACCGAAGCGCATGCCAATTTCGACGACATTGCGAAGGAATACGGCGGTCCTCGCTAGGCGGTTCTCGTCCCTCTCCATGCGAGGAAGGCGCCGGCGATTCGTCGAGATCACGGGCCATGCATTCAGATGGTTCGGCGAGGTTGCATGGGACAAGGGCGCGAACTGGCAGCTTGAAATGGAACTGCGGGTCAACAGGGTCTCGCGATAGGGTGCGTTGCCGGGTTCCATCTCGATGCGGCTGCCCATTCCGGCAAGACAGCCATGGCGAAGCTGCCGCGCGAATTCGACAGCAAGACCCGGAGTGTCATTCGCCGGTGCGATGCCTAGAATAAGTTCATCGAACAGGGAGGGGCAGCATATGTCCAAGCAAACACTTGCCATTGATATACTGCTGGACCCGCGCTGGCCCCGGGTCGTTTCTCGCGATGCGACGGCAGATGGTCAATTTCTTTATGCGGTCAGAACGACGGGAGTTTACTGCCGTCCTTCCTGCGGCTCGCGCACGCCGCGTCCGGAGAATGTCGCCTTCTTCTCGGCAGCCATGGAGGCGGAACAGGAGGGATTCCGGCCCTGCAGGCGCTGCAGACCCGATCGGCCGCCGCTCCGTGAACAGCATGCAGCAATGGTGGCCGGTCTTTGCCGGCAGATCGAAGCCAGAGAGACGCCGCCGACACTGGGAATGCTGGCGCAAAGCGCCGGCATGAGCGCCTTTCATCTGCACCGCGTCTTCAAGGCTGTCACGGGGGTGTCGCCGAAGGTTTATGCGGCCGCATATCGGGCAAGGAAAGTCAGGGAAGAATTGGCCAGAAGCGAAACCGTCACCGACGCAATCTATGGGGCCGGCTACAATTCCAGCGGCCGCTTCTATGAAGAATCGGACCGGCTGCTCGGCATGACGCCGAAGGATTTCAAAGCCGGCGGCGCCAATACCGCGATACGCTTCGCAGTCGGCCAGTGCTTCCTGGGCGCGATCCTGGTGGCTGCAAGCGAGCGCGGCGTCTGCGCCATCCTGATGGGGGACGAACCCGATGCTCTGGTTCGCGACCTCCAGGACCGTTTCCCGAAGGCCGACCTGATCGGCGGCGATGCGGAATTCGAAAAGCTTGTCGCGAAGGTCGTCGGTTTCGTCGAAATGCCGAAGCTGGGGCTCGATCTTCCCCTGGACATACGCGGCACCGCCTTCCAGCAGCGCGTTTGGCAGGCGCTGCAGCAGATCCCGGTCGGCTCCACGGCGAGCTATGCGGAAGTCGCCATGCGGATCGGTTCGCCCGGGTCGGCACGCGCCGTGGCGGGGGCCTGTGCAGCCAACGCGCTGGCTGTCGCCATTCCCTGTCACAGGGTGGTGCGCAACGATGGCGGTTTGTCCGGCTATCGCTGGGGCGTCGAGCGCAAGCGTGCCCTGCTCGAACGGGAGGCCATGGAATGAACGAGGCGCTCGGCCTGAAAAACTTGGCGCAGCTGGCCTATCGCGGCGTCGAAGCGCGCATCGATGCGCTCGACTGGATTCGCATCGGCGAAGACCTGGATGCCAGGGGCTGGGCGATGATTCCTGAATTGCTGATGCCGGACGATTGCCGCGCCATTGCTGCGCTTTATCCGGACGACGGGGTGTTCCGCAGCCATATCATCATGCAGCGGCACGGATTCGGGCGCGGCGGGTACAAATACTTCCGCTATCCCTTGCAGGACCGGGTGGACGAATTGCGAAGGCTGCTCTATCCCTGCCTCGCGCCCATCGCCAATCGCTGGCATGAGCAGATGCGCCTCTCGAGTCGCTTCCCGGCGCGTCATGAAGAGTTCATTGCACGCTGTCATGCTGCCGGCCAACAGCGTCCCACTCCTTTATTGACGCATTACACGGCGGGAGACTATAACTGCCTGCATCAGGATTTGTATGGCGAGCATGTCTTTCCTCTGCAGGCGGCGGTGCTGCTTGCCGAGCCGGATCGGGATTTCACGGGAGGGGAATTCGTCATCACGGAGCAGCGGCCGCGCATGCAGTCGCGGGTGGAAGTCGTGCCCCTGACACGGGGCGACGCCGTGATTTTCACGGTCCGGCATCGCCCGGCGTCAGGGGCGCGGGGTATCTATCGGGTCAATGTCCGGCACGGCGTATCAAGCATCCGCTCCGGGCAGCGGCACGCGCTGGGCATCATCTTCCACGACGCGGGCTGACCGTTGAAGGCCGAATTGTCCGTTGCCTTGCCGCTTCCCCCTGGCTTTCGCCAGCGCGATTTCCTGGCTTTTCATCGTCGCGATCCGCAGGA
Organism: Pseudomonadota bacterium; assembly: GCA_021848825.1. Taxonomy (GTDB): domain Bacteria; phylum Pseudomonadota; class Gammaproteobacteria; order Burkholderiales; family JABEVD01; genus JABEVD01. Next base: position 141,124 of record JAJZTQ010000004.1, read on the forward strand.
AATCGCGGAACGCGTCGACGAGTCCCTGATCGAAAAGGGAATGCTTTGGCGCGATGCGCCAGCCTGTCTGTCGATTCGACTCGAGTCCGGGCAGGCAAAGGCGAGCCTCGCTGTAGACGGGCAGGGACCGGCTGACAGCCTGCCCGCCTTTGAATCCATGGTCCGCCGGATGCTCGGCCTGACCCAGGACATCGAGCCATTCGAGGCGAATTACGGGGAGCATCCGCAGATCGGCGCGCTGATCCTCCGCCAGCAGGGCCTGCGTGTTCCGGTCGCCGCCACGCCTTTCGAAGCGCTGACCTGGGCAGTCACCGGCCAGCAAATCAGCGTTGGCGCTGCTATCTCGCTCAGGCGAAGACTGATCCTCGCGGCCGACGTCAGCCATTCCTGCGGGCTTTATTGCCATCCCGGGGCGCGACAGGTCGCGGCGCTTGGCGAAGATACGCTGCGTCAGGCCGGTTTTTCCATGACCAAGACGAAAACCTTGCTGACCTTGTCCCGGCTGGTGGCTGAAGATAAGCTGCCGCTCGACGCCTGGGCGCGAGCGCTCCCGGCGGTCGATGTCATTCAGGAACAGCTGGAGGCCGTGCCAGGTATCGGTCCGTGGACAGTCAATTACGCACTGCTGCGCGGCTTCGGCTGGCTGGATGGTTCGCTGCACGGGGATGTTGCCGTGCGCCGCGGCCTCCAGGCGCTGCTCGGCTTGCCGGCGGGGGAGAAAGAAGCGATGAACTGGCTGGCTCGGTTTTCTCCCTGGCGAGCACTGGTTGCCGCCCATATCTGGGCGGCCAAAACGGCTTCTGATTGAGCGCTTCGGATCGGCATCGACGGCTCTGAAGTCAGGGGACTGGGTCGAAAAAAAACCGGAACCAGGCGATGCCTGTTTCCGGTCTTTTTTTCCCGTTGATTCGCAAGGAGTCAAGGGAAGCTAATGGTGG
>JAJZTQ010000025.1 GCA_021848825.1 Pseudomonadota bacterium
GCTAACTTAAATTAGGCACCCTAAAAGGTGCAAATAAATGCGTCATATGCGGCCTAATCCTGAAAGTCTCCTATAACATCATGAATTCTAATGACACCGAAAATTTATGGCGCCCGAAAAGCTGGAGAAACCCGCCGCAATGTTCTGATCTGAACTATCGGGAATCATGTTATGCCGAAAACAAGATAAAAACAACACCGATTCAACACATTGGAATCATTCTACGGCGGCGCGCCGCCAAGCTGCGCACGCAACAGCAAGTGAAGCCCCTCGTTCCGGGGATTGTTCATCATCGTTGCACAGGCCGGTGGGTCCGGGGTCACCCATGTGTCGCGCTTCGCGCCGCCAGAGCTGGGCTGAAGCCGGGCATTCGGCAACTTCAGCGAGGCTCTAATTGTATCTACAATTTTCACTGACTTCCATGTATAATGCATCTACGATTTACTGGTGATTACCTTCGACGAAACCAAGCGCCAAACAAACATCGCCAAGCATGGCATTGATCTTGCGGCGTTGTCAGGTTTCTTTGATGGGGTCTTGCTAACCCGCGAGGATGCACGCGAATCCTATGGGGAATTGCGCTTTCAAAGCGTTGGCTGGCACAAGGGAGAATTGCTGTTCGTTGTCTGGACGCCGGGTGACGACGAATGGCCTCACATTATTTCGGCGAGAATGGCGAAAAAACATGAGCGCGAAGCGTGGACACGTTACTGCAGATGATGCACCGGTAACTAGACCAGGCGATTGGAATGATGCATTTGTAACCCATTCGGCGGACGAGTTGCGCAAAGAGGTAGCTGCACGCCGCACTCGCGGGCCAAACAAGCGTCCGACGAAGGAGCAAGTTGCGGTACGCTTTAGCCCGGAAGTGCTCGCTTATTTCCGTGCTACCGGGGCAGGCTGGCAAACACGCATGGACGAAGCGTTGCGCGAGTATGTGTCTCAGCACAAATCAGCGTAACTCTATTGTCAGCAGCCGAACCCATTGGACAAAGCCAGTCTGAGCCGACCCGGGTTTTCCGGAGACTTCCAGAAGCAGACAAAGCAAGGTATTCAAGCCTGAAGCGGTCAGACTGTTGGAGCCGGCTACCCGATTAGCGGCAGCCGGCAGGGCACGCAGGGCCGGGCGGCGAATGCAGCGAAGCCGTTCGCCGACAGCTCAGGATGGGGTTCGGGAGCAGGAGCCCCTGTCCGCCAGCCACTTTTTCAGGCTCTCGGCCCGCATCGGAGGCGCGATCCAATAGCCCTGGCCCAATTCGCAGCCTATCGAGACGAGAAGCCTGCCATGCTCTTCGGTCTCGACCCCCTCCGCGATCACATGACGCCGGAATGCCGAGGCGAGTCCGATGATGCCTTCCACTATCGCGAGATCGTCCTGATCGACAAGCATGTCGCGCACGAAGCTCCGATCGATTTTCAGCATCCTCGCGGGCAAATGCTTCAGATAGGTGAGCGAGGAATACCCCGTGCCGAAGTCGTCGAGCGCGAATTGAACGCCGATCTCCTGACAGGCGCGCAGTATGGCCGAGACGGCATTCAAATCCTCAAGAGCGCTTGTTTCGAGGATTTCGAGCTCGATATGACCTGGCGGAATGTCTCCATGGTGGGAAAGAAGCTTCGAGAGCTGCGGTACGAAATCCTTTCTCAGAAGATCGCGCGCCGCGACATTCACGCTGACTGGAATGTCGAGGCCGGAAGCCCGCCAGGCGCTTATCTGCTTGAACGCGGTATCGATCACCCATTCTCCCACTTCCAGCCCCAGGGAATTGTTCGCGATTACGGGCATGAAGTCTTGCGGCAGAAGAACGCCGCGCGACTGGTGGTTCCAGCGGATCAAAGCTTCTGCGCCGACGAAGGCGCCGCTCTTCATGTTGACCTTGGGCTGATAGTAGAGCTCGAATTCTCCGTCGGCGAGTGCGCGGCGGATATGCTCGAGGCTCTCCCTGTGGCTCTTTACGGCCCTGTCGTGCGCGATATCGAAGAGGTGATAACGGTTTTTCCCCGCCTGCTTCGCCTGGTACATGGCCTGATCCGCATGTCTTATCAACTGATCGGGGTCCACCCCGTCCTGCGGATAGATCGTCACCCCTATGCTTGCCGAAACCTGGAGGACGGTCTCGTTCACGGCAACGGGATCGGACGCGGCATGGAGGAGCCGCTCCAGTACGGGCTGGGAATCCCATGGCGCTTCGATTCCCAGGAGCACCGCAACGAATTCGTCTCCTCCGATGCGCGCAAGGCTGTCTCCTTCCCTGAGCGCGGATTTCATCCTCTTCGCAACCGAAATCAGGAGCATGTCGCCGACATCGTGTCCATGATTGTCATTCACGACCTTGAAACCGTCCAGATCGAGATAAGCCACGATCAGAGACCTGTCTCGCTTCCTGCTCTCATGTATCGCCTGCTGCAGGATCTCCGCGAGCAGAACCCTGTTCGGAAGGCCCGTCAGGTTGTCATAATGCGCGGTACGCTCGAGCTCTTTCTGGTGCGCCTTCATCAGGGTGATGTCGGAAAAAAGCCCGACATAGTTGAGCGTCCTGCCTGCGGCGTCGCGCACGGCGCTGATGGACAGCATTTCCGTGTATTCTTCCCCGCTTTTTTTCCTTTTCAGGAGCTCCCCGTTCCAGCGTCCTTCTTCCTTCAGCACCTGAAAAATGGCATCGTCGATGCCGAAAATGCTTCTGCCCAGGGCTTCCTGACGCCCGAAACCGGTTATCTCGGTGTAAGCGTCGTTGACTTCGACGATCGTTCCTTCCGGATCGGTGATGATGATCCCCTCCCTGGCATGCGAGAAAACGCTTGCAGCCAGCTGGAGCCGGGCCTCGATCTCCTTGCGCTTCGTGATGTCTGCTGAAGTCCCGATCATGCGAAGCGGCTTTCCGGTTTCGCTCCGACTCACCACCATGCCGCGCGTATGGAGCCACTTGTAGCTTCCGTCCTGGCAGCGGACCTGCTGCTCGATGACATAGTGATCGGTTTCGTTCTCCGCTACCGCGCGAAGCGCATCCACGGTGTTGCCCAGGCTCTCGGGATGAAGGCGATCGGCCCAGTCGTTCAGGTATCTGTCCTGTTCCTCGGGCCCGAACCCCAGAATTTCCTTGAGCCGCTTCGATGCGACATTGACGCCGGTGCGGAAGTCGTAATCCCAAACACCGTCTCCCGCCCCTTCCAGGGCGAAGCGCCAGCGCTCTTCGGCTGCCTTGAGTTCCACCGCTGCGCGCCGCTGCTCCGTCATGTCCCTCGCGAAGGCGAGCTGGAGAGTTTCCCCTCCTTTTTCAGATTGATAGGGAACGGCATGGGCTTCCATCCACCTCCTGATGCCGTTCTTTTCCAGGATTTCGAACTGGAGAACCCCCTTCTCTCCCGAGCAGACGCGGCTGTTGAATTCGGAAAATGCATCGTGATGTTCCGGGGGCAGAATCGAGTAAATGCTCTGCACCTCGTCGAGAAACCCAACCCCGACAAGCCCGAGCCCGGAAGGATTCATGGAAATGACTCTTCCTCCCCGATCGAGGAGCATCACGCATTCCGATGCGGCATTGAAAATGGCTTGCACCGCATCCTGCCAATCGTGGGCCATGCGGCATTCTTCATCAGGTTGCTTCTTCAATTTTCTTTCATCCGGTTCTGAAGGCTGCGCCCGTCTCAGCGATGGGTCGACTGCATGGATCGACTCCTGATCGAGAACATCGATTCATCGGCTTCGATCGGCAAACCCGATCCGCTTCGCGCCGTAGTCGAAAATCGCATAGACCATGTCGAGAAAGAGAGAACCCACCAGGAGCATGCCTTCCGGCATCCCGTCCAGGACCTGGATGCCGAGCTCCCAGTATTCCTCGTTGAGCTTCAAAAAATACTGCCGAGGTTCTAGCTTGTAGTTTTTCTCGCCCAGAAGAAGCTGTATTTCCGGGTAGCGATCCAGTTCCTTTTCGGACGATACATAGGTCGGAAGCGCTCCATTTTCAGTCACTGCACTTACAAGGGCGCCGATGAGGTCTGAAGGGCCCTTGAAAAAGGAAGAGCCGCTGTCGAGCACGAAATTCTTCACGCTGGCCCCTGTCGTCTGTCCGTCGACGAGAAATGCGTCCAGTTTTACCGCCCATAGGTAATCGAGCGAAGATCCGCTCGTGTCCTGCAGAGGCAGCCAATGCAGGGTTTCAGGCTTGTATTTCCGGGGGTCGTCGAATCCGATAGTGCATTCCCCCACCCCCTTTCCCTCATCCGTCCAGAAGCAGGCCAGGGGTTTGTCGATCTTTCCGTCTTTCAAAAGCTGGAGCATCAGGGCTTCAGTTGTTCCCTCCTTTTTCCAATACGGCGAAGGAATCGCAATCCCGCCGTCGCAGGCGAGCTCCTGAAACTGGCATCCGGTGTAATGTGTCGCCGCCTCGAAATGCATCCTGTCTCTGGTCTTCGCACGCGTCCCATCGGGAAGATCAAGGGTGAAGATGTCCGAGCCCATGACCACCGTCATGATACCCCAGGGGCCGAAATCCTTCTGAACCGGCTCGGGATCGAGGACCTGGTAAGTTTCCGATTTCGTCGCATCGAATCTTCCATGAGCCATGCAAGCATTCGTGGTGCAAGCCCTGGACGTCACCCAGGTATTGTCCGTTCCGGAGTCGATCATGAACTTGAACTCCTGAACGGGCGTGCCCAGCCCCATTTTCGATGACCACGGGGTTGCGCCGTCCTCCGAGAGCTCGCCCAATTGCAGCGGAAAAACGATCCCCTTTTCCATCTCGCACCCTATTTTCGTTTGAAAGTGGCCTTGTCTATGATGGTCGATCCCCAATTGTTCTGGGGATCGGTATTTTCCTGGAGAAGATAGGTCGTTGTCATGACTTCCTTCCCATCGATGATCTGGATTTGCCCGGAAAAAGCCGAAACCCAGTTTGCATCGGCTGGATCTCCCCCCAGGTCACGCCAGGATACCGAGAATGCAAGCGCCTGACTGTTGATCTTGGGATCGGGCTTCGTGTCTGTAATCCCCGTCACCCGGTATTTTCCGGATGCACCTGTGGTCGACGCATAAGTCCCTGAAAAAATACCCGTGGCGGAATCCACCTCAAGGATATCCATCAAGGACCCGTATTCGTTCACCCATTTTCCGCTTACATCGACGTATCTCATGCATCCCCCATTTCAGTCTGCAAAATCGTTGCCCGGCCCGCCGGGTCTTTTCTGGCAGGAATGGCCCATTCAGGGTTTCGTTTTTTCCCTTCCAAACAGAACAGATCAGGCATGCGGTCACAGGTGCGGGGGCACGCCTTGAAATCACGAAAAGGCCTATGTTCATTCGAGTTAGGAAGCTTGTCAATATGTCAGGTTTGACAGTTACATGAACAATAATTCATGATATCGAATGCCGACAATTTCACGGCGGACAGACCATGAAAAAAGATCGACTGTCTGCAATGATGCTGGCGCAGGCCAACGAGCAGGACGTGCTGCAGACCCGCGGGCGGCAGGGGCTCTTCGCCGGGAATTCCAGGGACGCATGCCAAATTATTGGCCCTTAGGGACTTGTCTTTTCAGTTAATTTGACGGCATCCAGCGATGGGGCCGGGGTGCGCAGCTTGAATTATCGGAAAAGGCGGACGATTCAGGATCTGGCACCCAACTGCAGATCGATCCGGGAATGCCTAGACCTCGATCGCGACCTTGCCAAAGTGCTTCGCGCCTTTCAGGTATTCGCAGGCGTTCCGCGCCTCGTCGAAAGGAAAGGCGAAATCGACGACGGCCTCGCCGAGGGAATCCTGCGGGTGACCGCACCGGTCCTGTTCGGCCAGCCTTGCTGATTCAGTCTGAGCAATTCGGCGAGCACGCCGCCATGACCGTCAAGCGGGAAAAAATCGGCGCCGCCTTCGGACATATCGATGCGGATGCCCTGATGGAAATCGAGCGTAACCCGGCCTTATTCCTCGGCATAGCAACGGCCTGCAGGCGAAAGCTCAGGCTAGCGTATCCAGCTCGGAATGGAATTCAAGCCATTCGTTCTCAATCCCGGAGAGTTTCGATTCGATCTGCGCCTGCCTGAGAAGCGCCGCCTTCACCTTCTCTCTTTCTTCATAGAATGCGGGATCGGCGATTCTTTCCTCTATTTCCCTCTTTTCGGCATTCAGCCTTTCCATTTCTTCTTCCAGTTTTGCTATCTTGAGCTGAAGCGGCCTGCGCCTCGCCCTCAAACCAGCCTCGATCCGTTTCCTGTTTTCCTTCTCCGGCCTGTTTTCGACAGGACCCTGCAATACCTTCCTGCCGTAATCCGCTATATCCCCCTCGAAGGAAAGCGCCTTCCCATCCTCGACCAGGATCAGCTCGTCGGTCACCGTCCTGATGAGATGCCGGTCGTGGGAGACGATCACCATCGCCCCCTCGTAGCTTTGCAAGGCGAGATTGAGGGCATGCCTCATCTCCAGATCGAGATGGTTCGTGGGTTCGTCGAGAAGCAGAAGATTGGGCTTTTCCCTGACGATGAGGGCAAGGGAGAGCCTCGCTTTCTCCCCTCCAGAGAAACTGCCTACCGATGAAAAAACCTTTTCCCCGGAAAAACCGAATTTCCCGAGATGATCCCTGATCTGCTGCTCCGTCCATTTCTGGTCGAGCCTCTGGAGATGCCAGAACGGGCTTTCTTCGCTTCTCAGGCTCTCGAGCTGATGCTGGGCGAAATAGCCGATTTTCAGCCCCCGCCCCTCCACCCTCTCACCCGAAATCGCCCCGATTTCACCCGAAATGAGCTTGATGAGCGTCGACTTTCCCGCCCCGTTCGCGCCGATGAGACCTATCCTGTTTCCCGCTTCGATGGCCAGAGTGACTTTTTTCAGGACAGGCGTCAAACCATAGCCTGCATCGACATCGACGAGCTTCAGAAGCGGGCTGGACGAGGCAAGCGGCGGCTCGAACTCGAAGCTGAATGGCGAGTCCGCATGAGCCCTGGATATCATTTCCATTCGCTCCAGCGCCTTTATCCTGCTCTGAGCCTGTCTCGCCTTGGTCGCCTTGGCCCTGAACCGCTCTATGTAGGACTGCAGATGGGCGACCTTCCTCTGCTGCTTCTGGAAGGCGGATTCATTCTGGGCGAGATTCGCAGCGCGCTGCCGCTCGAATTCCTCGTAGTTTCCGGAATAGAGTTTCATGCACCGGTTCTCGACATGACAGATCGCATCGACCGTGTTGTCCAGGAATTCCCGATCGTGCGAGATCAGCAGCAGCGTGCCTTGATAGCTCTTCAGCCATTCCTCCAGCCAGTAGACCGCCTCGAGATCGAGATGGTTGGTGGGCTCATCCAGAAGCAAAATGTCCGACCTGCACATCAGGGCTTTCGCGAGATTGAGCCTCATCCGCCATCCTCCCGAGAAGGATGAAACAGGGCTTGAAATCATTTCGTCATCGAAACCCAGGCCGTGCATCAGCCGGGATGCCCTCGCCCTGGCCGAATAACCGCCTATTTCCTCGAATCTGGCAAGGACATGCGCAAGGGCTTCCCCTTCGCCGCCCATTTCCGATTCGAGTTTTCGCAATTCCTGATCGCCGTCCATCACATGCTCTATGGCAGGCTCGAGGGATGCCTCGACTTCCTGCTCGACATGCGAAATCACGCTCGTTGCAGGAATGTCCACATCTCCGGAATCCGCATGGAGTTCGTTCTTGAGGAGGGAGAAGAAGCTCGACTTTCCGCAGCCGTTCGAGCCCGTTATCCCGACCTTCTGGCCGTGATGGATGGTGATGTCTACATCGAGTAGAAGGGGATTTCCTCCCCTGTAGAGCGAGGCTTTCTTCAGAGAGATCATGATAAAAAAACCCGGGTTTCCCCGGGTTTCTTATTCCGCGACGGGCTCCGTCTTGGGTTCTTCCTTGGGCGGTTCAGGCAATATCGCCTTCATCGAAAGCCTGAGCCTTCCCTTCTCGTCGGCTTCGAGAACCTTGACCTTGATCTGCTGGCCTTCCTTGAGATGGTCCGAAACCGCATTCACGCGTTCGTGGGCGATCTGGGAAATGTGGAGCAGGCCGTCCTTCCCTGGAAGAACAGCGACGATCGCGCCGAAATCCAGAAGCTTCTGCACCACGCCGTCGTAAATCTTGCCGACTTCCACTTCCGCCGTGATGTCCTCTATTCTCTTCTTGGCAAGCTCGCCGCCCTGAGCCGAGATGCATGCGATCGTCACCGTGCCGTCTTCAGCGATGTCGATCTGGGTGCCCGTTTCCTCGGTCAGCGCCCTGATCACAGAGCCGCCCTTTCCGATCACGTCCCTGATCTTTTCCGGATTGATCTTCATCTTGATCATCCTCGGGGCGTGGATGGACATGTTCTCGCGCGTCGCGCCGAGCGCATCCTTCATGATCTTCAGGATGTGCAGCCTGCCTTCCTTGGCCTGGGAAAGCGCAGCCTTCATGATCTCGCGGGTGATGCCCGTGATCTTGATGTCCATCTGCAGGGCGGTGATACCGTTTTCAGAGCCCGCAACCTTGAAATCCATGTCGCCCAGATGATCCTCGTCGCCCAGAATGTCGGTCAGGACGGCGAACCTGTTTCCTTCCTTGATGAGGCCCATCGCGATGCCTGCGACATGCGCCTTGATCGGCACGCCCGCATCCATCAGCGAGAGGCAGCCGCCGCAGACCGATGCCATCGAGCTCGAACCGTTCGATTCCGTGATTTCGGAGACGATCCTGATCGAATAGCCGAATTCGTCGGCACCCGGCAAGACTGCGGCAAGGGCGCGCTTCGCCAGACGGCCGTGGCCGATTTCGCGACGCTTGGGGGATCCCACGCGTCCGGTTTCGCCTGTCGCATAGGGAGGCATGTTGTAATGAAGCATGAAGCGCTCGGTGACGTCCCCCTGAAGGGCTTCGATGACCTGCGAATCCCTTTCGGTTCCGAGCGTCGTGACGACAAGCGCCTGGGTTTCTCCGCGGGTGAAGAGCGCAGAGCCATGGGTCCTCGGAAGCACTGAAGTCCTGATGCTGATCGGCCTGACGGTCCTGGTATCACGGCCGTCTATCCTGGGTTCACCGGAGAGGATCTGGTCCCTGACGATTTTCGCTTCGAGGTCGCTGAATAGGGTCTTGATGGTCTGGCCGCGATCCGCATCCGCATCAGGATTGAGCGCTTCCAGCACTTCGTTTTTGACAGCGTCGACGGCAGCGCTTCTCGCCTGCTTCTGCTTGATCGAATAGGCTTCCCTGAGCTTGATCTCTGCAAGTTTGGCAATTTCTGAAATCAGCGCTTCGTCTTTCGCGGGAGGCGCCCAGTCCCAGGGTTCCGCCCCGACCGCCTCGGCCATCTCGTTGATCGCCTCGATCACGGTCTGCATCTGGCTGTGCCCGTACATCACCGCATCGAGCATGACCTCCTCGGAAAGCTGCAGCGCTTCCGATTCGACCATCAGCACAGCGGATTCGGTACCGGCCACGACAAGGTTGAGCTCCGATTTGTTGATTTCCGAAAGCGTGGGATTCAACACATACTGCCCGTCCAGGTATCCCACCCTGGCTGCCCCGATCGGGCCGTTGAAGGGGATGCCGGATATGGCGAGCGCAGCGGATGTGCCTATCATCGAAAGGATGTCGGCATCGATTTCGGGATTGGAGGAAAGCACGGTCGCCACCACCTGGACTTCGTTGTAGAAGCCTTCAGGGAAAAGGGGACGTATGGGTCTGTCGATGAGGCGGGAAGTCAGCGTTTCCTTTTCGGTCGGCCTGCCTTCGCGCTTGAAATAACCACCAGGAATCCTGCCTGCGGCATAGGTCTTTTCCATGTAATCGACGGTCAACGGCAGAAAATCCTGCCCGGGCTTGGCCGATTTCGATCCCACGACGGTCGCCAAGACCACCGTGTCATCCATGGTCACCATCACTGCCCCGCTCGCCTGTTTGGCGATTTCGCCTGTTTCGAGGGTCAGCTGATGGCGGCCGTAAGCCACCGTTTTCTTGTAGTGATTCAAGGTGTTATCCTTTTAAAAGTTACTTGCGCAGGCCGAGGCGGTCGATCAGGGTCTTGTAGCTTTCGGCGTTAACGCTCTTCAGGTAATCAAGAAGCTTCCTTCTGCGGCTCACCAGGCGAAGCAACCCTCTGCGGGAATGATGATCCTTGATATGGGTCTTGAAATGCTCGGTGAGGTAGGTGATCCTGGCCGTCAGGAGCGCAACCTGGACTTCGGGAGAACCCGTATCCCCTTCGCCCCTTTGATAATCCTTGACGATCTGTGCCTTTTGCACGTTGCTGATAGACATTACCGCTTCTCCAAAATAAAGTTTTGTATTTTACCTTTTAAAAGGCCTCTTCCTCAAGTGCCTTGACGGACATCATCCGTTTGGGCCTGATTTTTCCGCATCCGTCAGACTCGACGAGTCCCATGAACCTGTTTCTTTCGTCATACAGCCTGTAAAGCCCGGCATCGGATTCGCTTTCGATCACCCTGCCGTTGATCAGGAAAAGCGCCTTTTCCTGCTCGAGAACAAGCCTGGGAAAATCGGAAAGGAGGCTGTCGATCGGCAGGAGAAAGTCGTCCCTTTCCTCGTTTTCCTCGATCTCTCCGAGCCGTCTGGCATCCTTCAGATCGAAAGGACCTATCGCCGTCCTGACAAGGGATTTCAGATGCGCGCCGCATCCGAGATTCTTGCCGATATCCTCTGCGAGCACCCTGATGTAGGTGCCCTTGCTGCATCTCACGGTGAGGCAGAGCTCGTCGCCGTCATGCCATTCCATGAGCAAATCGTGTATCTTCACGGCCCGCTCGGACCGCTCTATCTCCACCCCTGCCCTGACATAGGCGTAAAGCGGCTTTCCCTTGTGCTTCAATGCGCTGTGCATGGGCGGAAGCTGCCTGATCTCCCCCCTGAACGCACACAGCGCCGCTTCTATCTGGCCTTTTTCTATCGAAACGGGCTTCTTTTCGACGATCTCGCCTTCGGCATCCCCCGTGGTCGTCTTCTCGCCCAGCTTCAATACCGCCCGGTAAGTCTTGTCCGCATCCAGCATCATCGCCGAATATTTCGTCGCCTCCCCGAAGCAGATCGGAAGGAGACCCGAAGCCAAAGGATCGAGCGTTCCGGTGTGCCCCGCCTTGGCTGCCCTGAAAATCCGCCTGGCCTTCTGCAGGGCAAGATTCGAGCTTGCGTCCAGCGGCTTGTCGAGCAGCAGCAGACCGTCCAGTTCCCTTCCCATCAGGAACCGCCCCCGACTGCCTTGTCTATCAGGTCGGAAAGATGCATGCCGCGCTCGATCGAGCTGTCGTATTCGAAATGGATCTGGGGAACGACGCGGAGTTGCAGCCTGTGAAAAAGCTGGCTGTGAACAAAACCGGAAGCCCGGTTCAATCCTTTCGCTATTTCAGCCCTTTCCTTTTCATCCCCCATCGCCGTGTAATAAACCCTGGCATGGGCATGATCCCTGCTCACTTCGACATCCGTGATCGTCACCATCCCTATCCTGGGATCCTTGACCTCTGTTCTCAAGAGATCCGCCAGTTCCCGCTGGATCTGCTGGGCGATGCGCTCGTTTCTTGAAAAGTTCGCCATCAAAGCGTGCGTGCTATCTCGACTATCTCGAACACCTCGAGCTTGTCGCCAACCTCTATGTCATTGTAATTCTTCAACGAAAGTCCGCATTCGAAGCCCGCCTTCACTTCCCTGACATCGTCCTTGAAGCGCTTCAGGGAATCGAGCTCCCCGGTATGAATGACGACATCGTCCCTCAGCACCCTGACCATCGAACCCCGCTTGACCATGCCTTCCAGGACATAGCAGCCGGCCACCGCGCCGACCTTCGATATCCTGAAGACCTGCCTGATCTCGACGAGACCGATGACGCTCTCCTTGCGCTCAGGCGCGAGCATCCCGGAGAGCGCCGCCCTGACTTCGTCGACCGCCTCGTAAATGATCGTGTAATAGCGCACATCCACGCCTGCAGACGCAATCAGCTTCCTTGCCGTGACGTCCGCCCTGACGTTGAACCCGAGCACCACCGCATTCGATGCGAGGGCGAGGTTGACGTCCGATTCGGTGATCGCTCCGACCCCGCTGTGTATGATGTTGACCTTGACTTCTTCCGTGGAAAGCTTCTCGAGAGAATAGGCGAGCGCTTCCGCAGAGCCCTGAACGTCTGCCTTGATGATGAGGCTGAGCGACTTGACCGCATCTTCCGCCATCTGCTCGAACATGTTCTCGAGCTTCGAAGCCTGCTGCTTCGCAAGCTTCACGTCCCTGAACTTGCCCTGCCTGAAAAGCGCGATCTCGCGGGCCTTGCGCTCGTCGATCAGGACGAGCGCATCGGCGCCGGCTGAAGGCACATCGGAAAGCCCCTGGATTTCGACAGGGATGGAAGGACCGGCTTCCTGGACGGTCTTGCCGTTCTCGTCGAGCATCGCCCTGACCCTTCCATATACCGCGCCTGAAAGAATGACGTCTCCCCGCTTCAAGGTGCCTGACTGGACGAGGATGGTCGCAACAGGCCCCTTTCCCTTGTCCATCCTGGCTTCGATGACGATGCCCTTGGCCGGAACCTTCCTCGCCGCCTTCAGTTCCAGCACTTCGGCCTGGAGCAACACGCTGTCAAGCAGATCGTCTATCCCCTGTCCGGTCTTGGCAGAAACCTCGACGAACATGGTGTCCCCGCCCCAGTCGTCCGGCACGACGCCCTGGGCAACGAGTTCCTGCTTGACCCGCTCAGGATTCGCCTCTGGCTTGTCTATCTTGTTGACCGCCACGACGATGGGTACATTGGCCGCCTTGGCGTGGTGAATCGCCTCTATCGTCTGGGGCATGACGCCGTCGTCCGCACCCACCACCAGAACGACCACGTCGGTCGCCTTCGATCCTCTGGCCCGCATCGCCGTGAAGGCTTCATGGCCCGGGGTGTCGAGGAAGGTGATCACCCCCTTTGGGGTTTCGACGTGATAGGCGCCGATATGCTGGGTGATGCCGCCGGCCTCTCCGCTCGCCACCCTGCTCCTCCTGATGTAATCGAGCAAGGAGGTCTTGCCGTGGTCGACATGGCCCATCACCGTGACCACCGGCGCACGCGGCTCGAGTTCCGCCTCATGCGCTTCGAGCGCCTCGGTGAGATAGGCATCCGGCTCGTCTATCTTGGCTGGCTTGGCGACATGCCCGAGCTCCTCCACCGCAACCATCGCGGTATCCTGGTCCAGCACCTGATTGATCGTGACCATGCTGCCGAGCTTCATCAGAACCTTGATGACTTCCGCAGCCTTGACGTTCATTTTCTGGGCGAGCGCTGCCACGCTGATCGTTTCAGGGACGAGCACCTCCTTGACGATCGGTTCCGTAGGCATGGAAAAGGCATGCTCTTCCTTGCGGTGGTTCTTGTGCTCCTTCTTCCCGCCGCGCCAGCCCTGGCTGACGTTGAGATCGCCCTTGACCTTGAGCCCGCCCTTCTTCACGCCCTCGTCTTTCCAGACTGTTTTCGCCGCCTTCTTTGCGCCCTTCTTCTCCGTCTTTTCCTCGGCGGCAGGCGTTGGCTTGTGCAGCGTGCCCTCGACTTTCGCTTCTTCCGCTGCAGCCTCTACCTGTTCACGCTTCTGCTGCCGCTTCTCTTCCTTTTCCTTGAATTCCGCGGCCTGACGGGCAGCCAGTTCGGACTGTTTCGCCGCCTCTTCCTGGCGAAGCTGGATCTGTTCCTCGTCTATCACCGGGGCCTGAACAGGTTCCGGAACGGGTTCCGGAACAGGGGCCTCGACTTTCACGGGCGCCTCGACAGGCAATTCCTCCCTCTTGACGAAAACGCGCTTCTTCCTGACTTCGACCTGGATGGTGCGAGATTTCCCGCTACTGTCTGCCTTCTTGATCTCGGAAGTCTGCCTGCGTGTCAGCGTGATTTTCTGCTGGCTTTCTCCCGTGCCGTGAGCACGCCTCAAATAATCGAGCAGCCTTGTCTTGTCCTGCTCGCTCACCGTGTCGGATAGCTTGTGCTTCTCGACACCGGCCGCCCGCAGCTGCTCCAGCAGCTGCAAGCCGGAAACGCCAAGTTCTGCGGCGAATTGCTCTACATTCATCTGTCCCATTGATTTCCCTTGCTACACCTCATTCGAACCATGGCGCACGAGCCGCCATGATCAATTTGGCCGCACGCCCTTCATCCATTCCGGTCAACTCGACCAGGTCGTCCACGGCGAGATCGGCAAGATCATCCCTGGTCGACACGCCATGGGAAGCCAGGTGCTTGGCGGTCTGTGCATCCATGCCATCGAGCGAAAGCAGGTCGTCTGCCGCATGCTCCACCTTCTCCTCGCTCGCGATTGCTTCCGTCAGAAGCGCATTCCTTGCGCGGCTCCTCAAGGCATTGACCGTCTCCTCGTCGAAGGATTCGATTTCGAGCATTTCATTGAGCGGCACATAGGCCACTTCCTCGAGCGTGCTGAAACCTTCCTGAACCAGGATGTCTGCGACTTCCTCGTCGACATCGAGCTTTTCCATGAAAAGCTTCCTGATTTCCTCGAATTCCGCCCTGTTCTTCTTGTCAGATTCCTCGACAGTCATCAGGTTGAGCTGCCATCCCGTCAGCTCGGTGGCGAGCCTGACATTCTGCCCGTTCCTGCCGATCGCCTGGGCAAGCTGGTCTTCCTCGACGATGATGTCCATGCTGTGCGCTTCCTCGTCGACGACGACGCCACTGATTTCGGCGGGAGCGAGCGCATTGATCACGAAAGTCGCAGGGTCGGATGACCAGAGGATGATGTCCACGCGCTCGCCGGCGAGTTCGCTCGTGACAGCCTGCACCCTGGAACCCCTCATGCCGACGCAGGTGCCGATCGGATCGATGCGCTGGTCATTCGATTTCACCGCGATCTTGGCGCGGGAACCGGGATCTCTCGCAGCCGAGACGATTTCGAGCATGCCTTCGTCTATTTCCGGCACTTCGAGTTCGAAAAGCCTGACCAGGAATTCCGGCGCCACCCTCGACAACACGAGCTGAGGACCTCTCCCTCCCCTGTCTATCCTCAGCAGATAGGCCCTGACCCTGTCGCCTATGCGCAGATTCTCCTTTGGAATCATCTGCTCTCGCGGCAGAACGGCTTCTATCTTGCCCGCCTCGATGATCGCGTTGCCGCGCTCCATGCGCTTGATCGTGCCGCTCACCAGGAATTCCTTGCGATCCAGGAAGTCCTTGATGAGCTGCTCCCTTTCGGCATCCCTGATCTTCTGGACGATCACCTGCTTCGCGCTCTGCGCGCCGATCCGCCCGAATTCTATGGCCTCAACCGGCTCCTCGATGGTATCCCCCACCTGGATTTCGGCATTTCTCTGCACGGCTTCGGAAAGCCTGAGCTGGCTTGCACTGACCTCTTCCTCTTCGTCGGCAACCACCTGCCAGCACCTGAAGGAGGAATAATTGCCGGATACGCGGTCGATCGAAACCCTGACATCGACATCGTCATGCAATTTCTTCTTGGTGGCCGCGGCCAGGGCCGACTCGAGCGCTCCGAAAACGATTTCCTTATCGACATTCTTCTCGCGCGCCAGCGCATCCACCATCAACAAAACTTCGCGACTCATTAAGCCTCCACCATAATCAATCAAAATCGGGTATCAGCCTGGCCTTGTCGACATCGGCAAGCTTGAGCAAAACGGGCTTTTCGTCCATCAAGAGCTGAAAAACGCCGTCATGCATTTCTCCCAGGGTACCCGAAAATATTTTCCGCCCCTCCAGGGGCATTCTCAATTTAATTCTAGCCTTGTGCCCGCGGAATCTGACAAAATCAGATTCCTTGTTCAAAGGCCTGTCGAGCCCTGGAGAGGACACTTCAAGCCTGTCGTAATCGACATTTTCGACCGCGAGAAGGCGCGAAAGATGATTGCTGACCGCAGTGCAATCCTCTATGCTGATTCCCTCAGGCTTGTCGATGAACACCCTCAACATCCTGCCCCGGTTGGCTATCTCGAGATCGACAAGCTCATAGCCCAGGCCAGGCAGTGTCGTTTCCAACAAGGTACGCAGATCCATAACTTCCCACAAACAAAAAATGGGCTAACAGCCCATCAAATTATTTAAATTTTAACAAAAAAAGGAATTTATTGAAAGTTGAATGAAATGCATCAATATCGATGGGAATTCTGATATGATGCATTCCAAATGCTACAAAAAATTCTGGATCTTTCAGGCATAGACGACCGTCCGGTCAGCCATACAGAACGCATCGTCTCGCTTTTTGGCGCATTTACCGGCATCGCCCTCATGCTCTTCACCGCCAGCCATCTCGCCAACGGCAATCCGCTCGTCGTGGCCTCGATGGGCGCATCCGCCGTGCTTCTTTTCGCCGTTCCTCACGGCAATCTTTCGCAGCCCTGGCCGCTTTTCGGCGGTCAGGTACTCTCCGCATGCATAGGGGTCACCTGCGGCAAACTGATCCCCTATCCGGTCATCGCCCCGGCCATCGCGGTCGGACTTGCCGTAGCCATCATGCACTATCTGCGCTGCATCCACCCGCCAGGCGGGGCGACTGCATTCGTCTCGAGCTTCGGGCCTCACCCGCCAGGATACGAATTCGTGCTCGATCCCGTTCTCTTCAACACGCTCGTCATCCTGTCCGCCGCAGTCCTTTACAACTGGCCCTTTCCCTGGCGGCGCTATCCAGCCGCCCTTGCGAGGCGAAAAAAAGAAGAAACCTTTGCCGGCTACGAGCCCATCGCCCACGAGGACTTCGTCTTCGCGCTGAGCCAGATCGATTCGTTCATCGACGTCAGCGAACAGGATCTCGCTAGGATCTACGAACTCGCGACGAAGCGCCATTCGGCCCGGGTCATTCCCCCAGCCACAATCAGCCTCGGCCACTGCTACAGCAACGAAGAATACGGTCCTCTCTGGTCTGTCAGGCAGATCGTCGACGAGGGCGAAGACAGCGTGATCTACAAGACTGTCGCAGGAGCGAATCGCCGCTCTTCCGGCGTCATGAAAAAGCAGGAATTCGCCGCCTGGGCCAGGCATGAAGTGGTGCTGGAAGAAGGGAACTGGCGAAGGAAGTCGGCCTGACACCCTATCTTGGAAGGGTGAGATCGAGGATCTTCTGCCGCAGCAGGGCTTTCTCGTCCTGGATCTTCCTGTATTTCCCGAGCAGATCCTCCGCTTCGCGATAGAGCGCCTCCCCCCGCCTGACCAGCTTTTTCTGCGCCGCTACCACATCGTCGTAATTCTGCACCGCCCCCGGCGTCTGCGAGGGGTGTCGGGTGCCGTAGAGCGCTTCGTCGTTGCTCTGGAGCAAATCCTCCACCATCTGGAACTGCCGGTAAATGGCCTGCTGCTCTTCATCGAGCATGCCGAGCGCGGCATGAAGCCTTTCCAGCTCGATATCGGTGTCAGCAGCCTGTACCGGCATGCCCAGCAGAAAAATCAGGAAAATCCATCCGAGACGCATGCTCTTTCCATGCAGGTTGCTTCATTGCATTATAGGCAGAAGGATCGCCCGGGGCTGGGCTTCACCTCCAGGGCGCCTCCTTCTCGAATATACCCGAAAAATAATCGACGAAAGCCCTAATTCTTGCCGAGCGCCTCGCGCTCTCCAGATATACGGCATGGACGCCCAACTGAGGGAAGGGGTAATCGTCCATCACGCTGCGCAGCCTGCCGGAGCGCAGATCCTCGTCGACAAGGAATATCGGCAATACTGCGATACCCTGTCCCGCAAGGGCGGCCATCCTGAGCATCTCGCCGCTGTCCGTCCTGAAATTGCCGCCTATTGGCCCTTCTCCCATGAGCTTCCAGATCGAGGCATAACGGTATTCGAGACAATTGTGCGATCTCAGGTCGCGCTCATCTTTCGGCATTCCGAACTTGTCCAGGTAGGCAGACCCGGCGCAGGCCACCATGGGCACAGTCATGAGGCGCCTCGCAACCAGCGTTTCCTTCAGCTCGACGGAAATGCGTATGGCCACGTCCACCCCTTCCTCGACGAATTCGATCACCCTGTCGGAAAAGCCGACATCGAGTTCAAGCGCAGGGTGCAGGCTGCAGAATTCAGGAATATGGGGCGCGATATAGCGCAGCCCGAAACTCTGGGGAAGGCTCACGCGCAGCAGACCTTTCGGCCGCGCTCCCGACTCTGCCGCAAGACTTTCCGCTTCCTCCAGATCGGAAAGAATCTGTCTGCATCTGTCGTAATAAGCCACCCCTGTCTCCGTGACGGCGAGTTTTCTCGTCGTCCGACTCAAGAGCCGCGAACCGAGATGCCTTTCCAGATCCGAAATGAGACGGGATGCGGAAGTCGTTGAAATATGCAACTGTTCCGCAGCGCGGACAAAAGACCCGGTTGCCACCACGGCGACATAGACTTTCATTGCGGCATATCTATCCATGATTATCCCATTATCCGGCATTTTATTTTCCGTGAATCGAAGTTTATCCCGGTTTTAGAAACATGCAAAATCCCCTTCATGGTTTTTTTGACTGAAGGCGTCGAAGCTGGCGACCGGACACCTTTTCGACACTTGAAGGAGCAATCATGGCAAAAATGGCGATCGTTTTTCACAGCGGGTATGGGCATACGGCAAGGCAGGCGGAAGCCGTCATGAAGGGCGCGTCTTCCGTGCCGGAAGTCGAGGCGACACTCTATTCTGTTGCCGAGATGAACGATCAAAAATGGGAAGCGCTGGCCCAGGCTGACGCCATCATCTTCGGCGCGCCCACCTACATGGGCAGCCTGTCCGCCCCGTTCAAGGATTTCATGGACAAGAGCTCGAAAGTCTGGTTTTCCCAGGGATGGAAGGACAAGATCGCGGCAGGATTCACCAATTCCGGAAGCCAGAGCGGCGACAAGCTCAATTCGCTCATCCAGCTCGTGATCTTTTCCCAGCAGCATGCCATGATCTGGGTCGGCACAGGCCTCATGCCCGGGAACAATCACAGCAAGGGTTCGGTCAACGATATCGACCGCCTGGGAAGCGCTTCAGGCGCCATGGCGCAGTCGAATATCGACCAGGGAGCGGATGCAATGCTTGAATCGGATCTGGATACCGCCTCCCGTCTCGGAGCCCGCGTGGCCGAAAAAACGCTGCAGTTCCTGACAGGACGCGCAGTCCCCGGAGAAGTTATTCCGAAGGGTCTTGAACGAGAACGCGCCTTGCAAGACTGAGATGCTTTGCCCAGTAGCCTTCCGTGAGGTCGGATATCATCACGCTCCCGGTTCTTGTGCTCGCGGCATGAATGAACTGGTTGTTGCCGAGATAGATGCCGACATGGGAAATGCGGTGACGAACAATCCTGAAAAACACGAGATCCCCCGGCTTCAGGTCGGCGAGCTTGATCCGGCTGCCGATCAGGCTCATCGCTTTCGAGCTGTGCGGAAGGGAAAGTCCCTCGACATGGTCGAAAACATAACGCACGAAACCGCTGCAATCGAAGCCCGTGCCCGGGTTCGTCCCTCCCATTCGATAGGATGCGCCTGCCTGGCTCAGGGCATAGCCGAGAAGATTCTTAACAGAATCAGGCAGGTTGTTCAGAACCGAGAGCCCCGGAAGCGCCTGCCCCGCGTCCGTTTCGTCCGCGCAAGCTGCGCTCGACAAGAAGAGCGCGAAAATGAGAAGGAGCAGTTTCGAGGCCATGGGCGACAGTCTAAAAACCTTTTTCCCTGCTGTAAAGCCTATTTGTAAAATTTGACGGTGGCAACCGATGGGGGCGGCAGATCGACGATGCTTTTCCTGATTTTTCCGACCACATGCATCTCGCACGCCCTGCAGTCGAACCTGAGGGTGAGCTTCTCTTTTCCATTGACGAGCGTCATCGGCTCCGCCCTCACCTGCCCCTGAACGCCTTGAATCCCTTTCGCCTGCTTGGGACAGAGATTGAAGGAAAATCTCAGGCAGTGCTTGGTGATCATGAGGGAAGCGTCCCCCTTCTCCTCGTGCGCCTCATAAGCCGCATCGACGAGCTTCACCCCGTGCTTTTCGTAGAAACGCCTCGCCTTTGCGTTGTATACATTGGCGAGATAACTCAAGGTGTCTTCAGGATAGGGAACGGGAGGATGCACGGGATCCTTTCTTTTTCCCCTCGGCATGGCATCCAGCCTGACCTTTTCCAGCCTCTCCACCGCATCCCGCCTCATGGCATTGAGGATGGAAGCCTGAACGAACCAGGGCCTTTCCAGATCGACCCGTATTTCCTTTGCTACAAAATGGGTATTGCCGAGCCTGGAAAGATTTCCGCTGAAGTCCGTGCCGCTTTTCGCTTCTTCGAATTCGAGCTTCATTTCGGAGGCGGACTTGCAGCCGTCTTCGTCGACCAGGGTCAGCTTCAACCCTTCCTGCGTCTCTTCCAGCCTCATCGTGATTTCTATTTTCCGCTCTGCAGAAGGCCTGGAGAGCGCGCTCTCCCAGGCATGGTCGCGATTCCTGAAGACTTCAAGGCCGACATTCAGTCCTGCCATTTCGTTCGGATGGATCCGCCATGCCTCGCCCTTCTTCTCGGCCCTGTTGACCCTCGTGCCCATGGCTTCTCGCTTTTTCATGAAGCTCAATCCGTCGCCATTGCCGAGCGTTGCAGATGTCTCGATTTCGAACCAGCCCTGTCCGATCTGCCCTATTTTCCCGATCGATTCCCCCAGGAATTTGGGCGAATCGAATGCGCCTATGTCTTCCTTCCTGCCGTTCACGAAATAATCGGTCGAACTGCGATGGAAAGTCTTTTCGGGATCGGGAACGAAGCTGAGGATCGATTTTCCGCTCGAAGATCTTTCGAATCCCGGCTTCTTTTCCATCAGCCTGTCGAGAAGCAGCCTGTAATGGGCGGTGATGTTCTTCACATAGGGCGCATCCTTGTACCTTCCCTCTATCTTGAAGGAACGGATTCCCGCATCGACCAATGCTTCCAGATTCGCGCTCTGGTCGTTGTCCTTCATCGAGAGCAGATGCTTCTCGAAAGCGACGACACGCCCTCGATCATCCTTCAGCGTATAGGGAAGGCGGCAGGCCTGGGAGCAATCCCCCCTGTTTGCGCTCCTTCCCGTCTGCGCGTGGCTGATGTAGCACTGGCCCGAAAAGGCGACGCAGAGCGCGCCATGGACGAAGAACTCGGGGACGGCATCGACGGAAGAACAGATTTCGCGGATTTTCGGAAGGGTGAGCTCCCTGGCGAGAACGATCTGCGAGAAGCCGGAATCGGAGAGGAATTTCGCCTTCTCGACGCTCCTGATGTCGGTCTGGGTGCTGGCATGAAGCTCAATGGGCGGCAGATCGAGTTCGAGCATCCCCATGTCCTGCACGATCAGCGCATCCACGCCCGCATCGTGGAGCTCGAAAACGAGCTTTCTGGCCAATTCGAGTTCGGCATCGTGAAGGATGGTGTTGAGCGTGGCGAAGACTCTGGCATGATAGCGATGGGCGAAATCGCAGAGCCCCGCGATATCCTTCACCGAATTCGCTGCATTGGCCCGAGCGCCGAAGGAAGGCCCGCCTATGTAGACGGCGTCCGCCCCGTGCAATATCGCCTCCCGCCCGATTTCGGCGGTTCTTGCAGGGGAAAGGAGTTCCAGGTGCATGGGAGAGGTTCCGAAAACCGGAAATGTTACTCGAAACCCCTTATTCTGTCAGCTCATTCCTCCAGCAGGCTTCTCAGCATCCAGGCGTTCTTTTCGTGGATCTGCATGCGCTGCGTCAGAAGATCCAGGGTGGGCTGGTCCCCCGCTTTCTCCGCCAGCGGGAAAATCTCCCTTGCCGTCCTGACGACGGTTTCCTGCCCTTCTATGAGTTCCTTTATCATTTCCCTGGCCTTGGGATTGCCCTCGCTTTCCTTGATCGAAGCAAGCCCGGAGAAGGCCTTGTAGCTTCCCGGCGCGGGAAACCCGAGGGCTCTGATCCTTTCGGCGATCAGGTCCACCGCCATCCATTGTTCGTTGTACTGGTCCATGAAGAGCAGATGCAGGGTCTGGAACATGGGGCCGGTGACATTCCAGTGGAAATTGTGGGTCTTGAGATAGAGGGTATAGCTGTCGGCCAGGAACCTCGAAAGCCCCTGCGCAATGTTTTCCCTTTGTTTCTCAGAAATGCCGATGTCGATTTTCATGCTTCCTCCTTGTCAGACAAAATCGTTCTTGAGCGAAGTCATCACTTCTTCCGGAATATCGCATTCCGAATGATAGGCGGGATGATCGATTCCCGCATGAACCCTGTTTCCCTTGCCAATCGATTCGATCATTTCAGGATCCAGTTCGAAACGCAGAAAATGCACGGATGCCGTCTTGTCATCCGTTGCCCTTTCCATGTCCTCGTTTGCATGAGGCCTGACCTTGTCGAAGCCTTCGACCCTGATCCAGATATTTCTTTCTATGCCGACGAGTCTGGAAAGCGCGCTTCTCCGCTCACCTTCATCCGCATATTCGAGCATGAAAGTGGCCTTCCAGTTCATGCCATCTGGAATGAGCGGATTGTAGACATCCAGTTCTTCCCTGATCAGTTCGGGTTCGAAGATGCGTTCGAGCCTAAGCATCTCCTGAACCTGGTACTGCATGGTGAGCCTGTCCTCGAAATAGAGCGCGGCATGCTCGCCCAGGGCGAGGCGCCTGTTTTTCTTGTGAATGATGACCTTGTTTCTGAATTCTTCCCTGATTCGCGCATACTGCTCAAGGCTGTAGAGATCGGATTCTTTCAGTTTTTCCATCGTTTTCAGATGCCGTAGGCTTTCCTCAAAAGGGTGATGGGATGCTCGGGAGACTTTTCCCGACCGAGCGCATTTTCGATATGGTGACCCGCCATGGCGCAATCGCTTCCATAATGGTCTGGTTCCGCCTCCCTGATGCGATTGGCGACCGGCCTGACGATTTTCATGGCAGACTCGTGAAATTCCTTTTTCACCGCATAAGTGCCGTCATGACCGGAACATCGCTCGATGATCTCTATCGTCGTATCCGGTATCAGGCCCAGCACTTCCTGGGTTTTTCTGCCGACATTCTGGACGCGCTGGTGGCATGCGGCATGGTACAGAACCTTGCCCAGGGGATGCCTGAAATTCGTGTTGAAAAGCCCCTCCCTGTGTCTCAGCATGAGATATTCGAAAGGGTCGTAGAAGGCATTCTTGACCTTCATGACATCCTGATCGTCAGGGAACATCAGGGGCAGCTCCTGCTTGAACATCAGGACGCATGAAGGGATCAATGCGGTCAGATCCCAGCCTTCTTCAACCAGCCTGGCGAGAACCGGAATGTTTTCCTCCTTCGCCCGCCTGACGGATTCCAGGTCGCCCAGTTCGAGCTTCGGCATGCCGCAGCAGCGCTCCTTTTCGGCGATCGTGACGGGAATGCCGTTCAGCCCGAATACCGCTGCAAAATCTTCGCCTATTTCGGGCTCGTTCCTGTTCATGTAGCAGGTGGCGAAGAGCGCCACTTTTCCCCTGGTCTCCCCGGCAGGTCTGGCTGCCGCAGAGGCCGCCGAAGGCGTGAGCCTGCCTCTCAGCGGATGGCTCGAAAATTCTGGAAGCCATGCTTCATGATGGATCCCCCCCACCGCTTCGAGCGCCTTTCTGGCAAAGCCGATTTTGTTGACGGCATTCACCGTCTGGGCCACGACAGGGATGCCAGCCAGTGACCCGACCGCATCGGTGCTGGTGAGTATCCTGTCGCGCAATTTCGTTTCCCCCTTGCGAAATTTCACCGCCTTCGCTCTCAGCATCAGGTGCGGAAAATCGAGATTCCAGGGGTGAGGCGGCACATAGGGGCATTTCGTCATGTAGCAGAGATCGCAAAGGTAGCAATGATCCACGACCTTCCAGTAATCGGCCTTGGCCACACCGTCCACTTCCATCGACTCCGAGTTGTCCACCAGATCGAAGAGCGTCGGAAAAGACTGGCACAGGCTGACGCAGCGGCGGCAGCCGTGGCAGATATCGAAAACCCGCTCCATTTCCTTGAAGAGCGATTGCTCTTCATAGAATCCTTCGCTTTGCCAGTCAAGCGGATGGCGCGTCGGCGCCTCGAGATTGCCTTCTCTTTCTGACATCCTGCCTCCATGGTTTTCCCGGCCTTGCGGCCGGGATGAAGAAGTTCAGCCTGCGAACTCGTTCAATGCCTTCTGGTAGCGGTTGGCATGGGAGCGCTCCGCTTTCGCCAGGGTTTCGAACCAGTCCGCGATCTCCTCGAAGCCTTCTTCGCGCGCAGTCTTGGCCATGCCTGGATACATGTCCGTGTACTCATGCGTCTCGCCGGCCACTGCGCTCTTGAGATTGTCGGCCGTGGCGCCGAAAGGCATTCCCGTTGCCGGGTCGCCGCATTTTTCCAGGTATTCGAGATGGCCGTGCGCATGACCCGTCTCACCCTCCGCGGTCGAGCGGAAAAGCGCTGCGACGTCGTTGTGACCTTCCACGTCCGCCTTGGCTGCGAAATACAGGTAGCGGCGGTTCGCCTGCGATTCTCCTGCAAATGCATCCTTCAGATTCTTTTCGGTTTTGCTTCCCTTGAGCTGCATGGTTTCCTCCATTGAGTTGAATATGGCTCTTGCCATGACTTCATTCTAGGCAAGCAAATGAATTGTTAGAAATGAATTCTTTCTAATCGCCCGATTCATTATTCCAATCGCGCTTGACATGCCCGATTTTCCTGTAGAGAATGCCAGAATGATCATTCTGTTTTAGCCATGTCCAGGGAAAGGGAATTCGATCCGGAAGAGGCGCTCGAAAAAGCGATGCAGCTTTTCTGGCGGAAAGGTTACGTCGACACCTCGATGGATGACATCGTCGGAGCGACAGGCGTCAGCCGCTACGGGCTCTATTCGATATTCGGCAGCAAGCGAGAACTTTTCCTTGCCGCGATGGATCATTATCAGGAACATGTGGCGGAAAGCAGCTTCGGATGCGTGGAAGCCGCCGATGCATCGATCGGCGAGATCGAAAGCTATTTCGAAAACCTCGCGAAGGGATCCCGTGAAAAACTGGGCTGCCTGATGTGCAATGCAGCCACAGAAGTCGCACCAAAAGACGAAGAAGTGAAGAGAAAGGTCGAACTCGCCATGTCCCGGATCGCTTCGGGGTTTTACAAGGCGCTCTGCAATGCCGGAGAGAAAAGGGAAATCGATCCCGATCTCGACATGGAAAAGGCTTGTGATTTTCTGACCTGCACTGTGCTGGGGGTCTCGGTCATGGCAAGATCAGGGGCCGCGAGATCGATGATTGAAAACGCGATCGCCATGGCGCTCGACTCGATAGTGCAGAAACAGTCAACTTGAAAGGGCATTTATGGGAAAGCTGGAAGGAAAAGTCGCCTTGATCACCGGAGGAACGACCGGGATCGGGCTCGCCACGGCTAAACTATTCCGCTCGGAAGGCGCGAAGGTCTATGTCACCGGGCGCACCGAAGAAACGCTTGAAGCGGTGAGAAAGGAAGGGATAGCAGCATACAAGTCCGACGCGGGCAAGATGGCCGAAATCGAAAATCTCGCCGAAGAACTCAAGCGGAAAGAAGGCCATGTGGACGTGCTTTTCCTCAATGCCGGGATCGCCATCATGAGGCCCTTCGAAGCCACGACGGAAGAAGAATTCGACACAATGATGAGCGTGAATCTCAAGGGTCCCTTTTTCACGATCCAGAAATTCCTGCCGCTGCTGGGAAAGGGGTCTTCGGTGATCCTGACTTCTTCGGTCGCAGGACACAGGGGCATGGCCATGATGGCCGCCTATTCCGCGACCAAGGCGGGGCTCTCCTCGCTTGGCGGAACGCTCGGCGCCTATCTGGCGGGGCGGGGAATCAGGGTCAACACGATCAGCCCCGGGGCGATCATGACGCCGATATACGACAAGAGCGGCATGTCCAAGGAAGCGAAGGCCGGCATGCTGCATTCCATCAGCCAGCGCGTCCCCATCCAGCGGATAGGCGAATCGGATGAGATCGCGAAAGCTGCGCTATTCCTCGCAACCCAGGAATCTTCCTATCTTGCCGGAGCCGACCTCGTCGTCGATGGCGGCTATCTCGCTTCCTGATCTTTCATTTTTTTGGAGAAAACAATGGCAACAATCGAACTCAACCAGGGCAATTTCGAAAGCACCATCACCGGCAACGACATGGTGATCATCGACTTCTGGGCACCCTGGTGCGGCCCATGCCGCTCTTTCGCGCCGACCTACGAGAAGATTTCGGAGGAGTATCCCGGCATCGTCTTCGCAAAGGTCAACACCGAAGTGGAGCAGGGCATCGCGGCTTCATTCAATATCAGGTCGATCCCGACCCTGATGATATTCCGCGAACAGGTGATCATCTATTCGGAAGCAGGTGCGCTTCCCGCTTCGACGCTCACGCAGCTCGTCGAGGAGGCGAAAAAGCTGGACATGGCTGAAGTGCACAAGCAGATCGCTGCGCAGAAAGCCTGATTCAGGCCGGTCTTTTCTGGTCCGCCCTCACCCTGGGGGCGAGCAGAATCTCGGCTTCGTCGACGTCGATCGATTTGCCCGCCATGTCTTCCACGGGCTGTTCGAAATCGTTCCATCCCCGCACGCCCAGCTTCAGCGAAAAAACCCGCTCGAATCCCATTTCCCGCATCCTGTCAGCGGCGAGCAGGGAACGCTTCCCTGAACGACAGATCACGACGATATCGACTTCTTCCCTGGCCGCAAGCCGGGGAAGCGTTTCCTCGTAATCCCATTCGCAAGCCTGCTCGAGCACGCCGCGAGGCACATTGACCGATCCTGGAATATGCGCCACGGCAAATTCGGAAGGCTCGCGCACATCGAGGAGCAAGACCGGGTTTCCCGAATCGATCATGCCGCGCAGGTCCCAGGGCATGATTTCCTTGATGCGAAGGGCCGCCTCCCTCACCAGTTCGTCATAGCTTTGCATCTGTTCAGCCGACCGCCTCCGGCGCTATCGCGGGCAGCTGATAGAACCTGTACCCGTTTTTCCCGTTCTGCTTCGCCCAATACATGGCTTCGTCCGCATGTTTGAGCAGTATCCTGGAATCATCGGAATCATCCGGGAAAACGGCTATGCCTATGCTTCCGCCGATGCGGCATGCCTCGCCCTGCAGCCAGAAGGGCTCTGACAGGGCAGCAATGATCTTCTCCGCGACCAGGGAGGCATCCGCCTTTTCCCCGATCTGGCTCAGAACCAGCGTGAATTCGTCCCCCCCGACCCTCGCCACGGTGTCGGATGAGCGCACGATATCGGCAAGCCGAAGGGCGACACACTGCAGCAACAGGTCGCCCATGTCGTGCCCGAGATTGTCATTGACCAGCTTGAAGCCATCAAGATCGAGGAAAAGCACCGCGATCTTCGATCCGGAACGCTTGCCGAGCTCGATGGCCTGCTCGAGACGATCGAGAAAGAGCGCACGATTGGGCAGATCCGTCAGATAATCATGGTGAGCGAGATGCATGATCTTCTGTTCCGCCGCCTTGCGCTCGGTGATATCCCTGACGATGCCGATGAAATAATGCCTGCCGCTCAATATCATTTCCGATATCGAAAGTTCCGCCGGGAAAGTTTCGCCGTTCTTTCTGATCGCCATCACTTCCGTTCCTGTCATGCCGACAAGCCGTTCACCCTGTTCGTGAAAGAATTCAGGCATCAGCATCCTGACGCTTCTTCCCAGCACATCCTGCTGGGCATAACCGAAGATCTTCTCCGCTGCGGGATTGAAGGCCTGTATCTCGTCCGCATCGTTGATCGTGATGATACCGTCCATGGCATGATGGATGATCGCCTTAAGCTGGTGCTGACTCTTTTCGAGCTCCTCCCTGATGCGTTTCAGGTTGGTCACCATCTGCCAGAAAAGCTTCGCCTCGGGACCGCTCGTGACCTTTTTCTGTCCGAAGACTTCTCCCACCACATCGACGATCTTGTCATCGTGCGTCAGATTGTAGACGATGCAATCCGGGTAATCCCTGCAGGCGAGTACCGCATTTTTCGAATCGGAGAAGGTCGGGATGTCGTGTTTTTTCGCAAGCCTGATGCCGTAAGCCTCAGGATCCGGATCCGCGATGGCGATGACGTCGACAAGGTCATCCTCCAGGAACATTTCCAGCAGGGCGGACCCACCCCTGCCAGCCCCGAGAATGAGAACGGGGTGACCGTGCGTTTTTCTTTTCACCATGAAATCCTCATGTGAATGAAAGTCCGAAGTCCGAGAATGACCGACAAGGTTACTATGTTTTACCCCCGTTTGGCAAAAAAAAGTAATTGCCTCTCATTCACCAAACGCAAGCCCCTCGATTACGCCCTTCAGCAATTCCCAGCATTTCGCTACCGAATCGATCCTAACCTTTTCACCGGGCGCATGCGCGCCGACAATGTCAGGCCCGAACGAAATCATCTCGAGATCCGGATGGCTCACCGCGAAGAGCCCGCATTCGAGACCGGCATGGATCACCTGAATGGAGGCTGCTTTTCCGAATCGGGCCTGGCAAACCGTCTGAAAAAGATCGAGCAGGCGCGAATCAGGATCGGGTTTCCAGCCCGGATAGGCGTTGCTTCTCGATGCAACAAAACCTGCCGATTCGGCAAGGAAGGCGATTTTTTCAGCGAGCCATCCCTTTTTCCCGTCCAGCAACGAGCGCACATTGAACGCCACCTGCAGCGCCCCGTCTTCAAGAATCGCCATGCCCAGATTGCTCGAGGTTTCCACGACTCCCTGGAAATCGCCGCTCATGGCCGCCACGCCGTCAGGCGCAGCGGCAAGGAACCCGGTCAGCCTGCGCCAGTCGGAGATGCAAAGTTTCGACTGCGAGGAAGAAAATGACAGATTCAATGAAACGCCGTCATCGACATGTTCGAATCGCTTCTTCCATTCCTGGTTCTTTCTTTTCACCCTTTCCGCGATATCCGTCTCTTTCGGTGCTGAAATGACGGCATGCGCTTCCCTGGGTATGGCGTTCCTGGCCGTTCCCCCTTCTATGGATAGGAGCCTGATATCGGGAAACGCGTTCAGCGCTTCGGCGAGCAGCCTGATCGCATTTCCCCGCCCGAGATGGATGTCTATGCCGGAATGCCCTCCCTTCAGGCCGCTGACATCCAGCCTGAATATTCCATGGTCTTCCGGCAAACTTTCTAGTGCGAACGTTGCCGAGACTTCGACGTCCTCGCCGCCGGCGCAGCCGAGATAAACATGCCCCCATTCCTCCGTATCGAGATTGATCAGCATCCCGCCTTTCAGGATGCCCGGTTCCAGACCGCGCGCCCCCTCCATTCCCGATTCCTCATTGACGGTGAGGAGCACTTCCAGGGGAGGATGAACCAATCCCTCCTCCTCGAGCAATGCGAGCGCAAGGGCGACCCCCATGCCGTTGTCCGCGCCGAGCGTGGTCTCAGCCGCAGTGACCCATCCATCCGCCACGACGGGCCTGATCGGGTCCTTCAGGAAATCGTGGCTTGTCCCTGAATTGGCCTGGCAGACCATGTCGAGATGTCCCTGCAGGATCACGCCAGGCTTCGATTCATGGCCTTCGCTTGCCTCTTTCTTCAGGATCAGGTTGCCCGCATTGTCGACAAGGGAGGCTATTCCCCTGGAATCCGCCCAGCTTCGGATATGATCGCGCAAGGCTGCTTCATGAAGAGAAGGCCTGGCAATCGAGCAGATTCTTGCAAAATGACGCCAGACGGCGGACGGCTCGAGATTTTCGATTTTTTCCATTTCATCCATAAAGCGACGTGAGCCAGAGCCTGAAGCGCAGCCCCAGGGATGTCGTATAGCCGAACTCGACGAACCTTATCCTTCCGTTCGAGTCGATGAAGAAGCTGGCCGGCACGGCGTTGACGCCCCATTGGGAAGAAATGACGCCGTCCGGATCGTTGATGACCGGGAAATCGATTTTCTCCCGCTTCATGAACGCCGCGACTTGTTCGTTATCCCCGCTCTTCATGGCGACGGTGACGACCCGATGACTTCTTGAGAAATCCTGTATCGAAGCTTCTTCCGTCTTGCAGATCGGGCACCAGGTCGCCCAGAAATGAACGAGAACGGGCATGGAAGGTCTGTCGAATTGTCTGCCGCTCAGCAGCATCCCCTTGAGGAGAGGCGCCTGTCCGCGCGGCACATCCCTTTGCTGCCACGCCCTGATTCCTGCAAAGATCACCAGAAAAACCAGGATTTCAGCGATCCTTCTGGAATTGAACATGCTAGAGCAATACCAGGTTGTCGCGATGGATCAGTTCGGGTTCGTCGACGTAACCCAGGATGGCTTCGATTTCGCTGCTCGCATGGCGCATGATTTTTCTCGCCTCGATCGCGCTGTAATTGGAAAACCCCCTGGCGATCTCGGCTCCTTCCGGATCCAGACAGCGGACCAGTTCCCCCCTTCCGAATTCGCCTGAAACCTGGACCACCCCGATCGGGAGCAGGCTTTTCCCCTCGCTCTTCAATGCCTTCGCCGCACCTTCGTCGAGCATGATTTCGCCCCTGACCTGGAGATGGTCCGCGAGCCACTGCTTCCTCGCGACAAGAGACATGGTCGCAGCCCTGAGATGGGTACCGATGATCTCCCCTTTTGCGAGCCTGACGAGAACTTCCTTTTCATGGCCGGATGCGATGACGGTATGCGCGCCGCTTCTCGCCGCCCGCTTCGCGGCCTGCACTTTGGTCATCATCCCGCCTCGTCCGATATCGGAACCCGCGCCGCCCGCCATGCTTTCGAGCGCCGCATCCCCGGCTTCCCCGAAATGGAGCAGACTGGCATCCGGATTTTTCCTCGGATCGGCAGTATAGAGGCCTTCCTGGTCGGTCAGGATGACGAACACATCCGCCTCTATCAAGTTCGTCACGAGCGCCCCCAGCGTGTCGTTGTCGCCGAACTTGATCTCGTCCGTCACCACCGTGTCGTTCTCGTTGATGATGGGGACGACATCTAGTTTCAGCAAGGTCTTGAGGGTCGATCTTGCATTGAGATAGCGCGTCCTGTCCGCGAGATCGTCATGGGTTAGCAGAACCTGGGAAGTCAGGATGCCGTATCTGGAAAAACAGCTCTCGTAGACCTGCACCAGCCCCATCTGCCCGACAGCGGCCGCAGCCTGCAGTTCGTGAACCGCATGAGGGCGCCTCTTCCAGCCGAGCCGCTTCATGCCTTCGGCGACCGCTCCGCTGGAGACCAGCACCACTTCCATCCCCATCTTCCTGATACTGGCAATCTGCGTCGCCCAGGCATCCAGCGCCCCGACATCCAGCCCCTGCCCCTGGTTGGTGACGAGGCTGCTTCCGACCTTGACGACGATGCGCTTCGCACCTTCGAAAACGGATTTCATTCGGCTTCCTCCGCGTCAGGCGCGTCATCGGCTTTTTTCAGAGATTCGAGATGATCCATGATGGCGTAACTGAGCTGCCTGCACCCTTCCCCTGTGAGCGCCGAGATGGCGAAAAAGCGTCCTTCCCAGCCAAATTTCCCGATGAAATCCCTGATCCTTTTTTCCCTATCGCCTTCCTCCAGCCTGTCTATCTTGTTGATGACGAGCCATCTCGGCTTTTCATAGAGCGATTCATCGTATTTCCTCAGCTCTTCGACGATCGCCCTGGCATCCTTGACCGGGTCCGACTCCTCGTCGAAGGGGGCAATGTCGACGAGATGGAGCAGCAGCCTGTTTCGGGAAAGATGCCTCAGAAACCGGTGCCCAAGTCCTGCGCCTTCTGCCGCCCCCTCTATGAGACCGGGTATGTCCGCTATCACGAAACTCCTGTCGGTATCCACCCTGACCACCCCGAGGTTGGGGGCGAGCGTGGTGAAGGGATAATCCGCAACCTTCGGCCTGGCAGCAGAAACCGAGCGGATGAAGGTCGATTTTCCCGCGTTCGGCATGCCGAGCAGCCCGACATCGGCAAGAACCTTGAGCTCCAGCCTCAGCTTGAATTCCTCCCCCGGCTTGCCTAAGGTGAACTGGCGAGGTGCGCGGTTGGTGCTCGACTTGAAGTGCAGATTCCCGAGCCCGCCATCTCCGCCTTTTGCAAGCAGCACTTCCTGACCGTCTTGCGCCAGATCGGCCATGACTTCCCCGGTTTCGGCATTGGTGATCACGGTGCCGACCGGCATCCTGAGGCGAATGTCATCGGCGCTCTTGCCGTAGCAGTCCGAGCCCCTTCCGTTCTCGCCGTTCCTGGCCCGGTACATTCTCGAGAAACGGTAGTCGACGAGAGTGTTGATGTCTTCGTCAGCGACAGCGTAGATGCTTCCTCCCCTTCCGCCGTCACCGCCGTCCGGGCCGCCCCTGGGGATGTATTTTTCTCGCCTGAAGCTGGCGGAACCGTTTCCGCCTCGCCCTGCAAAGACTTCTATGTTCGCTTCGTCTATGAATTTCATTTTTTCAAGTGAAAAAGCCCGTCACCTCGAAGATGACGGGCTTTCATCGGGGAAGAACCATTCAGAGGGGAACGATGCTGACCGTCTTGCGGCGATCCGCTCCCTTCACGGAAAACTGCACATGCCCGTCCACTTTCGCGAAAAGGGTATGGTCCTTGCCCATTCCCACATTCACGCCCGCATGAAGACGGGTGCCGCGCTGGCGAACGATGATGCTCCCAGCAGGGACCACCTCTCCGCCGTAGCGCTTCACGCCCAGGCGCTTGGAATGCGAATCGCGTCCGTTCCTTGAACTTCCGCCGGCTTTCTTGTGTGCCATGTTCTCTCCTTAGCTCGCCGAAATGCCGTCGATCCGGATTTCGGTATAATTCTGACGATGTCCCTGGGACTTGCGATAGTGCTTGCGGCGGCGCATCTTGAAAATGCGCACCTTCTCGCCCCGCCCGTGGTCGATCACGGTCGCCTTAACGGTCGCGCTGGCAAGGACCGGGGTCCCGACAGAAACGTTGTCGCCGTCGACGACCATCAAAACCTGGTCGAGCACATATTCGCTTCCGATGTCTGCAGGTATCTGTTCTATCTTGATTTTCTCGCCGACAGCGACTCGGTACTGCTTGCCGCCGGTTTTTATGACCGCATACATATCCAACTCCTTGATGAATCGAATCGAAAATTATACACGCAAGAAAAGCAGAGGTCAAAGCAAGTCTGCGTCATGAAACGTGACTTGACAGTGAATGCCGCGGATCAATAACATTACGTGTTTTGTACAGACTGCAAGTATATCGTGTCGATCGAGTCGATCAAGAATTTCATCGCGGCGGACATGCTGGCTGTCGACAGGGTCATCCGGTCGAGGCTCGATTCGGAAGTCGCATTGATCCGTCAGGTCAGCGAATACATCATAGGAAACGGCGGAAAGCGCCTGAGGCCCATTCTCGTCATTCTTTCCTCGGGCGCATTCGGGTTCGAGGGCGAAGCGAAATACGAACTTGCGGCGACCATAGAATTCATCCACACCGCAACGCTGCTTCACGACGATGTCGTCGACACTTCCGAACAGCGCCGCGGAAAGGCGACAGCCAATGCGCTTTTCGGCAATGCCGCGAGCGTGCTCGTGGGCGACTTCCTCTATTCCAGGGCATTCCAGATGATGGTCAACGTCGGCATCATGGAAGTGATGAGAACCGTTGCGGACGCGACCAACATCATCGCCGAAGGGGAAGTGCTTCAGCTCCTAAACTGCCACAATGCAGACATAGACGAGGAGAGCTATCTCCAGGTGATCCGCTACAAGACCGCCAAGCTTTTCGAGGCGGCATCGAGGATAGGCGCGATACTTGGCAATGGCGGACAGGATAGCGTGGACGCGATGTCGAAATACGGCATGCATCTTGGCACGGCATTCCAGCTCATCGACGACATCCTCGACTATTCAGGCGACATCAACGACACGGGGAAAAACCTGGGCGACGACCTCATCGAAGGCAAGCCGACCCTGCCATTGATCCGTGCGCTCGAGACGGGCGATCCGGAGCAATCGAGGCTCATCAGGAACGCGATAGAAAATGGCGGAATA
Organism: Pseudomonadota bacterium; assembly: GCA_021848825.1. Lineage (GTDB taxonomy): Bacteria > Pseudomonadota > Gammaproteobacteria > Burkholderiales > JABEVD01 > JABEVD01. The sequence goes on from JAJZTQ010000025.1 coordinate 33,774, forward strand.
GAGGAGTTCGAAAAAATCCTCCAGGCGCTCGAGAAGACAGACGCCCTCGAGTATGCGAAGATGCGTGCGAGAAGCGAAGCGGACCTCGCCTGCCAGGCGATCTCCGCGATTCCGCATTCCAAGTTCAAGGAATCCCTGATACAATTGGCCGATTTCGCTGTCACGCGGAATTATTGAGCATACGGGGTGTAGCTCAGCCTGGTAGAGTACTGCGTTCGGGACGCAGGAGTCGGAGGTTCGAATCCTCTCACCCCGACCAAATTTCATCACAAATAATCAGCGCATTACATCAACTTCAAATCATTCGGCATCATGCTGAATCACTCTGCATAATCGCATTTTGTTAGGACCAATGACCCAAGAATGACCCAACCTTTCAATACCATTCTTAATCCGGTTAGGCTCTGAATGAAGTAAAATGATACGAGCCAGACAAAGCGTTTTTGCTGAATTTACACCTGCATGATCTTCGGCATGAAGCCACATCCAGGCTGTTCGAATCTGGAAAATTTGACATGATGGAAGTGGCGAGCATCACGGGTCACAAAACCATGCAAATGCTGAATCGCTACAACCATCATAAGGCGGAAGAGTTGGCGAAAAAACTTAACAACCATCATAAGGCGGAAGAGTTGGCGAAACTTGATTGAATAGCGCAATTGGGAATGAATATAGTCGCCATCACGTCTTGGATGAACCTGATGTCACCATATCCACGGCGAAGTCATAGTCGCCGCCCACCCCGGGTGTAACGACACCCTCTCGAACATAGCCCTATCCGTCGATGCCAAAGGACCTATATGCCTCATCACTGTAGATCCCTAACCCACCACCGGCTGGAAATTTAGTCGGACCAAATTGACCAATCGCGTCCAATATCGCCGCCTTCTTAAAAGGAACATGAATCACGTGCGCCGTCCCGTTGTTGATTCTTGCTTCAAGAGCTTTAGGCCAACACGATTTTAGGGCAGTTGGATTCCTTATTGGCTTATCTTGACCAGTATAGGTCGCGATGATCGGTATTTTATACAAATCCACCGCCTTCTCAATTTCAAATGGCACCCAGTCATCATCAGATGCGGTGGTGTTTCCGATAACAAGCACCATATTCTTGGAGTTACGCAACCTTTCCATAAGGGAATTTTTTAGTGTTTCTCTCTTGCTGGAATCTCGAACGGCAGCCGCCTTGTCATGGCTGTTGTTCATCGTGAACTCGTCATCTGGATGAGCCGACCAAGCTCTCATAAGATTGTAATAATCGATATCCGAATTGCCGCCAGGAATATTAGTTCCATTTGCATGAAACGCGACATACGTACCATTGCGATAAGCCATCTTTACTCCTTCCAGTGCTGTTTCACATCCCTGAGATCAAGGTCATCAAATCGATCCTTGTGGAGCACAACGCGAATACATTGCGTTATCTCTTTCGCTTTCGTTTCAGTTATGACGGAGAGTATTATGAGGTTGAGCAAGTCACGGGTCGGTAAACCAAGCCCCGAAAGACCGCTACCGATTAGTGCAAGATTCAGCGGGTGACCACCGCACTCAATCCGCGCCCGCTGCCAGAGTGCGTGCAACGCATCCCACATCATCGTTACATCAGCGCTTGCCTTACACGTCTCGGGATCGGTTTTTGCCAATGCAACCAACAGGTATCGATCATTGTTGACGTTAATCAACGCCGTTGTTCCTATCGGGTAGCGGACATCTTTACCCTCTGACTTGTCCACATTCGTGCCGACAGCACTGGCAAGTTGCTCAACAAGTTGCCGATCAAAAGAATCAGGATGCCCCCCAAAGCACTTCTGGAGAAAGATTCCATGCAGGCTTTTGTCAGATACCGGTTTACCTAACTTGCTATCGAAAAAATCATTTACCGAGATGGTACGCAGCCCGCTCTGCTCGAATAAATCACCAAAAATCACTTCGACAACTGTGTTGCAGTTCGCAATTTTGATTTGAATCCTTGACGGCTTCCATATCTTTTTAAGACCAACGATCAACCCAACAAGCAACATGACGACAAATGGAACCTCACCCCCAATCTTCACTCCAGGAACAAAATAGTTCACTGCCTTGATTAGCGTGAACAACATACTGAAAGTGGCGAATATGTGCTGCGCTAGCTTTAGCGGATGTTTGCTGACTCCACGCCACAGGTCACTTATCATTCTTGTTGTTCCCTCGCTGGTTAGCCATTTTGAGACTGTAATGGGTCGGCTGGCGCTTTAGCGGCGCGCTTTAGGATTTCGGTCACGAGTTCCGGCTCGGCATCCGCGATGAGCAGCTTGCGAGTTGGTGCGATATAAGTGAAGACCTCGGCCAATACGGTCATGTCGTGACCCAAGCCGTTCGATAGTGATGTCGCTTTCAGCAGCCCAAAGCGAGCGCCAGATGTCACTTCGTCCATATCTTGCCGAGTGACAGCCAGGTTCGATCGCAAGGTCGCAATTGCGTCAATCCCCCCCTTTTCCAAGGCAAGCAGCTTCATTCCGAGACTGTCAGTGAAAGGCATTTGACGAGGCCGATATGGACTCATGTCCATTGTTTCCGACACTTGGCCGCCAGCTCGCGCGCTGATGATCGCTGAATCGACGAGCTGCTTTGCACTCATCAGGCCGCACGCCACATCGACTAGCTCGGCGGCAATCATGGCTTTGAGTTTTTCGACCTGGCCGGCTTGCTCTCGTGCGGCTTTGAGTCGGTCGTTGGCGCGATTGATCCAGTTGCCCAAAAGGAGCGCAGCACCACCGAACAACGCCCCGGCAAGGCCAGCCGCTGCTGCCTGATCGTGCCCAATACCCCAAGGGCTACACGCAAGGACGTACCAGCCAAAACCGACCAGTGCGGCGAACAGCAACAGATCAACGTGGTTGATGACTTTCACCACTGTCACTTACACTGGAGTAAACAGCGTTGCCGAAGAAATCTTCGCCTGCAATGCGGCAATAATCTGATCCAGCTCAATGCGTGCCTCGGCTTGCAAGCCTAAACACGTTCCAATGCCATCGGCATCAGTACTCAAGCGAGCAACCATCGAAAGACGGAAATCGCCCGAAGCAGCCCGCCCCATTTGGTAAGCGTGCAGGTGCATTGAATCACCTATGACAGCGGGGTTCTTCAAGTGATCAAACTTGAATTCCTTCGTCATGTAGGCGAGCAGCTTGTCCTGAATCACCAGAACAAGTTTCTTGTGAACGTGCTCGAATGTTTGAACCTTGTGATGCATCTGCACAAGAATAGTCTTCGCAGTCATCTTCCAGTTCATGCCATAGGGCTTGTCAGAATTTTCTGCGTCGTCAGCGCGTGGAACACCAAGCTCTTTCAACAGCCGTTGCCGTTCCGGCCATACAGTACCTGTGGTGTCGAGTGTCTGAAGCTCAATGCCCACGAAATCTTTGACCTTGCCATCCCGTACTGAAACAAGAAAATAGTCAACACTGCCGCCGGGTATTGAAACCTCGGGAACGAGGTGTAGCTCGTTGCCTGGTTCGTGTGTGGTGAGCAAGTGAAAACAGTCAGTAAAAATCTGCCCGCGCTCAATCAATCTGGTCGGACAAATGATGACAGGCTCAGGCTGCTTTCCATACAGCACCGTGCAGGTGCCGATGGATACCCCGGGATCTGATTTTCGAACTTTGTAGCACCGCTTGTTTGCGAAAACACAGGTCTGCTCATCAATTACCCGTGACCAATTCACGCCCGTTTTATCGGCAGCTTTACCGAATAGTTCTACGACATTACTCATAA
>JAJZTQ010000026.1:0-8529 GCA_021848825.1 Pseudomonadota bacterium
TCAGCTCCAGTCGTTTCCGCCGCTGTCGGCAAAGAATCCGCCGCCATCGTCCCAGGAAGAATTGTCCGCGACGCCGAAATCCTGACCGCCCATGTTGTCGCTCGTCCAGGAATCCGATACAGGCACATTGTTCGAGGAATTGCCATCCATCAGATGATGGGCGATCTCCTCCCCCGCAACCATGCCGGCTCCGACTGCCGCGCCGGTTGCAAGCCCGGAAAGAATGCCTGAACCCATTCCGCCTCCGCCCATCGGACCGTATCCGGGGCCATAGCCCGGACCATATCCGGGCGCGCCAAAAGGCTGGGATCCGCCTGCCGGAATGTAGGCTGCCTGCCTGCTTCTTCCCATCATCGAACGGAAAACGAAATAGATCACGAAAATCGCGCCGATTCCGAGGAAGAACATGCCCCATGGGAATCCGCGTCTTGCCTGAACCTGGCGATTGTCTGAAATGACCGTTCTGAGTTCGTTCACCGATTCAGCTCTTGCAAAAGGCAATCCTGGCGCCAGCCCCTCGGCCTTTGCAAGCTCGTCCGCGGCCCTTGCCTTCTGCCCTGTCTTCGCCAGTATTTCGGCCTCGACATAATGCGCCTTGGCGCTCTCCGGGTGATCCTGGAGCACCTTGTCCATCATCCGCTGCGCATCATTCAGCCTGCCGGACTGGGCAGCCTCGTAAACCTGCTGGATCGTCGGATCTGCCGCATAGGCCGCCCCGGCGAAAAAAACCAGGGAAACCAGCATGATTCCTGCTTTCTTAAACATGGAAAAGCTCCTTTTGTTTCGGACAGCACCTATCTGGAGGCTGTCCAATGAAAATTCAAGTGTATGACAGCGCCGCCCGAAAATGGTTTCAGGCGTAACTCCTGAGCCTCAGGGAGAAGGCCCTGAGCTGTGAAATGCCGCTCGACTCCGCCTTCCTGCACCATTCGTCGAGCTGCCTGACGAGATTCTCGTGGGACGCCGCCGAGCGAACCCAGAGCGATTCGAGTTCGCGGCGCATGTTGTAGACCGTCTTCAGCGCGTGGCTTTTCTCGAATACCCGGGAGAGATTCTCGCGCGCCTTTTCGTCGAGCTGCGCCTCGTCAAGATGAAGCCACTTGCGGATGGTGGAAAGATCTATTTCCGGCCGCTTTCCGAGCTCTTCGGCATAGATGCTCTTCAGCGTCTTGGCATATTTCGCGAGCACCTCGTAGCGATGAGTGATCACGGCCTGGAGCATTTCCAGGTCGCATTGCATTCTCGCCTTCCCCATTCTCAGCCTGGGCGCGGTCTTCTTCACCCTGGCGAGCCCCATCAATTCGAGCATCCTGATATACATCCAGCCTATGTCGAATTCGTACCATCTGGAAGAAAGCTTCGCTGAAGAAGCATGGGCATGATGGTTGTTGTGAAGCTCTTCCCCGCCTATCAGTATGCCGAGCGGAAAGATATTGGTGCTCGCATCTTCCGCCTTGAAATTCCTGTATCCGAAATAATGCCCCACCCCGTTGATGACCCCTGCGGCCCAGAACGGGATCCAGATCATCTGCACGCCCCAGACAAGAACGCCGGGAAGACCGAATAACAAGACATCCAGGAAGAGCATCAGCGTGATGCCTAGCCAGGGGAACCTGGAATAAAGACGCTTCTCTATCCAGTCGTCAGGCGTGCCATGGCCATATCGTTCCATCGTTTCCGCGTTTTCCGATTCCTTGGCGTAAAGAAAGACGCCTCCCCAGAGCACCCTGTTGAGCCCCAGAACCTGGGGACTGTGAGGATCGTCGATCGTTTCGCATTTTGCATGATGCTTGCGATGAATTGCAGCCCATTCCTTCGTCACCATGCCCGTCGTCAGCCACAGCCAGAAGCGGAAGAAGTGGCTGATCAGGGGATGAAGATCGAGCGCGCGGTGCGCCTGGTGCCGGTGAAGAAAGATCGTGACCGATGCGATCGTGATGTGCGTGAGAAGAAGTGTTGCGAGTACGAGTTGCCAGAAAGACAGGCCGTGAAGTAGCATTATGTTCCAGATGAAGATTCAATCTGGAACAATATACACAGAATCTGGATTTAGTCAAGACCGGAATGCAGATGAAAGATTTCGCTCAAAACCTGAAAGCCATCCCGTCCGTGGAAGACATCGCGCGGATCGAACTCTTTTCGGCCGCCTCCGCTCCTGAACATATAGAAAACAGGCCGGGACAATCCGGCTCGCTCGCCGTCTATTGCCATCTGGCCAGAACATGCGGCGCCATCGATGCTGCAGCCGCAGCCATCGGGCTCGGCCTTTATGCGGAGCATGCCGAGGATGCGAAAGCGAATCCCGGCAAGCATCCCAACATCGACAGGCTTTTCAGGGTCATAGATGAAAATCTCCAGCTGAAGACGCGCATCGTCTACTCAAATCCGAAAGGAGAATCAGAAATGAAAGCGATCGACATCAAAATCCTGGATCCGCGCCTGCGCAGCAATCCTCCCGCTTATGCAACCCCTGGCTCGGCAGGCCTGGATCTGCGCGCCTGCATAGAACATGATCTCACCATCCATCCGGGAGAGGCCGATCTCATCCCGACGGGCATCGCGATCCATATCGGCGACCCCGCTTATGCAGCGATGATCCTGCCGAGATCGGGCCTGGGCCACAAGCACGGCATCGTGCTCGGCAATCTCGTCGGCCTGATCGATTCGGATTACCAGGGCCAGATTTTCGTTTCCTGCTGGAACAGGAGCCAGAAAACCTTCGTTCTGAGCCCGCTCGAGCGCATCGCGCAGCTCGTCTTCGTCCCGGTTGCCCAGGTGAAATTCAACATCGTCGAGGAATTCGAGGCAAGCCATCGCGGCGAAAACGGCTTCGGCAGCACCGGCAAGCATTGATGAAATACTGCAGCAATTGCGGTTCGGAAGTCGAATTCAGGGTCCCTGACGGGGACAGCCTGCCAAGATATGTCTGCCCTGTCTGCCACACCATCCATTACCAGAACCCCAAAATCGTCGTGGGATGCATTCCAGAGCTCGAAGGGAGGATCCTGCTCTGCAGGAGAGCGATCGAACCCGGTTACGGGCTCTGGACCCTTCCTGCGGGATTCATGGAAAATTCCGAAGCAGCGGATGCGGGCGCCGCCCGTGAAACGCTGGAAGAAGCCTGCGCCAGAGTGGAAATCGGTCCGCTCTATGCCTTCTACAATCTTCCTCACTTGAGCCAGGTCTATCTTCTCTTCAGGGGAACGCTGATGGACAGCGATTTCTGCGCAGGGGAAGAAACGCTGGAAGTCGGCCTTTTTTCCGAACTGGAAGTGCCATGGAACCAGATCGCCTTTTCCGTGGTCAAGCAGACATTGCGGCATTACTTCGAGGACATGAAGAGCGGGCGCTTCCGCTTTCATTTCGCCACGATCTGAAAGGAAGCCCATGCAGAGCGCCCAATCCCTCGTTCCCGGCACATTCCTCGCTGCCGGTGCGAGCTATGCCCTGATGCTGATCGCGTACCGATTGAATCGCATCCGCTATTTCCATGTCCCCGCCATGATATCCGTCATGGTCTTCGATGTTCTTTTCCCCTTCTACCTCTATTCCCATCGCCACTGGTGGCATCGCCTGATCGAGCAGCAGGAAATATTTTCTTCTCTCGTCTGGATGCATGCAGGCATACTGCTCGTCCTCTACGCGCTCTATTTCGCACAGATCTATACCGCCATCCGGATCATGAAAGGCGGGAACGAATCGAGGGCGTCACACCGCTCCCAGGGAAAGGTTGTGCTGGTGGTCAAGCTTTTCGCCATCCTCACGGGCATGCTGCTTGCCCACTGAAGGCCGAGTTTTTCGGAATCTGGACTATGCTTAGGAGCTATGGCTCCCCGTCTCAAAACGGCATTCTCTGGCGTCTTTCTTTCCGGCTGCAGCAGCATGCCCATTCTCGACCCGAAAGGCCCCGTCGGATCGGCCGAACTGTCGGACATCATCATCGCTTTCGGGCTGATGCTGATCGTTGTCGTTCCGGTGATCTTCATGGCGCTATGGTTCCCTCGAAAATACAGCGCATCCCGCAAAGGGCAAGACTATGATCCGAAATGGAGCCATTCGGCGCGCATAGACCTGGTGGTCTGGCTGATCCCTGCCGTCATCGTGACGGCACTCGGGACACTGGCCTGGAAGGAAAGCCACAGGCTGGACCCGTACATGCCCGTCGATCCCGGGAAAGCGCCCATCCATGTGGAAGCGGTTTCGCTCGACTGGAAATGGCTGTTCATCTATCCGGACGAGCATGTCGCGACCGTCAATCAGCTCGTCATTCCCGTCAATGTCCCGGTGAGCTTCAGGATCACATCGAGTAGCGTCATGTCTTCCTTCTTCATTCCCAGGCTCGGCAGCCAGATCTATGCCATGGCCGGCATGCAGACGCGGCTCCATCTTCTGGCTGCAGAAACGGGGATCTATTCCGGGCAGAACCAGCAGTACAGCGGCAGGGGCTATGCCGACATGCATTTCAGGGTCGTCGTCGCGTCCCGCAAGGATTTCGACAGCTGGCTGAAGAACGTCGAAAAAACGCCTGAAAAGCTGGATTATTCGCGCTATCTGGAGATCAGCAAGCCGGGCATAGGCTATCCCCTGACTGCCTTTTCAGGGGTACAGGATGGCCTTTTCGAAAAGATAATCGAGCGCGCAGGAAAGCCTGAGGGACAATGAAATGGGCAGACTGAGTCTTTCTTCCATCCCTTTCGACAATGCCATCATCATGAGCGCCGTCGGCATCTCCGCTCTCCTCACGCTTGCGATCATTCTCCTGATCAGCTATCGCCGGAAATGGACCTGGATATGGCGAGAATGGCTGACGAGCGTCGATCACAAGAGGATAGGGATCATGTACATCATCCTGGCCATGATCATGCTGCTCAGGGGTTTCTTCGATGCCGCGCTGATGCGCTCCCAGCAGGCGCTGGCGGCAGGCGGATCGCACGGCTTTCTTCCCCCGGGTCATTTCGACCAGATATTCAGCGCCCACGGCACGATCATGATCATCTTCATGGCCATGCCATTCCTCGCCGGATTGATGAACATCGTCGTTCCGCAGCAGATCGGGGCACGGGACGTCGCCTTCCCATTCCTGAATTCCGTCAGCCTCTGGCTGACTGCGGCAGGCGCGGGGCTCGTCATGATCTCCCTCGGCATAGGCGAATTCTCGAAGGCGGGCTGGTCCGGATATGCGCCGTTGACTGAAATCCGGTACAGCCCGGGCGTGGGCGTGGATTACTGGATCTGGTCTCTCCAGATCGCAGGGATCGGCTCGCTGATGACAGGAATCAATTTTCTGGTGACCATCCTGAAAATGCGTGCGCCCGGGATGAGCCTGATGCGCATGCCGCTCTTCACCTGGACGACTTTCTTCACCAATGTGCTGATGATCTTCGCCTTTCCGGTGCTGACTGTCGCCATCGGCCTGATCACCCTGGATCGCTATCTGGGCATGCATTTCTTCACCAATACCCTGGGCGGCAACCCCATGCTTTACGTCAATCTTTTCTGGCTATGGGGGCATCCCGAGGTCTATATCGTCATCCTTCCGGCCTTCGGCATCTATTCCGAGGTGGTCGCCACGTTCTCGGGAAAGCCCGTTTTCGGCTATGAATCGCTCGTCTACGCCACCGCAGCCATCACCGTGCTTTCATTCGCCGTCTGGCTTCACCATTTCTTCACCATGGGCGCGGGCGGAGACGTCAATGCCGCATTCGGGATCGCCACCATGCTGATCGCCATCCCGACAGGCGTCAAGATGTTCAACTGGCTCTTCACCATGTACCGGGGAAGGGTGAGATTCGCCCTGCCCATGTACTGGACAATCGGATTTCTGACGACCTTTGCCATAGGCGGCATGACAGGCGTCTTGATGGCGCTCCCGCCCGCCGATTTTCTGCTGCACAACAGCCTTTTCCTCATCGCCCATTTCCACAACATGCTGATCCCTGGAACGCTCTTCGGATTCTTCGCAGGCTACACCTACTGGTTCCCGAAGGCCACAGGCATTCTTCTGGAAGAGAAATGGGGAAAGCGGGCATTCTGGTGCTGGATCACCGGCTTCTATCTCGCCTTCATGCCGCTTTACGTGCTGGGATTCATGGGCATGCCGAGACGCATGGAGCATTACGCCAACCCGGCATGGCAGCCCTATCTCGTCATCGCCGCAATCGGCACTTTCTTCATTTTCATCGGCATCGTCTTCCAGATCGTCCAGCTCGCCGTGAGCATCAGGCAGCGGATACCCGATCATACGGGCGATCCATGGCAGGGGCGAACGCTGGAATGGTCGACTTCATCCCCTCCCGCCCCCTACAATTTCGCGATCATTCCCCTCGTCCAGGACATCGATGCATTCGAATACATGAAGGAGAGAGGGATGGTCTTGGCGCGCCCGGATCGTTATCAGGACATCGTCATGCCCGCCAACACCGGAAAGGGTGTCATCATCGGCGGATTCGCCTTCTCGCTCGGGTTCGCAATGGTATGGCATATCTGGTGGCTCGCCCTCATCAGCGTGCTCGTCATTCTGTTCACCGTGATCGCACGATCCCTGGATGAAAATGCAGAATATGTCATTCCTGCTGCGGAAATAGAAAGGATAGAAAATCAGAGACCTGGAAAGGCATCCGCCTGACGTTCAGGCAAGAACGGAAAGGATCTGATCGGCGACGGCCATGGCTTTCGATCGGCCAGGAGAAATACCGCCCTGCGCCCTGAGTCCGAAAATGCTGCACACGATGAATGCGGCAAGCGTGCCCGCATCCTTTTCGGGAGCGATTTCGCCCTTCTCCTGTCCGGCCTCGACGGCTTTCCTGAAAAAAGATTCGATGGCGTCGAAATGCTGCCTCGACCTTTCCCCGACTTCCTCGTTGCGCCGAGCGAGCTCCACAACCGTATTGACGAGGAAGCAGCTCCGTTTGGAATCGGGGTCTGCCGAATCCCCGGCAATCCAGAAAACGGCCTCCCTTATTCCCTGCAACGGAGAAGAAGATGCGGAAAGGATGGTTTTGAATTGCGCCATGCCCTGTTCGGCATAGTGATCGAGGGCATTCAGGAAAAATTTTTCCTTGGAATGGAAGGCCGCATAGATGCTGCCCGGCCTGAGATCGGTGACTTCGACCAGTTCGGCCATGCCTGTCGCATGATAGCCCTTTTCCCAGAAAGCCATCATGGCTTTCTCAACCACCTCTTTGCGGTCGTACTGGATGGGTCTTGCCATAGTTACCCTCTTAACATAGGCTCATTCTACTCCCTAAAACTTTTTTCATCCATATCGAGAGGGCGGGCAGAGCAGCCGTTCAAATGACCGCAAGCCCTGCCAGGCAAAGGGTGAATCCGAAAACCGCCAGCCAGAAAATTTGCATCAGCATTTTTTCATCTCCAGCCTTCAAAAGCCTTCCTTCTCCCTTTGGCGAAGGAAGGACGCATCATCAGAATGACCCCAGCAGCGCCATTCCGCCGCCGTAATCCGCGCTGCCGTTCGAGAGCCCCTTCCTCAAATCGGCCTGGAGCTTCAGCCATGTATTGAGCCGGTGCGTGGCGTAGACGGTCAGGTCCCGCATCGGCTCACTCGAGGCCACCGGGCTTTGGGAATAATCCAGCATCACGCCTGCGCTGTTTTCGCTGTCCAGCCTCTGGTTGACGCCGAGGGTGCCGAAATACTCGTTGCCGTACGGGGTGATGGATGCGTCAGGAGTCCCGACCACCTTGTAACCCACTGTCCCGAAAAGCGTGGTGTTCCGTGCCGCCAGCCTGTAGACATCGATCTGAGCCGAATAATCGTTCTTCCCCGTGCCGAGCCCCTTGTTGGCATCGGCGGTTCCGAACTTGATCTTTCCCACCGCATCGATCATGAGCTTGTTGACCGCGTAAAGCGTATAATCCGCCGCGGCGATGGTGTCGCCTATGCCTGACTGGGTCGTTCTTACATTGGACGTGCCCGCAACGACGCCGACACCCGGGATGAAATTGCCATTGCTGGTCATCTCGATATAGGATGCGGTGAGCTTTGCGGTCAGGTTCTCGGACACCTTGTATTTCGCAGTGAAAGGAATGTACAGGATATCTGTCGAAGTGGCCGTACCGTATTTTCCGCTGCTGTAATCGAAGCCTGTGCTGAGCGTCAGCTTGTCCTCGGCAACGGCAGATGCCGCGGCATTCAGCAAAACAATAAACATCATCGTCTTTTTCATCATCTTCCCTTTTGTTTAAGAAATCCCCGTCCGTGGACGGGGTGAAGCCTCATTTTTCTCGTCTGGATATCCGGGGGATATCCACCTTTTGTATCTGCGGGATCTCCACTGACTGAACCCGAGGCACCTCCACCTTCTGGATCTGCGGAACGCCGATATGCTCGACCTCGGGCGCACCGGAAAGCTGCGTCCCGGGCGTATCGAACGTGCGGATCGAAGCGGTCGCATTCTCCATGCTCTTGCCGCCCTCGAAACCGGCATGTCCGGACTGGTCGACATGGCCGTCATGATCGGCCATCTCATGGCGATCTTCCGCTTCGCCACTGAACATTGTACCCGCCGTCGT
>JAJZTQ010000026.1:8629-29230 GCA_021848825.1 Pseudomonadota bacterium
GTTGTCGTGCCTGTTGTCGTACCAGTTGCAGCCATCACGGCCTGTGTCGCGAGGAATGCTGCCAGGATGGCGGAGTTTCTGATTTTCTTCATGATCTTCCTTCCATAATGATCTCTCGAAGCGGGAAAGCTTGCTCCCTATTTCGTGGGAATTTTTCCCACGCTTTCTATGCTACGCCAGGAATTCCTCTCTGTAAAGTTTTTTGTGTGAAATTTTCACACGCTACTGTAGAATGTCGGCATGAACAAGCTGTCCTCTTCGGGTACAAAGACGCCCTCACCCGTGCTGGTTGCGGCATTGCGCCGCATCCTGTATCCGCTCGTGAAGCTGCTCCAGGCCAACTCCATCACCTATCCATTCCTTTCCAACCTGCTCAAATCGATCTATGTGGAAGTCGCGGAAAAGGAGTTTTCCCTGCAGGGAAAACTGCAGACGGACAGCCGCATAAGCCTCCTGAGCGGCGTGCATCGCAAGGATGTGAAGCGCCTGAGGAGCGAGGATCCTCGCGAAAAAATAGCCTCCCCGACGGTATCGATGGGGGCGAGGCTGGTCGCACTGTGGACGACCAATCCGCTCTTTCTGGATGAGGCCGGTCAGCACAAACCGCTTCCCAGGCAGATCAGCGAAGGAGGGGAAGCTTCCTTCGAAGGACTCGTCGGCCTTGTCAGCAAGGACATGAGATCAAGAGTCGTTCTGGACGAATGGCTGAGGATAGGCGCAGCAAGACTCGACGAGGAAGGCCGAGTCTGCCTCAATACCGACGCCTTCGTCCCCGAGGCCGGCTTCGACGAGAAAGCCTTTTTTTTCGGTCAGAACCTGCGCGACCATGTTTCGGCGGCAGCGCATAACCTGCAGGGATTGAAGCCCCCTTTCCTGGAACGGAGCGTATACTACAACAACCTGACCGAGGAGTCCGTTCTGGAACTCGCCGATCTATCGAGGAAACACGGCATGCAGGCCCTGCACGCAGTGAACAGGCATGCCCTGGCCTTGCAGGAAAAGGATGAGGGCAAACCGGGCGCGAGCCTGCGAATGAATTTCGGGATCTATTTTCTCAGCACCGGAAATGAAGATACATCAGACTGAAAAAGCATCCGGCGGAAGAATCCTGAAATATGTTCTGCTGGGCCTACTTTGCCTTCCTGCATGCGGCTTTGCAGGCAATGCCTGCGTGATGCGTTCCATCGGCGCCCCTTCTTCCGGGGGGATAGGGGGGACCGGCCATTCGCCCGGCGGAATCGGCGGAACAGGCCTCAGGGAAGGCGGGATAGGGGGAACAGGACGCGCCGGAGAAGGCGGCATAGGCGGGACCGGAATAGTCGGGGTCATCACCGGCTTCGGAAGCGTGTGCGTGAACGGTCTCGAAGTCCGATATCGGCCGGGAACCCGGGTCGAGGTCAATGCCGAACCTGCCAATCTCAGGGACCTTGCGGTAGGACAGGTCGTCGTCATGGCTGCAAAGGGCCAGTCCGGCAAGCTCTCCACAGACAGCATTTCCGTCGTCAACATGGTCCAAGGCCGGATCACTTCCGTGGATGCAGCGGGAATCCATGTCCTTGGGCAGACCGTCGTGCCGACGAAGAATACGCTCATCGAAGTGAAGCCAACTGCCGGCGATTTCATCAGCGTCAGCGGATTCCGCCTTGCCAGCGGAGAAATCATCGCTTCGCGCATCGACAGGTCTTCTTCCGAATCGAGCGTATCGGGCCCGATCACGGCGATAAGGGGCGGCGTCATCGAAATTTACGGGTTGAAGGTCACCGGGGTCGACCCGAGAAAGCTCTCCGTAGGCAATGACGTGATCGTCACGGGCAAGTGGAATGGCGATGCGCTAGCCGCGAAAAGGCTGACGCACTATCCTTTCTCGGCGCTCGTGAATCACATGGAAAGGCTCAACCTTCAGGGCTTCATCGACAGGAAGATCGCTCCCCACAGGTTCATGGTCAGCGGCGTCGAAGTGGAAATCCCGGCTTCCCTGGCTGTACCGAATGGCAAGCTGGTCGAAAAGAACGAATTCGTCGAGGTCAGCGGAAAACTCACGCCTGATCACAGGCTTGAAGCCGAACGCATCGAGTTCGCCCCTGAAATCAGGGACCTGGAAACAAGGGATTTCCCCCTGGCAAGACCGACAGGAAACCTGGAAAGGCCAGAAAACGACCGGATGGAAAAGATGGATAGCCCGAATGTTCCGGAGCGTCCTGAAGTTCCGGAGCGCCCTGAACTCCCCGAAATTCCGGAACATATCGACCGCCCCGAGATACCCCAGATCGAAGTGCCTTTCAGCGCGGAAAGCCACCATTGAGGGAATCGGGTTTCCGCCAATCTCCGCCCAGGGCGGCGAAAAGCGCCGTGGTGTCCTGAAGGCGCTGCGCCTGCGCATCCAGAAGTCCGATGGCGGCCTGATGATACTGGATGTCCGACAACAGCACCTGCAGATAATTGACCGTTCCAGCCTGATAGCTGATTCTTGCAAGATGCAACGCTTCTCGTGACGCCCGAGCGGATCTCGATTGCGCCTCGAAGGCCTCGCCATCATGCTCGAGCGCCCTCAATATGTCTGCAACCTGGGACAACGCCGAAAGAACGGTCTGGCGATAATCGAGAAGACTCTGGCGATAGGCGTCGACCGCCGCCTGGCGCTCGGCGCTAAGCGTGCCGCCATCGAAGATCGGCGCCGCGACGTTCGCCCCAAGATTCCAGAAATTGCCCCTGCTGCCCAGAAGTCCCGGGAAAGTGGCGTCGTTCCGCCCGAAGGACCCGGTCAGGGTGAAGCTCGGGTAAAGCGCGGCTGTCGCCACGCCGATCCGGGCGCTCGCCCCATGAAGCGCCGCTTCGGATGCGAGGACGTCCGGACGCCTGCGCACCAGATCGGATGGCAGGGAGAGCGGAAGTTTTTCAGGAAGGACGAGATCCTTCATCGAAATCCGGGGAGGACGCCATTCGGACGGGGCATGACCCGCAAGGGTCGCAAGAAGATGTTCGGACTGGGCGAGCTTCTGCCTCAATGGCGGAAGCGTTGCCTCATAGGACGCAAGCTGGCTTTTCAGTGCAAGGACAGACCCGTAGGAGGCTATTCCGGCCTCGACCTGCTTTTCACCGATGGCAATCTGTTCCTTCTGCAATGAGATGAGCTGTTCGGTGAACCCGATTTCGTCCCTGTAGGCCGCCGCCGCAATGGCTGTATTGACGATGTTCGAGGTCAGCGAAAGGTAGGTGCCGAGCAGCACTTCGCGCTGAAATTCGACCTGCGACTGGAGGTTCTCGATGGCGCGATGTTCCCCGCCGAACAGGTCCAGCGCATAGCTGACGGATGCGGAAAGCGTGACCAGATTGAAGATGGTGCCAGGCGAAGAACTGCCGAACCTTTCAGGAGAAAACCGCTGCCTTGCCGGGTTGAGCGAAGCGCTGACCTGGGGATAGAAGATCCCGTATCCCGCCTTCAGGCTGTCCCTGCTCTGACTGAGGCTCGCCTGCGCCGCCTTCAGGGTGAGATTCCCGGACACGCCTTCCCTGACGATCTCGTCGAGCTTTCCAGAGCCGAACAGTTTCCACCAGTTCTCGACCGGCAAGGCCCCCTTTTCGAAATGCTGGTCGAGAAGCCCGGAAGGATCTCCGCCGTGATTGTAATGGTCTGCCGCAGGCGCTTTCGGGCGGACGAAATCGGGCCCCACCGTGCAGCCTGCCAGGAGCAGGAAAAGCCAAAGAATCCTCACTGCCTTTCCCCGATATAGACGTCCACCAGCTGCCCAGGATAAAGCTTGAGATTTTTCGGTGCCTCGAACCTGAAAATGATCGGCAGCACCCGGACATCCACCCGCTCCGTCCTCTGGTTCGAAAGCTCTATCTTCGGCGAAACGTAAGGCTGTTCCCTGACATATTCGAGGGGAATGCTGATCTCCGTTCCCCTGACGAACATCCGCGCATGCATCTTCGAAGGACTGGGCAATCTCGAAATCAGAATCTCGTCGACATAGCATCGCACTGCGACATGGTGACCGGCATTGCCCATCACCAGCGCGGGACCGAACCCGCCGGTATAGGTATCATAGGAACCCTGGGGGGAAAGATAGCTGCCCACTGCCGTATCGATCGCCAGTATCCTGCCGGCGGATGGCGCAGTGACGACATACTTCGAAAGCAATACCTTCGATGCCTGGTAAGTCTTCACGGCCGCGACATACTGCTTCTTCGCCAGCTCGAGGCTCGCCTTCCCCACTTCGACCGAATTTTCCGCATTGTCGAGCGCATCCCTGCTCACCGATTTTGGATCGAGCTCGTAGGAATGCCTCAATTTTGCATATTGATCGTCGAGGCTCTTCAGATTCGCAAGGGCAAGCGAAATCTGCATTTGCGCAGAATCGGCCTGAGCGCGCTGCTCTTCCACGGCAGCCTGCTGAACATCCCTGTCGATCGCGAACAAGGGCTGCCCCTTCTTCACTTCCTGTCCCTCGGAAACCATCACTTTCGTGACGGAGCCCGACACTTCGGGATAGATGTTGATGTTTTCGCCGCTTTGCTGATCGCTCTCTATGATGCCGTTGGCATAGATGCCTTTTTCATAAGGGTTCGATGCGGGCTTGAATGCAGGAGGCTTCGGCTTTTGCTGGTTGCCGAAGAAATAGGCGCTGACCAGCCCCCCCAGGATGCCCAACAATGCGAGCAGGAACAGGATCCTATTTCTCATGGTTCGCTCCGTTCGCGATGCCCTTCAGCACGCCGTCCTCCATTTTCATGATCCTGTCCGCATATTCGTATATGCGGCTGTCATGGGTGACGATGATGATGCAGCGCTGCTCGTTCAGAATGTTTTCCTTGACGAACGAGACGATCTTCCTGCCGGTATCGCCGTCGAGCGATGCGGTGGGTTCGTCGAATATCAGCAGATCCGGCTTTCCGGCAATCGCCCTTGCAATCGCCACGCGCTGCTGCTCTCCTCCTGAAAGCTTGACGGGGGGAAGATCAGCCCTTTCCCTGAGGCCGACGATCTCGAGATATTGCATGGCGACGTCGACCGCCTCGCTCCACGCCTTCTTCTTCAGGATCAGCGGAATGGCGACATTTTCCACGGTGGTGAGCCGCGGAAAGAGATGATAGTCCTGGAAGACGAAGCCGACCCTGTTCAGCCTGAATTCGGCGATGCCGTCGTTGGACAGGCTCCAGATGTCGCTCCCTTCCACCATCACCTTGCCTGCATTAGGCCTCAGTATCCCGGAGATCATGCTGAGCAGCGTGGTTTTGCCGCTCCCGGAAGGGCCGACGATATAGAGCATTTCACCGAGATAGGC
Source organism: Pseudomonadota bacterium (assembly GCA_021848825.1). Lineage (GTDB taxonomy): Bacteria > Pseudomonadota > Gammaproteobacteria > Burkholderiales > JABEVD01 > JABEVD01. The sequence continues at coordinate 13,915 of JAJZTQ010000026.1, forward strand.
CTCGAAACTGACGTCCCTGACAGCCATCGTTCTGGCTTCCCCTTCCCCAAACCATTTCGAGAGCCCCTGTGCATTGACCGCGGTTTCCAATTCAGCCCCTGAAAATGTCGAACGGTTCGATCCTGAGCACTTTCCTCACGCCGATATAGCTCGAAATCGCAGCGATGACGAGCACCATGACGAAGGCGAAGCCGAGATTGAGGTAGGTGATCTGGGCGGCATAACTCGGCAGTCTGAGCCTCGCCAGCGTGATGATGACGGTTGCGAGCCCCACCCCGAGGCCGTAGCCTGCGAGCGCGGTGAATGAAGCCTGAAAAAGAATCATGAAAACGAGTTCCCTTCCCTTCGATCCTATCGCCTTCAATGCCCCGAATTTCTCCAGATTTTCCAGTATGAAGGTATAGAAAGTCTGCCCGGAAATGGACAGCCCGACGATGAAGCTGATGATGGTCATCAGCATCACGTTCGTCCCGAGGCCTGTCTGGTACTTGTAGAAGTCCGATATTTTCGCGATGAATTCGTCCTTGGTCAGCGCCTGATAGCCGAGCTTCCTGACCTCGTTTTCTATATGCGGAATGGCTGCTTCGGATTTCGGCTCGACCAGGATATATGCTGTCGTGAAGCGGGTCGATGGAATGTAGGTGACAGCCCTGCTGTAGGTCGTGTAAAGGGTCGGCACGCCGAAAAGGCCGGAAGTGGTCACTTTTGCGATCCCAACGACGACGCCCTTGTGATCGTTGATGTCGAATTCCGTCCCTATTTTCGGATTGTCGAGCTTCCTGAATTCCGCATCCTTGACGACGACGAACGCGTTTTCCGCGTAAATGTCTTCCATGTTTCCCGAGAGAAGCCTGGGTCTGCCGTAAAGCGTGGCGTCGTCAAGACCGAGCACCGTCACGGACTGGTAGAGTCCGCTCGAAAGCTTGACCTGGGCGCCCCCTGAATAAAGCGGCACGGCATACTTCACGCCGTCGATGCTCCTCACTGCGTCGAGAACGTAATCTGGCATGGGGATGCTATTCGCAACGGTATTGACGGCGGGATCCATCACCCAGACCTTCGCGCCGACATTGAGGACCGTCGCCGAAGAGCGCTTCAGTATGCCGGAGAACATCGAAGTCATCATGACGATGAGGAACACCGCAAAGGTGATGCCGACGAGCAGCGCAGCGAATTTCCCCTTGTCGTTCACAAGCAGCTTGAACGCTATTTTCAGAATCCCTTTCATGCTGCCTCATCGATCAGGTTTTCGAGCGTCGCCTATACTTCAGATCATCGACCCGGGGAGCTTTCCATGAAAAGAGCCGCGCTCTTCATTCTGGCATTCACGCTCTGTGCTTCGGCCCATGCCGAACGGGGCGATCGTCGCCAGGAAAGACACTGGCATGGCGACATCCGGCAATTCCACGACCGCGACTTCCCACGCTGGCGAAGCGGAAGATGGTACCACGGCGGCCACGACGGGCGTCTCGGCTGGTGGTGGATCGTCGGGCCGCTCTGGTATTTCTATCCCGGCCCCATCTATCCCTATCCGAATCCCTATGTTCCGCCGGTCATCATGCAGGCGCCGCCTGCAGCCCGATACTGGTATTACTGCGCCTCATCGGGGCAATATTATCCCTATGTCGCCGTCTGTCCGGAAGGATGGCGAATGGTTCCCGCGGACCCTGTTCCGAGGTAGGGCCGCGCTTCAATGCCTGTAGTCCCTTTCCCGATTGTCGTCGCGATAGCCGCGATCGTGCCCTTCACCGCGACGCCCCCTGTCTTCCCGCCTATCCATCCTGTGGCGTTCGCGGTATCTCGGCGAATAGACATCCCTGTACCATCTATCCCTGACGAAATAGACAGGCCTGCCGCAGGCACGGTATTCATGGCAATGCCTTTCCCAGTGCCGCTCGAAACCGGGCGGAACGCGGAGATAAATCGGCGCATAACGCCTTTCCGTAGGCACCACGATGACCGGCTGACCGTAAATCAACTGAGGAGGAGGATAACCGCCTATGTCGATCCGGCCGTAGAATCCGGGCTCGCCGACGGCTATGGAAACACCGACATCCGCCAACACGGGCGCCGACATCATGAACAGCAAGGCAAATGCCAATTTTTTCATTTCATCCCCTTTCCTGAAGGCTGATCATTATCCATTCTAGCTGGATTGATCGGAATTTACGCCGGGAACGTAACCGGACAATATTTTCTTGTATCGTATCGTGAAGCTTGACAGGAATTCTCATTTCCATGATACTGGAACTATGGAAATAATGAACGCCGCAGAACTGCTCGCCGCGCTGGGACATGAATCCCGCCTTTCGATTTTCCGCCTGCTCGTCGAGACCGGCATGGCGGGCATGAATGCAAGCGCGATAGGCGAGAAGCTGGGCCTCGCACCCGCAACCCTTTCATTCCATCTCGCTCATCTGAGTCGGGCCGGGCTGATCAATGGACGACAGGAAAGCCGATTCATCTACTATTCGGCCGATTACGGCATGATGGACGATCTTCTTTCATTCCTGACCAGAAACTGCTGTCAGGGAGAAAACAGCTGCCTGCCGAAAACAACAGGAAAAAAACCGTGAAAAAAACCGTCCTTGTGCTTTGCACTGGAAACTCCTGCCGTTCCCAGATGGCGGAAGCCATTCTCAATCACGATCTCGGCGGAAGCGTCAAAGCCGTTTCTGCAGGGACGAGACCCCAGCCGAAGGTGGCTGACGGCGCCATCGAAGCATTGACGCTCGCCGGAATGTCGGTGGAAGGACTCCATCCCAAGGATATCGATTCTTTTCTTGATGAAAGCATAGACCTCGTGGTCACCGTCTGCGACAACGCCAAAGAGGCCTGCCCGATCTTCCCGAGACCCGTGAAGCGCATCCACCTTCCTTTCCATGATCCTCATGGGGAGCCCCTGGAGAGCTTCCTGAAGGTCAGGGACGATATCCGGGAAAGACTCGTTCCCGCCGTGAAAACCGCCCTGCACATTTGACCATGACCATCGGATGCGAAGTGTCAGGCAAGGCGGCGAGCGGCGCGCCGATCAGTTTTTTCGAGAGATATCTGACGCTCTGGGTCTTTCTCTGCATCGTCGCCGGCATTGCGCTGGGGCAGACCGCTTCGGCATTTTTCCAGTTTCTCGGAAGACTGCAATTTGCCCAGGTGAATCTCCCGGTCGGTCTGCTGATCTGGGTGATGATCATCCCGATGCTGGTCAAGGTCGATTTCGCCATGCTGCACGAGGTCAAGCGGCATGTGAAGGGAATAGGCGTCACGCTTTTCGTCAACTGGCTGGTGAAGCCCTTCTCGATGGCCTTCCTGGGCTGGCTTTTCATACGCCATCTTTTCGCATCGCTCCTTCCTCCCGATCAGCTGGACAGCTATGTCGCCGGCCTGATATTGCTAGCAGCCGCACCCTGCACGGCCATGGTTTTCGTATGGAGCAGGCTGTCCGACGGCGATCCCCTTTTCACGCTTTCCCAGGTGGCGCTGAACGACACCATCATGGTATTCGCCTTCGCGCCCATCGTCGCCCTGCTTCTGGGCATTTCATCCATCACCGTGCCCTGGAGCACGCTCTTCACCTCCGTCTTGCTCTACATCGTCATTCCCGTCATCCTGGCCCAGCTGTGGCGCAAACGTCTTCTCGCCAGCGGAAAATTCGATGAAGCCATGCAGCGGATAGCGCCCTGGTCAATCTCCGCGCTCCTCGCGACGCTCGTCCTGCTCTTCGCCTTTCAGGGGGAAGCGATCCTGAATCAGCCGCTCGTCATCTTTTTGCTCGCCATCCCCATCCTGATCCAGGTTCTTTTCAATTCCGCGCTCGCCTACTGGCTCAACAGGAAAGTCGGGGAAAAGCACAATATCGCCTGCCCATCCGCCCTGATCGGCGCATCCAATTTCTTCGAACTGGCGGTCGCCGCGGCCATCAGCCTTTTCGGCTTCAAATCCGGGGCTGCGCTTGCCACCGTCGTCGGCGTGCTGATCGAAGTGCCGGTGATGCTGTTCGTGGTCAGAATCGTGAACCGTTCGAAAAACTGGTACGAAGCCGGCATCCATTCCAACAGGGAGTCGTCATGATGGACGGAAAAAACAGCTTCCGCAGATCAGCACCCGTCATGTATTTTTCACCGGCAAGGGTGGGGTAGGCAAGACTTCGCTTTCCTGCGCGACGGCGCCGGAACCTGCCGAAAAAGGCAAGCGGCACCATCCTGATTCCATGGATCGCCCATGCGCTTCATGGAAAGCAGGCAAATGGTCGGAATGTGAATTCCGGCATTCGCCCTGCCAACAAAACGCTCCCCCGTTTCGAGCCGATTGTCTTTCAAATGGACGAAATCCTATAATGGATTGAAATCCCGCCCCTTGCGGCGAAGAGAACGAGAATGAAATCGCCTGCCGTCCGACGTCTGTCTGCCGCCATGCTGCTGCTCCTTTTGGCAGCAACGGCATTCCTGCTTGTGAAGCTCTACGACCGTTCGACGCTTCCTCCGGGGATCGCTTCCGGAAACGGCAGGCTGGAAGCCACGGAAGTCGACGTGGCGACCAAGGTGCCGGGAAGGCTGGCTTCGGTGCTGGTCAGGGAAGGCGAGGAAGTGAAGGCGGGAGAGGCGCTTGCCGAGCTGGATTCGGAGGATCTGAAGGCTGCGCTCAGGGCGGCGGAAGCGCAGATCCGGGAAGCGAAGGCGGCGGCCTCGGAGGCCCGCTCCGTCCTGCAAAGCTCGAAAAGCAGGCAGCATCTCGCCCGTCTCACGCTCGAGCGCACGACAAAGCTGGTCGAAAGGGGGTTCGTCAGCACCGAAAGGCTGGACAGGGACAGAAGCAGCCTGAGCATTGCAGAGGCCGATGTCTCCGCTGCCGAAAGCCGCACTCGCGCCGCGAAAGAGGCGATCGAGTCGGCGCAGGCCAGAGCGGACGCCCTGCGCGTGTCGGTGAAGGATGCGACGCTTGCGGCGCCGCTTTCCGGCCGCGTGCTCTACAGGCTCGCGCAACCCGGCGAAGTACTGGCCGCCGGAGGCAAGGTGCTGACCCTGCTCGACATGGCCGACGTCTACATTTCCATCTATCTCTCCGCGGGCGAAGCCGGAAAAGTCGAGATCGGCAGCCCTGCGCGGATCCTGCTCGATGCCCTTCCCGATCAGCCCATTCCAGCGAAAGTGATTTTTGTGGCGCCGAAATCGCAGTTCACGCCCAAGGAGGTGGAGACCAGGAATGAACGGGAGAAGCTCATGTTCAGGATCAAGGTGGCCGCCGATCCGAACTGGCTCAAACGACATGCCAACCTTGCGAAGCCCGGCATGCCAGGCATGGCCTACGTCCTGACGGATAGCAGCGCGGCCTGGCCGGCAAACCTGAAGCCGAGGTAAGCCATGCCGCCGATCGCCAGAGTCGATTCCGTTTCCCTCCGCTACGGCGACGTGAAGGCGCTGGAGGATGTCTTTGTCGAAATTCCGGCGGAAATCATGGTCGGCCTGATCGGACCGGACGGCGCTGGAAAATCCTCGCTGCTCGCCCTGATCTCCGGGGCCAGAAGGCTCCAGGCCGGGCGCATCGAAGTGTTCGGCGTCGACATGAAGGGTGCAACCCATCGCGCGCAAGCGCAGCCGAGGATCGCCTACATGCCGCAGGGCCTCGGACGGAATCTCTACCCGAGCCTTTCCGCGGCAGAAAACGTCGACTCCTTCGGAAAACTCTTCGGCCTGAGAGCCGCGGAAAGGAAGACGCGGATTGACGAGCTGCTTGCCGCGACAGGGCTTGCCGATTTCAGGGACAGGCCCGCCGCCAAGCTCTCGGGCGGCATGAAGCAGAAGCTCGGCCTTTGCTGCGCCCTCATCCACGACCCCGATCTGCTGATACTCGATGAACCCACGACAGGGGTCGATCCACTTTCCCGCCTCCAGTTCTGGGCGCTCATCGACACGCTGCGCGCCCGCAGGCCGGGCATGAGCGTGGTCGTCGCCACTGCCTACATGGAAGAGGCCGAGCGCTTCGACTGGCTCGTCGCCATGGATGCGGGGCGCATCGTGGGTACAGGAAGGCCGGAAAAACTGAAAGGGAAGAGCGCGAACCTGGAGGAAGCCTTCATCAACCTGCTTCCCGAGGCAAAAAGGAAAGGGCACAGGACGCTCGTCATCCCGCCCGGGCCTAAAGACGGAACGGGCTGGGCCATCGAGGCTGAAGGATTGACCATGCGATTCGGTGAATTCACCGCCGTGGACCATGTCGACTTAAGCATACGCGCAGGCGAAATTTTCGGCTTCCTCGGCTCGAACGGCTGCGGCAAGACCACCACCATGAAAATGCTCACCGGCCTTCTGCAGCCGACGGAAGGCCGGGCCCGTCTCTTCGGTAGGGAAGTCGATGCGATGAATCCCGAAAGCAGAAGGCAGGTGGGCTACATGTCCCAGTCGTTCTCGCTGTACGGCGAACTGACCGTTTTCCAGAACCTCGATCTCCATGCCCGCCTCTTCAACCTGCCTCGGGACAGGATAAAAGGGCGGGTTTCAGCGCTCATGGCGCGCTTCGGACTGGAAGCTTGCGCAGACCTGTCGGCTTCCGCTTTGCCTCTCGGCATGCGCCAGCGCCTTTCGCTCGCCGTCGCGGTGGTCCATGAACCCAGGCTTCTCATTCTCGATGAGCCGACCTCGGGCGTCGATCCTGTCGCCAGGGACAGCTTCTGGCAGCAGCTGGCGACCCTTTCGAGGGAACAGCGCGTGACCATCTTCATTTCCACCCACTTCATGAACGAGGCCGAAAGGTGCGACAGAATTTCCCTCATGCACGCTGGCAAAGTGCTCGCTAGCGATACCCCCGCCGCCCTCCGGGCGGCGCAGGGCGCGAACAGCCTGGAAGAAGCCTTCATCAGCTACCTGAAGAAAGGCGGCGCCGATCGCTTGCCCCAGGCAGCCATGCCTGCGGCTCCCAGGGCGGCAGGCAAATCCGCATCCTCGTTCAGCATTTCGAGGCTGCTGGGCATCGCCTACCGCGAGTCGCTGGAACTGCGGCGGGACCCGGTAAGGCTTTCGTTCGCCCTGATCGGCTCCGTGCTGCTGATGTTCGTCCTGGGCTACGGCATCTCCATGGACGTCGAGCACCTGCGCTTCGCCGTGCTGGATCGCGACCATTCTCCGGAATCCCGCGCCTATGTCAGGCATATAGCGGGATCCCGCTACTTCGTCGAGCGGCGGCCGATCACGGACGCCAAGAGCCTGGAGGTGCGCATGTCGGCTGGAGAACTGGCCATCGCCATCGAGATTCCCCCCGGTTTCGGAAGGGATCTCCGAATCGGCAGGCATCCCGAAATCGGGGTATGGATAGACGGCGCGCTGCCATACAGGGGCGAGATGGCGCTCGGATACATCCGGGGCATCAACAGCCAGTATGTCGGGGACATGATCATCGAACGAAAAGGCAACATCCCGCCGCCCGTGGAAATCTCCCTCAGATACCGCTACAACCAGGATTTCAGGAGCATCTATGCCATGGTTCCCGCGGTGATCCCCCTGCTTCTGGTGTTCATTCCCAGCATCCTGATGGCTCTCGGCGTGGTAAGAGAAAAAGAGCTCGGATCCATCGTCAATCTCTATGTCACGCCTGTCACCCGACTGGAATTCCTGCTCGGCAAACAGCTTCCCTATGTGGCGGTGTCGATGATGGGCTATGTCGCCCTGGTGCTGCAGGCCGTGTTCGCCTTCGGCGTCCCGGTGAAAGGAAGCCTGGCTGCGCTGACTTTTGGCACCCTGCTGTACGTGATGGCGACGACAGGACTCGGTCTCTTGATCTCGACCTTCACGAGAACCCAGACGGCGGCCATTTTCGGCACCGCCATCGCGACCATGCTGCCTGCCGTGCAGTTCTCCGGACTGACCACACCCGTGAGTTCCCTGGACGGAGCGGCGTACTGGGCCGGGCAGTTCTTTCCCGCTTCGCATTACCTGGTGCTCAGTCGCGGCGTATTCACCAAGGCGCTGGATTTTTCGGATCTGACCGCCCAGTTCGCGGCGCTTGCGGCATTCATTCCCGTGCTGACCGCGCTTTCCGTTTCGCTACTGCGAAAGCAGGAGACATGATGAAGGCGGCTTTCTCCAACATCTTCCGTCTCGGCATCAAGGAGCTGAGGAGCCTGTGGGCCGACAAGGTGCTGCTGGGCTTGATCGTCTGGGCCTTCACCGGGGCCATTTACAGCTCCGCCAAGGGCGTCTCGCAAGAGCTTCATAATGCCCCGGTAGCGGTGGTCGACGAGGACAGGTCTCCGCTTTCCGGGCATTTGGTCAATGCGCTGACGCCTCCCCATTTCAAGCCCCCGAGGTACATCGATTTCGGCGAAATGGATCGTGTCCTCGACCAGGGAATCGATTCCTTCGTGATCGTCATTCCGGCAGACTTCCAGCGTGACTACGCAGCGGGGCGCCGCCCGACCATACAGGTGAACATCGACGCCACGAACATGAGCCAGTCCTTCATCGGTGCAAGCTATATCCGGAACATCTTCGCATCCGAACTCGAGGAATATTCGACCCACCGCAGGGACGAAAATATCTCCCCCATCCGCATGGTGACCCATGTCCGATACAACCCCAATCTGACCGGCTACTGGTTCGGCGGCGTCATGGAAACGATAGAATCGGTGAACATGCTGACCATCATCCTTGTGGGCGCGGCCTTCATCCGCGAAAGGGAACATGGCACGCTCGAACACCTGCTGGTGATGCCGCTCACGCCCTTGCAGATCATGATGGCCAAGATCTGGTCAAACGGCCTTGTCGTGCTGATCGGCGCCGCCATCGCCGTGGTCGGCATCGTCGAAGGGGCGCTCGGCGTGCCCATCTCGGGTTCCATCGCGCTATTCCTCTGCGGCTGTGCGCTTTACCTGTATTCCGCCGCATCGATAGGCATCTTCCTCGCAACCCTGGCGCGCTCGATGCCCCAGTTCGGACTGCTCTGCATCCTCACCGTGGTTCCGCTTCAGCTTCTTTCTGGAGGAATCACGCCCAGGGAAAGCATGCCTGGAATCATCCAGGACATCATGCTCGGCGCGCCGATAACCTATTTCGTTCGCCTCGCCCAGGGCATCCTGTACAGGGGTGCCGGGCTTGAAGTGGTCTGGAAGGATTATCTCGCCATCGCAGCCATCGGCGCCCTTTTCTCCATCCTGGCGCTGCTGCGCTTCAGGCGCTCGGTGACGCTGACCCAGATCTGAGCGACGGGATTTCGCCCCGGCATTCAGTTCTGCAGGCAGAAGACTTCGGTAAAAGCCTGGTAAGGCATGATTTCCCCAAAATTCGGCGACGTGCCATGACTGCCTTCGAATGCATATCGAATCCCTGTACGCTTGAAAATCGCTTCCGCAGTGGCTTCGGGCGTATCTTCGATGATCGCGGCGAGAAAGGGCGGACGGTCTCCCACGACAATGTCGGTGAGCTGCTCCTCTCCCCACAGCTTCTTGTCCACCCTGTACCATTTCTTGTCAGCCTCCGTCTTGTAGGGCGGTCCGAAAAAGGATTCGAGATAGCCTTCGAAGAAGTAGGGATCGATCTTGTCGAGGCAAAGCAGGGCATTGCCTACCTTCGGCGAAAAATCGGACGGCACACCGTCATCTGCATCCGCCCTGGCAGAGAAAAAGACAAGGCAAAAAAACAGCAGATATTTCATAAACTTTCTTCATCGGCTCTGGATCCTGCAATTCTGCCACATCCTTTTGATGAACGATCGATCAATTTTTTTATTCCAACATTGACAATGATCATTACAACATTGATACAATCCCTGAAAACGATAAAGTTTCGACCAGAACTGTCGATATGATAATTAAAAAAACTGACAAAGCCGCAGCATAGCAGGCCGAACGATCCGCAAAACAACAAAGAAAGACACATCATGAATTCGTCAGGGGTGGGGATTTCAGTCAAGGTTCAGTGGGCGATCCAGTCCATTCTGCTGGTCGTCAGCGTCGCAGTAGCCTTCTCGTTTTACGGCCTGGAGCGAAGATCCATGCGGCGCGGAGAAGAGAACAAGATCATGGCGCTCGCCGACGGCGTGATCAACGGCGCGAACATGCTGATGATCAACGGCATCATCAGCGATGTCGAGCAGAGAAAGCTCTTCATCAAGAAAATGGGATCGAGCCCCGATATCAAATCCCTCAGAATCATCCGGAACAAGCTCGTGCAGAAGCAGTTCGGCATGGGACTGCCCGAGGAGCAGCCTGCGGCGGAAGACGAACGGCAATCGCTCGAAGACGGAAAAGTCCGCTTCGAACGCCGCGGCGACATGCTTCACGGCATCGTTCCCTATACCGAAAGCCACAATTTCAGGGGAACGGATTGCCTGATGTGCCACCAGGTGCCGGTCGGCTATCACAACGGCGCCTCCGTCATCGATCTCGACATCTCTTCAGACAATGCCAAGCTGAAAAAATTTATAGGGATATCGGTAGGCGTCATCGCGGCCACGCAGATCGTGCTCTGGCTCCTGATCAAATTCGTCCTGACAAGGTTCGTGACCGAACCGGCAGGAAAGATGCAGCAGACGATACAGGAAATTGCAGAATCAGGGGATTTCACGCGCCGCGTTCCCATTCATGCGCAAGACGAGATCGGCCGAACCTGCAGTGCATTCAACGAACTGATGAGCACCTTGCAGCAGGCTTTTCGAGGCGTGCACGAAGGAATCGAGCGACTCGCCGAATCCTCCCATACGCTCTCCGCTTCTTCCCACCAGGTTGCAACGGGCTCCGCCCACCAGAGCGAGGCCACTTCGGCGATGGCGGCCACCGTCCAGGAGATCACGGTCAGCGTCAATCACATTTCGGAAGGGACGCAACAAGCGCTGAAGCTCTCCCAGAGTTCGGGAGCGCTTTCCGAACAGGGCGGAAACATCATCCACAGCGCGACGGAGGAAATGAAGCGGATCGCCGATACCGTGAAGAAGACCGCTTCTTCCATAGAAAACCTGGGCGAGCAGTCGAACAGGATTTCATCGATCATCGAGGTCATCAAGGAAATCGCGGACCAGACCAATCTGCTCGCCTTGAATGCGGCCATAGAGGCGGCTCGCGCCGGCGAAATGGGAAGGGGTTTCTCGGTCGTCGCGGACGAGGTCAGGAAGCTCGCGGAACGCACCGCGAGCGCGACATCGGAAGTGACGCAGATGATCCATTCGATGCAGCAGGCGTCACAGGCGTCCGTCATGGAAATGGCGACGGCGGTGGACCAGGTCGGTCACGGCGTCGAACTGGCCGAAGAGGCGGGCAAGGCGATCAACCAGATCAAAGGAGAATCCGCCGAAGTCGTCAAGACGGTCGGTGAAATCTCGTCAGCCCTGATCGAGCAGAGCATGGCAAGCAACGACATCGCCCATCATATCGAGGAGATTTCGCAGATGACCGAGCAGAACAGCGATGCAGCCCAAAAAACTGCCGATTCTGCAGACCATCTCCAGGCCCTTGCAGATGACATGCGGAGCTCGGTGGAGCGGTTCAAGATCTGATCTTCTTCCGAAACCCGGGAAAGGGCGATGAACTCGGCAATGCATGGCGTACCGGACAGTTCGAGTATCAATGGCTGCGAGCCTTCTCCGGGCAGTATGCGGATTTCCGGCTCGACCGGCTGAACCTGCCGGCGGAAAGGCTTGGCAGCATTCCAGATGCGATCGGAAGAGACCTGAACGACCTGCTCGCTTACACAAAGGTTCCTTAACTCAGCGCCCTCTGCCAGCTTCGCAATGGAATGCAGGTCTGAAGCCGGTTAATGGCGCGGTCGACGAGAGAAGCGTGCAGTTCATGCCCGACATTCGATGCGATGTCTATGGTGACGTCGCCGCGCAGTTCGGCAAGCCTTTGATAAGCTTGCCAGGCGTGCTCGACAGGCATGACTTCATCATCTCGACCATGAAATAGATGGATGGTCGCGAGCTCAGGTGCCTCGTCCGGAAGCGTCGCGTATCTTCCAGAAAAAGCCAGCACCCTCCCCGCAAATCCGTCATGAGCCTTGCTGTATTCGAGCGCAACAACCGCGCCTTGCGAAAAGCCAGCGATCGCCGTGTCCGTCGGCAGGACATTGAGTCTGTCCTGGGCCCCTCGCACGAGTTCGTGCACCGCGGCCGGAGTCAAGGGGAATGCCCCATCCGGGATCAGGATTGCAGCTTCCGGATAGGCAGCCCTGAGCTTCTCTGCAAGAAGCGCGATATCAGAAGAACCGGCGCCATGCAGCAGAACAAAAAGCTGCCCGGGAAGCCTTGAGGCGGGCAGCATTTCGATTCCGCGAAAAGCCTCAGGCATTTCCCTTCCCCTGACTGGAAAAGGAATACATGTCCATGGATATCACGCCATGGCTATGACTCGAATGAACGCGAACTGCCGCGGCCTTCTCTCCTGCAGCGCCAAGGGCAAAAAATAGCGGAAGGAGATGCTCTTCGGTGGGATGATTGCGTACCGCATGGGGCGCAAGCGCACGGTAATCGAAGAGGTCTTCGAGGCGATTCGATTCGAGCGCCTCCTTCATCCAGTCCTCGAATTCGGTGACCCATCCCGGCGCAGGATCTTCGAGTCGGCGCCCCATGTATTCGCGAAGATTGTGGGTCATCGAACCCGAGCCGATGACGAGCACCCCCTTGTCGGCAAGAGATTTCAGCGCGAGACCCATCCTGTAATGATCCCTTGGCGAGACGCCGCGAATCAGTGAAACCTGGCAAACAGGGATATCCGCGTCACGATACATCAGGGAAAGCGGCGCCCAGGCGCCATGATCGAGACCCCGATCCGGGACTGCATGGACATCGAAGCCTGCTGCCTGAAGGAGATCGATGGCGAGATGCGCCACATCCGGCGCACCTTTCGCGTCGTACCCGATATCGTAGAGTTCTTCAGGGAAACCGCCGAAATCGTGGATGGTTTCAGGTTTCCCGGAAAGGCTCACCAGCACGCCCTGACGACTCTCCCAGTGCGCTGAAGCGACCAGGATGGCTTCGGGTCTCTGGAGCTTGTCAGACCATTGTCTCAGGAACCGGCGCGCGGGGCTCTCTTCGATCACCATCATGGGGGAGCCATGGGAAATGAAAAGACTCATGATCTCTCTATGCTCAAGGGGCCGCTTCCATGCACGACGACGTACAACAGCCCGCCCATCATGGAAATGTTTTTCATGAAATGGATCATCTGGTTCTGAGCCTGATCTGCGGGAATCGCCCAGAAATTGTGGAAGACGAGCGCAGTCAGGGCCGTGAAAAAGAACAACAGAAGCGCCGCCCATCTCGCCTTCCAGCCGATGACGAGGAGCAGCCCTCCGCCCAGTTCAGTGATGATGGCCGCGAGCGCCGCGAGCTGCGGAAAAGGCATGCCCTTGGCTGCAATGTAGCCCACCGTTCCCTCGAACCCGGTCACCTTGTGAAGACCGGCGAAAAGGAAGATCGCGGCAATCAGAATACGCCCTGCCAAAGGTCCGAAATGTTCCAGCGTTTTCATGTTCATTCTCCTTTATAGAATTCAACCGAGACGACCTTCGCGGAAATCGCCGATCGCCTGATAAATCTCCGCCTGGGTGTTCATGACGAAGGGTCCGTATTGAACGATGGGCTCGTTCAGCGGCTTGCCGGCCACCAGGATGGCCCTTGCCGGCTCCCCGGCTTCCATCGATACCCCGTCGAAATCAGGCCCGTTTCCGAGTATGGCCATCCGCCCTTCCGCAACAAGCTGATCCCCGATCTTAGCCTGTCCTCTGTAAACATAGATGAAAGCATTGTGCGCCGAAGAAAGCGATGTCGAAAAAACGCTTGACGAGGGCAGATCGATATCGATAAAAACGGGTTCAGTATCATCCCTTTTCACCGCGCCTTCGATGCCGTTGCTCGTTCCCGCAATGACCTTTACCCTGACGCCGTCCTTCGTCACATAGGAAGGAATGTCTTCCCCCCTTATGTCGCGATACCAGGGTTCTGTCATCTTCATTTTCGAGGGAAGGTTGAGCCAGAGCTGGAATCCTTCCATGACGCCGCTTTCCTGTTCTGGAATTTCCGAATGGATCACGCCGCGCCCTGCGGTCATCCATTGGACATCGCCGCTTTGAAGCAATCCTTCGTGTCCCGCGCTGTCGCGATGGCGCATGCGTCCCGCGAGCATATAGGTGACCGTCTCGAAACCGCGATGGGGATGATCCGGAAATCCTGCGATGTAGTCTTCGGGTTTGTCGCTCTTGAAGACGTCAAGCATCAAAAAGGGATCGAGCCGCTTCTGGAAAGGCTGGGTCAGCACGCGCGTCAGATTGACGCCTGCGCCGTCCGTTGTTGCGCGGCCGACAACGATGCTCTCGACCTGTCTGGGATGATTCGTTTTTTCCATGATTCCTCTCCTTCTTCGTTCATGAGAAGTCATCTTATTGTTTCCATCCGAAATGATAAAGTCTGTTTTTTGAACTAGAATGTTCCACTTATGGAACAAATATCAGCAGACGATCTGCTTCTCTTCACCGTCATCGTCGAACTGGGAAGCCTCTCCGGCGCATCGAATCGCCTGGACATGCCGAAGGCCACGGTATCGCGAAGACTTTCCGGCCTGGAAGCGCAGCTCGGGCAAAAGCTCCTCGTGCGAACGACCCGCAGGCTGGTCCTGACGGAATTCGGCCAGGAATTTTTCGATCATTGCCAGCGCGTGGCGGAGGAAGTGGGCGCAGCAAGGGATTTTGCCGAGAGCCATGAAACGCGGCCGATGGGGCGCCTGCGCGTCTCCATGCCGAACGATTTTGCGCAGATATCGGGCGTCATCGCAACCTTCGTGCAGCAATACCCCGAGATCCGGCTCGATCTCGACTTGAGCGCGAGGCGGGTCGACCTGATCGGCGAGCGTTTCGATCTCGCAATCAGGATGGGGGCGCTCGAGAACGACAGCACGCTTGTCGCAAGGAAAATAGACGATCAGCAGTTCGGCCTTTATGCAAGCCCGATCTATTTCGCCCTGCACCCCACCCTCAGGACCCCGGAAGATCTCATGCAGCATGAATCGATCAGACTGCTCTCGGCAAGGGGCGAGCCTTCCCCATGGACACTCGTCAATGGAGAGGAGACATGGGAAAAGATTCCTCCCGGCAAGGTTGCGCTGAATTCGCTCGGCGTGATCCATCAATTGCTGCTCGATGGCGCTGGAATCGGCGCATTGCCCGACCGCCTCGTCGAAGAAGACGTCAGGCACAAGACGCTGGTCCGTGTACTGCCGCAATGGTGCCTTCCATCCGTCCCGGCATGGGCCGTGATGCCGACCCGGCGCTATCTGCCGGCGAAGACAAGGCTTTTCCTTGCCCATCTCGAAAGCTTCTTGTCAAGGGGAGGATGAACATGCACA
>JAJZTQ010000026.1:29330-37410 GCA_021848825.1 Pseudomonadota bacterium
GAATCCCATGAAATGCTCTACCAGAGCGATTCGGACTATCTTTTCGACTCTTCGAAATTCTCGAATGCCTTCGGCGTCAAGCCCACTTCCTACGAACAAGGCATCCTTCAAACCGCCCTTGCCAAAGCTAGCGCAAGGTCCTGACGCCTCCCCTGTTCGGGCCATTGTCGACCGAGACCTTGCAGGATACGCCTGTCGAATTGCATCCGGGAGCGGCCCCTGTCCAGGTCGTGCCGTTCGAAAGGGTGACATTCACGTTCGTCCCTGCAGGTACGGCGAGGCATGCCGCGACGCTCGACGTCACCGAAGGATTGTCGCTCAGCTTGATCGCGGCAGCGATCTTGGCCGGATCGTCGTTCCCGGACGCATCTTCCTGGTCTTCGCAGCGGCCAAGGGTATCCATGGGGTGATTGCCATGCCCATGCGCCCTTGCGCCGAAGAACTGGTCGTCCGGAATGTCGAGGGTGACTCTCGCACCGCCCATCCTGTGGCATATCGTGATCTTGTTGTCAGGGGACGTGCCCATGCGCTGGTTGTAGGTCACATTGTGAACAACCCCTTCAGGGTCCGTATAGCTGAAATTGAAGCTGTGTCGCTGCCCGGGATAGGCCGATGGCGGAATGGTGTCGTCCTGCTTGTAGGTGTTCCTGCCATCAGGTGCATCGATGTCCTGGGACGTTGTTCTTGCCGTTTCGCCGTTGTCCTGGCCGTGAATCTCGTAAGCCTCATTCTCGTCGTCGTCGGTTGCAGTGCTGTTTGTGCAGACCGATTTCACGATCTGAAGACCGCATGCCGTGATCATCGTTCCCGTACACCCTCCTCCCCCTTCTGTTTCAGCATGGACTGCAGGCGCAAGGCCGATGGCGACGAGGGCGGAAAAAAGCAGAGATTGTTTCATGATGACTCCCCATAAAAGTATGACGAGCCTAATTTATGAAATGAATTTAAGCCAGGCAAGGCAAATCCGACATGCGGAATGGAAACAGGAATGGACGGCAGCGCTTTCGGACAATCGGTCGATTATCGGGAATCAACGGCAACGCCCTGAAGGGCTTCGTTCGCGACGAAATGCCGTCTCGAAACCAGGCTCATGGACTATGATTCAGATGAGGGAGGCGCCATGAAAAGGATATTGACTGCACTTTTTTTGATGAATCTTGCATCGTCATGCCTGGCGGCCGACAAGCCCCAGGGCGTGGTGCAAGTCTTTGATTGCGACGGCAGGCAGGTCATCCTGATCGTGCCTCAGGGAAGCAAGTTCGACCTGTCGGAGGACCCCTGCACGCTCACCGAAAGGAGGGAGCGGCCCTCCGACTTCATCTGCGTGGAGGGCACCTGTTTTCCCGGCAGCTACGTGGTCATGCCGCCTTCCTCTTCCGGCGGAAAGGGCAAGACGCCTTCGAAATAAGTCGCCATTCAGTAGTCCGCTTCTATTCTGAAGGTGTTGAATACCATGTCTTCTGCCACATTCTGCGCCGCATGGTGAACCGCTTCCAGAATCTCCGCATCGGACCAGCCAAGGGCATGCAGCGCTTCGAGTCGATTTTTTTCCAGCTTCTTCGGCGCCTTGAGCGCATCGAGCACGTAGATCAGAAGCGCTTTTTCCTTTTCGCCAAAGGGCGCACTGGCCGGATCCTTCAAGGCATCCATCACCTGATCATGCGTCCAGCCTGCATGGTTGATCAGCATGGCTTCGTTGAATCCCACGCAATATTCGCACTCCTGCCTTTTCGATACCAGCATTCTGATGGCGGCGAGCAATGGAAAGCTCAGGGTGGAATGCTGCATGTAATACGAAATCTGGCTCCAGATGTTTTCCAGCAAAGCGGGGCTGCTGCTGTAGATCTTCATGGCGTTCGGCACGAAGCCAAGGGCTCCGGCGATCTTTCCATATGTTTCAGCGACTTTCCCATCTGCATTTTCCGGGGATACTGTAGCAATCAGCGTCATCATTTTCTCCTTTTCACATACCGACCATGCGGTATCTTTTTGCCAACAAAAAAAAGGCCTTTCGGCCAGCCAAAACTACCTTCCTGCGCACAAACTCACTACATAATCATGAAGCTGCTGCATGCAGGTCCTGAATGCTTCGCCCGATTGCAGGTTTTTTGCAATGCCGACGCAGCCTTCCCAGGCTGAAACGATGAAGAGCGCAGCCGCCTTCGGATCGACATCGGGTCTTATTTCGCCCTGAGCCTGCCCCGTCGAGAGCGCCCATTCGATTGTGTCCTGCCAATTCCGCAGGATCGCGTTCAGTTTCGACTTGAACTCGTGATCCAGGGGGCTCATCTCCTGCATCAGATTGTTGAGCGGACAACCCAGCTCCATGTAATCGGCCGGCACCTGCTGATCGACATGAATGATCAGGTAAAGCAGCGCGTCAATCGGTTTCTCGCTTTCCCGGATCGGATCGGAAAGCAGCCTGCCGAGGCGATCCCCTATGATTTCCTCGATGACGGCCAGGCCGAGGGCATGCTTGGTCGGGAAATGATGGTAAAGTGCGCCCTTGGTGAGGCCGGTATCGCTCAATATGTCGGCAATGCTCGCCGCCTGATAGCCCTTCCTGTGGATCTCGCAATAGGCTGCCTGCAGAATGGTGTTGCGCGACTGATCGGGTTGCTTGATGTCCATGCGAAGAATAATATACCGACCGGTATGGATGAGTCAACAACATCGAAAATCAGGCGCCTCTACCTTTGATCCGGAAAGAAAAAGGAAAAAACGCTTTCTCCCATATGCCCAAGCGCCATGCCCTGCGCGAAAGAATGCGCCGCGTCGGGCAGCAGCACCACCGAATACTTGGTATCGTAACCGTGAGCCATCGCCGCATTCTGCATTGCAGCTATCCAGGTCTGCGCCCGCTTCACCCGGGTCGCCCCCTCGAGACGGTTGACGCGGGACGACTTGTTGAGCTGGGGATCCTGCGCCACGTCTTCCGCACCGACGAAGATCCTGGTTGGCACTTTCAGAAAACGCGCAGGATCGAACACGACGCCTGCAAGCTGTTTGTCCGAAATCCTTGTCCCGTAAGGATAGCGCATGCCGGGATCGGGCATCGTATACCATCCGGCCGCCCCCACGGCCAATTTCGCCACCCGATCCGGATGGGCCAGCATGAACCTGTGGACGAATTGCCCGCCGCCGGAATAACCGAAAAGATAAAGCCGGTCCGTTTTCGCATGAGTGAGCTTCCCGACTTCATCCAGGATCTGCTCCAGCGCGAGATCGGCGCGGCTGCCCTTGCCTTTTCTGCCGAGAAATTGATAATCCCAGAAAGGCGGTTCAGGAAAATAGGGTACGACCATCACCACGCCATATCTTTCTGCAAGAGGAGCGAAGAGATAAGCCTGCTGTATGGCATTTCTGGAGATGCCGTGCACCGACACGAAGACAGGCGCATCCTTCCCCCCTTTTCTGGGAATGTAAAGCAGGTAGGAGCGGCCCGGATCATTGTCCTGCGCCCTCACCATCATCACGCCTTCCTGGAGTGTTCCATTGATATCGGCAGCAGCAGCCGAACAAAGAAAGCCGAGGAGCAAAAAACCAAGCGCCCGCTTGAGATGAACCACGATCACATCAGCTCCTTCAGGAAGATAACCCGGCCTTTTCCGAGAAATTCCGCCGTGCGCATGCTGCCTTTCATCAGGTCATCATACTTTCCTTGCGCGACCATGCGCCCGGAATCCATGTGCCAGACGACGTCTGCGGACGCCATCCTGTCCTGCCGATGGGTGACCAGCAAGACCGTGCCGGGGTAATTCTTGATCACCCTGTCGATGACGGATGCCGCCTGCGGATCGAGATTGGCATCGGCTTCGTCTAGCAGCAGCAGGCGCGGGCTCCCAAGAAGTGCGCGAGCGAGCGAAATGCGCTGGCGCTGTCCTGCGGAGAGGCCGAGACCGCCTTCAGCTATCCTGGTCTGGACCCCTCTCGGCAACTCGAACAGCAATTCGTCTATGCCACAAAGCCGGCAGACACGCTCCAATTCTTCGTCCGGCGCATCAGGCCAGCGATAGCGCAGATTCTTCTCCACCGTGCCTCGAAGCAACGGAAGATCAGCGCCCACCATGCCTATCGACTGTCTGATGGATGAGAGGCTGTGCATGGCGAGATGCTGCCCGTCTATGCGGACGGCGCCTTCTTCAGGATCAAGGAGCCTGGCGGCCAGCATCAGGAGCGTCGATTTGCCTGCGCCGTTCGGCCCCACGACAGCGACGACGCTCCCCGCCTCTGCCGCGGCGGTAAATCCTTTCAGCGCGCCTCCCACCGACACATTGTCAAACTCCAGCCTTCCTTCGGCGACAGCCAAAGCCGGCGCGCCGGCGATTTCAGCCACAGTCGATGAAGTATCGAGAAATTCCTGGATCTTCTGCAATGACACCTTGAAACCGCTCCTGTACTCCTGGATCCTGCTCATGTCCCTGAGCGGCTGAACCAGCAGACTGATGATCGCCATGGCCGCAACCACCGTTCCAGGGGAAGCATGCCCATTCGACACTTCCATCGTTCCCAGAAGCAGCACCATTGCCGTTGCCAGCACCGAGGTGATTTCCGAGACGGCGGCAATCTCACCTGCCACCTTTGCCCGCTCCACCATGGCATGCTGAAGGTCGCGGCCTTGCCTGACCAGTCTCTTGCGCTCGCGGGCCATCTGTCCGAAAATCTGCACGACGGCCATCGTCGCTATCTTCTCGTTGACATTCGCAGCAATGCGGGTCAGGCGCTTGCGGGATTCTTCCGTGGCGGATTTCAGCGTGCGTCCCAACATCATCGTCGCGGCAGCCCCCGAAAAGAGCACCGCCCCTATCGCCAGCGAAAGCCGCCAATCCAGGAAAGCCAGGGCCAGAAGCGTTGCCCCCGTGACAATGCCTGCCACCGTCAGCCTCGCAAGGCCCAGGCTCACCCATCGCCTCAATGAAACGAGATCGCCCACGAATCGCATCGCCATCCCGCCATGGCTCCGTTTCTGCAAAACCCTCGGCGGCAGCGCGGCAAGATGATCATAGATGGCAATGCGGATCTCGGCGGCATAGTCCTGCCCCATCCTTTCGGCATCGACCCTTTCCCTGTACCTCAGCCAGGCGATGGACAGGGCGGCTAGAGCAAGACCCAGCCCGACGCGGAGAATCTCTTCCGCGTGACGCGGTTCTCCGAATTTGACGAAATGATTGAAGGCGTACTTCACCAGATGCGCCAGCATCACCATCATGATCGCCTGGCCGACGGCATTCCCGACAAGCTTGAAAAAAACGGGAAGACGCCGCCGGTTCAGTGCCTGGGGAGCGAGCATCGTTCAGACCGCCACCGACGCATTCTTCTCGCGGACATGTTCCAGGAGCGCCAGGCATGTTTCGGGATCGCTCAGCTTTCCGGTATCGATCACGGGCAGACCGGTGAATTCCCTCGCTTCGTTTGCCGCAAGCGGAGAACTGGTCAGGACGCCGCTTATCGCCATGATATCGAGCCCCATTCTCGCAATCTTTTCCGCGCCCCCAACAGCGCCGGCAGAATCCCTCGATGCGAAAAGGATATGATCGACTCCGGCCCTGAAAATCGGCGAGGCGACGAGCGATGCGGTTTCAGACTGAAAGATTCCATCCGCAATTTCGAGAAGCATGATATCCACGCCCGCATGAGCGAGATGATCGGTCAGCGTCACGAAGATTTCCTCCACCTTTTCAGATGACAGCTTGTAGGTCGACACATAACCCACATCGGTGAAATCGTAGGTGGGCCTCGCGCCGGCATCGGCCATCAGCCACAAATCCTTGCCGGCCCCTGTCCCCGTTATCTTTGCCGCCCCTACACGCTTGCCGCTTGCCACGAGCCCCTTGATGAAATTGGCAAGGCTGGTGGTTTTTCCGGAATTCATGGTCGTGCCGATTACCGCGATGGTAAGCGGTCTTGTCCCGACATAGTCCATGGGGGGAAGCTTCCAGTCAGAAAGGTTCATGACCTTTCCGCCCGAATCGGCCAGGAGCCCGATAGGCCTTATTGCGGTAGGCGTCTTCATTGAAGAAAAGGAGGACAAGACCTTCCCAGCCATTCCTCCCGCTGCGACCAGATGACAGGGATCGAGATTTTCCGGCACTTCGGCCTCGAACTGATCCGGCGCATAACGGTTGCCGTAGCAAACAACCACTTCATCTCCGACAAAGAGCGTGGACCTGCGGCCATTCCTCAGTTCCACGCCGCCATGCTGCCCAATCGATTCCACCCTGGCAAGCAGCATGTCGCCGGCCTTCGGGATACGATCATCGACCAGCGACGAAACGCTGCCGAGCCCGACATTCCGCAACGTGTAAGCGATCTTGGTTCGATCGAGACGATTTTTCTCAAATGAATGCATTGAAGTCATGAAATTCCCTTTCAGAAGAAACAGGTCTGCCACTTGGTCGTAATCTCCACCGCTTCCAACAGACTGAAAACATGATATTTTTATTTTTAATTAGAAAAATGGATAGATCTTATTATTCCATTATCTCGTTACAACACGGTTACCATTCGTCACCATGCGTTACGCTGAGTTACATTTCGATCCGGATTTAAGCAGCAAACTTCAAATTCGCCAGTGGAATCCGACGAACGGTCGTTTTTTCGGAATGAGCGGAAGAAGTTGATTGATAAAACAAATTAATTAATGAAATTTTGATCTGCAGATCAAATGATTGACCATCGAAGCCGATCTGCGGGATCGTCATCCAGGCAAAGAAGACGCAGGACGAAGGCGGTTCGCTATTCCAGCGTGTTGGGCTTTCTGCGAACCATGCAGGGCCAGGGCATGCAATCCCGTTTCGCACAACAGTCTGACCGCATCGAATGGGGTTTCGGCAATTGTCTCCCCGACTGCCGATAGCGACCACATGATGCGCCCTGCCTCGCCGTCTTTCCTGAGCATCAGTTCAGGCCTCATCCATGCCCCTTTGGCGCACCGGTTTTCCAGTTCTCGGGAATAGGTTTCTTCAACCTCAATTCGGCCATTCAAGGCATGGTTGGCGCGACAGGTATCGATGCGGAGCGTGCCTTGCGCGGATGCTCGGGACGGCGCATCGCTGGGCGGACGAGTGCTAGACTGATAACACGAGGATCGCGACAGGCGGGCTGGAGGCCCGCAAACTCAGGGAGGCAATGAGATGAAAGCTTTGATCATCACCGCAGAGCAGTTCGAGGACAGCGAGCTTTTCGCGCCGAAGGAAGCTTTGGAAAAGGCGGGCTTCCAGGTCGACATCGCGACCCCGGAGAAGGGGCATCAATTTCACGGCAAGCACGGCGGCAAGGTGCTGGGCGACCTGACCCTGGCGGAGGCGGACCCCGACGCATACGACCTCCTGCTGCTGCCCGGCGGCAAGGCTCCCGCCAGCCTGCGCCACGACGAACATGCGCAGCATATCGTCAAGGCTTTCTTCAAGGCTGACAAGCCGGTCGCCGCGATCTGCCACGGCCCCCAGATATTGGTGAGCGCGCGCGTGCTGGAGGGACGCCGCGCCACCTGCTACCGGTCGGTGGCCAACGAGCTCAGGGAAAACGGCGCCCGCTATGAGGATGCCGAAGTAGTGGTCGACGGCAAGCTGGTCACTTCGCGCGAGCCGGGCGACCTGCCTGCCTTCGTGCGCGAGATGCTGAAGGCGGCAGGCGCCGCTTGAATCGAAATGCGGAATCTCGTTCTCGGCGGAAGTTTGCTGCAGCGTGATGGCAGCTCTGCTCGCATAACGGCCACATCGCCTGCGCAGCTTGGCGAAGCCGTGTAAAAGCGGCTGACCGCCAGAAGAATAGCCGTCCGGAGACTGGCGAGCGGCGACCAGGTCATGCCCTCTTCACTGTGCCATTGCCCGGAAGTAAATCCAGAATCAAGTTTTCCGTCGCCGGAATTTCTCCAATTCGAAGCGGCCGGAAGGGACGAAGCAAGGCCAGCCTTGACAGGGCGATATCATTCTAATAAAGTCCGACCGCTACGCTGATCGAACGATCGGCGCCTGCAAAGGGCAAACCCGCCGAAAGGCGGGGACGCAAAACTTCCGGGCTAAGGGATTTATCCTAACCGACCTAGAGTCGGGCGCCAGCGGGGTCGCCAGGCATCTTT
>JAJZTQ010000027.1 GCA_021848825.1 Pseudomonadota bacterium
TCCCTGACCAGGAAGGATGCGGGCTCATTCAGCTTTTTCGGGTGACTCTGCAGATATTTGCCGACGACTTCCTCGGCACTTGATGCCGGAAGCTTGCCCGGCAGGCAAAGCGAATTCGTCAACGCCTCGGCAGCGCCCTGGACATAGCCTATGTAAAAACCGGCATCGATTGCGTCGGATGCGAGCCCCGAAGCGGCATCCTGGACCATCCTCATTTTGGCTTCATAACGGGCGAGCAGCCTGTTTCCGTCGAGATAGCCTTCAGCTTGCGAGGGCAGCGCGTAGAAGGCGAGCATGAGCAATGCAAGTATTCTGTTCATGGCAGGATTTTACCAGAAGATCAGAGCTCGAAAGACTCGTTCCGCGCGGGCATTCTGACTTCCCCTCCCAGCAGGGAAGCGAAGCGGCCCATGACCTCCGGCTCGCCGTGCACGAGGAAGGTCAACGGATTTCCGCCTATGCTCCTGCGCCAGGAAAGGAGTTCGGCCTGGTCTGCATGAGCCGAAAAACCGTTGATGGTCATGATCCGGGCTCGGACAGGCACTTCCCTGCCGTAGATACGCACTTCGCCCGCGCCGTCTATGATCTTTCTGGCGAGGGTCCCGATCGCCGCGAAACCGACGAATATGATGGCGCAGTCTTTTCTCTCCAGGCTGTTCACGAGGTGATGCCTGATCCTCCCCCCCGTGCACATCCCGGCGCCCGCCATGATGACGGCGCCCCCGCTCACCCCGTTGATGGCGATCGATTCCGCAGCTTCCCGGGTGAAGTGAAGTCCCTGCAGATGGAAAGGATCCTTCCTCTTCCGGAACATTTCAGCAGTCTTTTCCCCGTAGCATTCCGGATGCTTCTCGAAGATCTCCGTTGCCGAAATCGCCATGGGAGAATCGAGGAAAACCTGGATGGATCGGGAAAGCCTGCCTTTCTCCACCCCTTCCCTCAGGAAATAGAGCAGTTCCTGCGCCCGCTCCAGCGCGAATGTGGGGATGACCACGTTCCCGCCCTGCTCGAAGGTCTCTTTTACCGCCTGATAGAATTCCTCTACCGAAGGCTCGAAAGGCTTGTGGAGGCGATCCCCGTAGGTGGTCTCCATCACCACCACGTCCGCCTTTTCAGGCGTCACGGGGTCTCTGAGGATGGGCCTTCCGCTATTGCCTATGTCCCCCGAAAAAAGAACTGTCCTTCTTTTCCCTTTTTCTTCGAGTTCGAGGAATATGCTTGCAGATCCCAGGATATGGCCTGCATCGAGAAATGTCGCCCTGACGCCCTGACAGAGATCGACAGGTTTGCCGTAAATTGCCGTCCTGCCGAAAAAATCGAGCACATAGAATGCATCGAGTATCGAATAGAGCGGTTCGGAGCCCGACTTTTCTCCGAAATGGTGATTGTGACGTCTGCCCTCTTCTTCCTGCAGATGGGCGGAATCGAGCAGCACTATTCTGGCAAGCTCGCGCGTCGCGGATGTCGTGACGATCTCCCCCCTGAAGCCCTGCTTGACGAGAAGCGGAAGCCTGCCGCAATGATCGAGATGGGCATGGGTGAGCAGCACATGATCTATTTCCGCCGGATCGAAGCCGAAAGGTTCCGCATTCTCCTCGACGATTTCCCTTCCGCCCTGGTAGAGGCCGCAATCGATCAGTATTTTCTTGCCGTTGCATTCGACCATGTGGCAGGAACCCGTCACGCCCCTGTCCGCACCATGAAATGATATCTTCAACTTCCCCCCCTTGTTCTCTTGCCTTGCGCGGAATTTCGAATGGAAAGACCTCAGATCCGCATTATTGCAGAAACGCCGGCCTAGATCGATTCGGGGATCATCTTGATCGCGCCGCAGGGGCATTCCTGGGCGCAGAGGCCGCAGCCCTTGCAGAAGTCGTAGTTGAATCTGAAGCGCAGCCCCGGACCCAGCTTGATCACGGCATTGTCAGGACAGACGCCGTAGCAGTTGTCGCATTCGAAGCAGTTTCCGCAGGAAAGGCATCTTCTCGCTTCGAACAGCGCATTCTGTTCCGAAAGCCCGCTCAGCACTTCATCGAATGTCGACTGGCGCCTGACGAGATCGAGCACAGGCTGAACCGTTTTGGGTGCATCGCTGAAATACCAGGTGTTGAGCATGCCGAATTCCGCGATCTCGCGTTCTTCCTCATGAAAATCGGCATTTCTCAGCCATGCATCGATATGCCTTGCCGCCTTCTTTCCATGGCCTATTCCGGTCGTGACCGTCTTCTCGGACGGCACCATGTCCCCTCCTGCGAAGAGGCCGGGACGGCTCGTCATCATGGCATGATCGACCTTGACCATGCCTTTTTCAGTTTCGAGTCGAGGAACGTTTTTCAAGAGATCGAGTTCGGATTCCTGTCCCAGCGCGAGTATCAGGCAATCGGCCTCGATCTGCTCGAATTCTCCGGTAGGCTGGGGAAATCCCTTTTCGTCCAGGACCATTTTCTCGACAGTGATGCTTCCTTCTTCCATGGATTTCACCGTGCTGAGCCATCTGAACCTGATGCCTTCCTCGATCGCTTCGTTCATTTCCGATTCATGCGCAGGCATCCTGTCCTTCGTCCTTCTGTAGACGATCAGCGGCTCCTCCGCCCCCAGCCTCTTCGCCGTCCTCGCCACATCGATCGCCGTGTTGCCGCCGCCGTAAACGACGACATGCCGCCCGAGCCGAGGCCTCGAATCCGATTCCATGCCGTGGAGCATCGCCACGGCATCGATGATCCTCGACGCATCCCCCGCAGGAATATAGGCCCTTTTTGCGATGTGAGCGCCAACTGCCATGAAGGTTGCATCGAAGCCTTCCATGACTTCCATGACATCGTTCACCTTCTGTTTCAGCCTGATCTCTATGCCGATCTTCTCCAGGCGCCCCACTTCCGCTTCCAGCACCTCGCGGGGGAGGCGATATTTCGGGATGCCGTAGCGCATCATCCCCCCCGCACGATCCTCGGCCTCCATGATCACGACCCTGTGACCCAGAAGGCGAAGATGATAGGCGCAGGAAAGTCCTGAAGGTCCGGAGCCTATGACCAGCACCTTTTTTCCGGTTTCCTTTTCCTTCATTTCCGGAAGCCAGCCTTGCCTGATCGCCTCGTCCCCCAGGAACCGCTCGACCGCATGGATGCCGACCGATTCGTCGAGCGCTCCCCTGTTGCAGGCCGTTTCGCAGGGATGGTAGCAGACACGCCCCATGATCGCCGGAAAGGGGTTGTTCTGCACCAACGATTCCCATGCCTTCCGGTATTCCCCGCTTTCGGCATGATAGAGCCATTTCTGCACGTCCTCCCCCGCCGGGCAGGCATGGTTGCACGGAGGGAGCCTGTCCACGTAGACAGGTCTTTCGGTACGCCAGGATCCGGTGTGGTTGGCGAGGCTCGAACCGGGATCGAGCGTGATGGCGAAAGGCTTCTTCATTTCTCCTCCAGCCCGAATTTCGCAATGTTTCGGTCGGCGATTTCCTGAATCATTCGGATGGCGGTTCTGTCTTCCCCGAAAAGATGGGCAAAACGCCTCTGCAGCTTCAGATATTCCTCGACGGGAACCTTCCTTCTTATCGGAATCCGCGAAGTGATTTCGCCATGCTCGGCCTCGAAAAGGGGAAAAAGACCGGACTCGACTGCAAGCCTTGCGACTTTCATGGTGTCAGATGGCAGCGATCCCCATCCCAGCGGACAGGGAACATAGATATGGATATATCTTGCGCCGCGGATTCCCATCGCCTTTTCGACCTTTGCCTCCAGATCGTGAAGATTCGCGATGGAGGCTGTCGCGACATAAGGAATCTGGTGCGCCATAGCAATCAGCGGAAGATTCTTTCCGGTTCCGAAAGGATTGCCAGGATGAGGCCCGACTGCAGGGGTGGTGGCGGTTCTCGCCCCGGGAGGGGTGGCGGAAGAGCGCTGAACCCCGGTATTCATGTAGGCTTCGTTGTCGTAGCAGATGTAGAGCACGTCGTCGTTTCGCTCGAACATGCCCGAGAGGCAGGCAAAGCCGATGTCGGTGGTTCCGCCGTCCCCTCCCTGCGCGATCACCCGTACGTCGTTTTTCTTCTTGACCTTGAGCGCAGCGGCAATGCCGGTGGCGACAGACGCCGCATTGGCGAAAACGGAATGCATCCATGGAATCTGCCAGGAAGTCTCCGGATAGGGGGTGGAGAAGACTTCCAGGCAGCCGGTCGCATTGGCAGCGATCAGCCTGTTCTTCGCAGCCCTCATCGCCGCATCGATGGCGTAGCGCGCACCCAGTGCCTCGCCGCATCCCTGGCATGCCCTGTGGCCCGAGTTGAGCGAGTTGGTCCTTGTCATGTTGGCCTGGACAGCCCGCATGGATTCGTCCAGCAGCCTGTTGCCGACGGTGAATGTTCCTGTCTGGTAGAACTTGACCGGCTGAAGCGACATGATGCCCCCTAGGCTATTCTCGATGCGACCGTTCCTATCGATTTCAGGATGTTCTCTGCAATCGGGCCCGATCTCCTCGTTTCCCTTTCCCGATCTATCTGCTGATTGACGATTTTCCAGTCGAGATCGAGGAAATTGAGCAGTTCGAGCTCATTCCTTTCCGCCTTCAAAAAAAGATCCTTGAGCGATTTTCCCGTTATCGCCCGGCCTCCGAGCCCTGCAATCACGGTATGCCCCTTCATGGCTATCCCCGAGAGCGATTTCCTGACGCCGTCCGAGAGCGGGCCGCCGAGTCCGACTGAAAGCGATTTTTCGATCACCACGACGCGCTTTGCCTTTTCCAGCGCCGACCTCGCTTCCTTCAAGGGAAAAGGCCTGAATGAAGCGATGGCGAGGCTGCCGATGAGATGCCCCTCCCTTCTCATCTCGTCCACCACGTCCTTGATGGTGCCGTTGACCGAGCCGAGCGCGACGACGATGGTTTCCGCATCCTCGATCCTGTACGGCTTCACGAGCCCGCCTGATTGCCTGCCGAATTTTTTCGAAAATTCGTCGGCGATCGCCGGGATCAGTTCGAGCGCCCTGATCTGCTTGTGGTGCTGAAGATACTTGACTTCCATGAAGGCCTCGGGCCCCACCATGGCGCCGATCGAAACAGGATCGTCGCAGTCGAGCACCTGCACAGGCTCGAAGGGCGGAAGAAATTCATCGACCGCTTTCGCATCCGGGACTTCGATCCGCTCGTAGGCATGGGTCAGGATGAAGCCGTCGACGCAGACCATCACCGGGCAGGAAAGGGCTTCAGCCAGCCTGAAGGCCTGGATATGCAGATCCAGCGCTTCCTGGTTCGTTTCGGCATAGAGCTGTATCCATCCCGCATCGCGCAACGCCATGCTGTCCGAATGGTCGTTCCAGATGTTGATCGGCGCGCCTATCGCCCTGTTGCCTATCGTCATGACGATGGGAAGGCCGAGACCTGCCGCATTGTAGACGGCTTCGGCCATGTAGAGCAGGCCCTGGCTCGCCGTCGCGGTATAGCTCCTGGCGCCCGCTGCGGAAGCCCCGATCGAGACGGAGAGCGCAGCGAATTCGGATTCGACGTTGATGTATTCGCAGTTTTCGAGCTCGCCCTTTTTCACCATTTCCCCCAATGCCTCGACGATATGGGTCTGCGGCGTGATCGGATAGGCGCAGATCACCTCGGGTCTGCAAAGGGCGACGCCGAGGGCGACCGCCCTCGACCCTTCAATCTGCTGCAACATGCATGCTCTCCCTGACGAAGCGGAATGCGCTTTCCGCTGCGGAAATGTTGTCCTGGGCGGTCTTTCCCCTGAATTTCTCGCCTATCGCCTTTTTCAGCGAATCGAGCCCTATTTCCCCCGTCAATGCGCAGAATCCGCCGAGCAGCGAAGAATTCGGCAGGGGTCTTCCGATATGCTTCATGGCGATTTCCGTCGCCGGAACGGCCTTCATCCGTTCTGCCGAATGGGTCTCGAAAAGCACGGAAACGCCGAGCTCGTCGAAGCTCTTCGCGGAATTGATGAGGATATAGCCCGATTTCGAGAGGCCGCTGAAAAGGTCGACCTGATGGAGCAGGGTGGGATCCTGGATGATCAGCGCATCGGGCTCGATCACCGGCTCCCTCATCCGGATTTCGCTATCCGAGATGCGGCAGAATGCGACAACCGGGGCGCCCATTCTTTCGGATCCGAAACTGGGAAAGGCCTGGCTGTGCCTGCCTTCTATGAATGCCGCGACAGAGAGCAGTTCCGCCCCCGTCACCACACCCTGACCGCCCCTGCCGTGTATCCTGACCTGGAACACCCGCGCTCCTCGACTTGACCCTCACTAGGGAAGCACTGATTAATTCCTACACGGGTGCGACGGAGCTATGCGGGATGAGACTCGCGAAGCGTGGCGCAGTCGAATGGTTGTTCCATTCGCAAGCCGCGCGACAATGAAGATCGCCCGCAAAGTCCCGTCCCTGAAGGGTTTCGTGAAAATCGAGCGCTCGCTTTGTCGCACTCCTTGGCATCGTAGACACAGCTACGACCTGCGTCGCGCTTCGTGCGACCATCTCGATTTTCCCAGAAACGCAATCGCGTAGGAATTAATCAGTGCTTCCTTAGAAAGAATAGTCCATTTTTATGAAAGATTCGATCCTGTTCCGGCCTTCATGCTTGGCCCGGTAGAGCAGCCTGTCGACCCGGTTATAGACCTCCTTGAACGACTCTCCCTTGCGGCAGAATGAAAGGCCCATGCTGACTGTCACCGCGACTTCGAATTCGTCCGCTTCTAGTTTCGTTCTTTCGATGATGCCGCGGAGATTTTCCGCGAATTCGAGGCAGATGTCGGGCGGGGTGTCGTTGAGCAGGATCATGAATTCCTCCCCCCCGAAGCGGCCGATATGGTCCTTGCGCTTGATGTTCTTTTCGACGAGCCTTGCAACCAGATCCAGGACGGTGTCGCCGACCGCATGCCCGTACTGGTCATTCACTTTCTTGAAATGGTCGATATCGAACAGGATGATGACGAAATCGCAGGCTTCCAGCTGTTCCTTCGCCATTTTCGTGATCGCTCCCTTGTTGAGCACGCCCGTCAGGGCATCGTGCGTCGCCTGGTATATCAGCGTCTCGGAGAGCTCCTGCAGCCTGTGCTTGGCGCGGTTCAACTCCTTCGCCTTTCTGTCGCTGATCTTGATGAGCTGGCGGCTCGCTCTCAGCAGCTTTTCATACTCGCGCAGCAGATCCTCCAGAAGGCGCCTGGCTGAAAGTGCATCGAGTTCCCCGTTCTTCAGCGCGGAAGAGACATCCCTGATGATGGATTCTTCCGATTCGAACAGGTCGAATTCAGGCTTCTGGGATTGCAATGGGATTGAAATGCAGCAGTTCGTAATCGGAATGCAGGTCTTCGCCGAACTCCAGGATGGTGTCATCCTCTTCGTCATGGTACCAGTTCAGCGTGACATCATTTCCTGCGCTGACCGCATCGTTCAGCATCTCGAAAAGCCTGAGCAGGATCTTGGTGCTGCTGCTGTTGAAATATCGCAGGGCGACGTTGACCTCGATCTTCTTGCTGCCTGCAGAGGCGAGATAAAGGGCAAGCTGGCTCAGGATCTGGCCGTAGAAAGCGGCGGCATTCTCCGGATAGGATTCTCCCCTGATGTTGAGGACGTTGTTCGAGAACCTGAAATCGATTTCCGGCGACATCGCAGAAGCCGGTATGTAAAAATCTTCCATTGTTTATCTCTTTTCAGATGATCGCTTTCAAATAGAAAAAGGCATTCCCTTTTTCCGGCAGATTCACGAACGAATACTCGATGGGCTGGGTGGAATCACGTGCCATGGTCAAGAGGCCAAGCCCCGCCCCCTTGCTGCTTGATTCGCTTTCCGATCTCAGGGTTTCCTTGTAGGCCGCCTTGATCTCGTCCATGGACATGCCGCGGATGGAATCCAGCTTCTCTGCGAGAATCGGCACCGCATGCTCAGGCACGACATTGCCGCATACCACGAAGTAGGAATCCCCCTGTCTGCCTATGGTGACCGTGCCGAAGCGCATTTCGCGGTCGACGGCGTTTTCGTCCGTGAGGTTTTCCGCTGAATAATGAATGATATTCTGCGCCATCTCGATGAAAGTCGAAAAGACTCTGCGCGTTGTCGATCCCTTGGCGTCCTGTGACCCTATCCTGTAGCGAACGGCATCGGCCATGGCGGCGATGATGTTCTGGGAAAAATAGCCGTTGTAGAAGAAAAGTATGCCCTGCTTTTGCGCGGCATCCCTGAACTCGCTGAACCCTTCGAGATCCATCAGATTGTTCCTGTTTTTCATCGCTATACCCTGAAACCGAAAATCGTGATGTCATCCCTTCTGGAATGATTGCCCTGGTACTGGCAGAAGGCTTCCATGATGCTCTCGCGCTGCGCCGTCATGGGAAGCTGCCTGCTCGCCCGGATGATCTCTGAAAACTGCCTTTTTCCCAGGGCAATGTTCCTTTTTCCGCCGATCTGGTCGATGATGCCGTCCGTCGTGACATACACGCAATCCCCGCTCTGCAATTGAATCTCCCTGTTTTCCCATTCGTAATCCATGGCCGTGTCGGCATAGCCGACTCCCTTTTTCTTCCCTTCATGGATGACGATGTCTTCTTCGCCGCTGACGAAAACGGGCATTCTCGCCCCTGCATAGGTCATTTTTCCCTTTGCCATGTCGAACCAGAGGAAGGCGGCATCCATGCCATCGTCGGATCTCGCCTCTTCCTCCTCGACCGGCTCGCCGGTGATGGCTTCGACCTTCTGTGAAACCTGTCCCAGGGAAACCTTGACCGTCCTGTTCATCAGCGAAAGCATTTCCGCAGGATCCTTTCCCTTTTCCCTTGTCAGGAGATGATCCAGCGTGGAAGCCATGATCAGCGTCATGAAAGCGCCCGGCACCCCGTGCCCGCTGCAGTCCATGATCGCCGCAAAGAAGCCGTCTTCATATTTCGAAAAATAGTAGTAGTCCCCGCCCACTATATCCCTGGGCTCCCAGTGCATGAAATGGTCCTTCAGAACGGCGTTCATGTCTTCCCTTGACGAGCGCAGATAGGATTTCTGAATGACGCTGGCATAGGCGATGCTTTCCATGACGATATGGTTTTTTTGCGCCTGCATGTCGGAAACCATTCTGACCAGCTCGTGCCCCATTCCCATGCCGACATAGCGCCCTTCGTCGACGATGATGAAGCCGTCGCTCAATGCCTTTTTTCCCGCGTTGACGACCATGAAGCTGAGCTCCTGTATGCTCGTTCTCCGATCGACGATGAGCGGGGTCTTGTCCATGAATGCGATGCAGCTTTTCTTGCCGAAGATTTCCTTGTGGAAGGGACGGGAAATGCTGTCCATGAATATGTTGCGGTTGATGAGGCCGATGGCGGAATCGTCTTCGATCACGGGAAGACCGACGAGCTGCGGATTTTCGGAGAAAAGCTGCTGTATTTCCAGATTGGTCTGCAGGGGGGATGCGACTGGCGTCTCGATCAGGATGTCCTGCGCTGTAGGAATCACACCGGGCCTGATGCGGGACGGCGGCGCGAAAACTCTTTTCTGGGTCAGCATGGGTCGGATTCTGCAATGAAAGCGGTGCAACTCTACAGCATCAATGTGATGCTTTGATTACACTCGATTTAATTCAGCATTGACAGACTGCTGAAAAACGTCATGAGCGCAGTCAGGACCAGGCGAAGAATGACGAAATGGGTCTGGCAGGGATGGGCGTTTTTTTGCCCAACTCGCAAAAAGCGCAGTTTACAGATAGTAGGAGCATTTCGAGCCATTTTTCAACGTCGTAATGACAAGCGCAATAGTTTTGCAGCAGTCTGTTAACGGCTGCTGCAGACGGGGCACCCCGGATCTCTTTCGAGCGAGATTTCACGGCATGTCATGGCCCTTCCATCCAGGATCAGCAGGCGGCCGGAAAGGGATTGCCCTATGCCGGCGAGGAGCTTCAAAGCTTCCAGTGCCTGAATGGCGCCGATGATCCCGGTGACCGGTGCGAATACGCCCATCAGCGCGCAGCGCATTTCCTCGTCTTCCGCATGTTCGGGAAAAAGGCAGTGATAGCATGGGCTTTCAGGCGTTCTCAGGTCGAACACCGAAACCTGGCCGTCGAACCTGATTGCAGCGCCCGATACGAGCGGCTTGCCGTATTTCACGCAAGCCCTGTTCACGCCGTGGCGGGTTGCGAAGTTGTCGGCTGCGTCGATCACGAGATCCGCATCTTTCACGAGTTCGTCGAGCAGACTTCCTTCTGCCCTTGCCTCGACCGGCGATATTGTTATCCCGGGATTCATGCTCTCCAGGGTTTTCCTTGCGGACAGCACCTTGGCAAGGCCGATGCTGGATGCAGGGTGAAGAATCTGGCGCTGAAGATTGGTGAGATCGACGACATCGTCGTCGCAGATCGTGATTTTCCCTACCCCGGAGGAGGCGAGATAGAGCGAAGCGGGGGAACCCAGGCCTCCCGCGCCTATGACCAGGACATGGGCGCGCCCGACTTTTTCCTGCCCTTCCAGCCCGAATTCAGGGAGCAGGATGTGACGGCTGTATCTCAGCAGCGAATCGTCTTCCATCAGCGGTATTCGCGCCACTCCTCCGGGGTGTCGTCGTGATCGCCGTGGGGATGATGCTCGTAGACCTTCACGAAAATTTCCATGTTCTTCTGCAGCCTTGCAGGCTCATGAAGGTTCTGGCTTTGAACCTCCTCGACATAATGCACGAGCGCCCGGACGATTTTCTGCATGAGCGAATTGTCGAGATGGAAACCCTGGTCGATGAGCATGTTTTCCAGTGTTTCCAGGCGATGTTTCGGCAGGCGGTAGGAGACTGAAAGGACTTCGGGGCCGATCAGCCTCGACTCGACCCCTTCCAGTTCGGCGAGGCTCTGCACCGCCCTTTCCGCCTGTCCTGGCGGCAGGGGGGAGAAACGGATTTCCCGCTCCTTGAAACAGTCATCGGGTTGAGTCATGTTTCCTCCTACCGAAACTCTATACCTGCGTGCAGCAAATGTACAGGCCTTACTTCTTCTGCAGTATCGCCATTCCTTTCAGCATGTTGAGCGCCTGGTTCAGCATGTAATCGTCCTTCGAACCGGGTTCGGCAGGCTTGGCATTCTGCTCCGTCTCCTGGATGGTGACCTTGGGCTTCGCCCCCGATCCCGCCTTTTCGTTGATCAGGTGGTGCTCGAGATCGGACTCGTGCAGGTTGAGCGAAGCTTCCTGGGAAGACACCGTGGTGTCCTGGACGGTGATGTCCGGCGTGATCCCCTTGGCCTGGATCGATTTTCCGCTCGGCGTATAGTAGCGCGCCGTGGTCAGCTTCACCGCAGTGCCGTTCCCGAGCGGGAAAATCGTCTGGACGGAGCCTTTTCCGAAAGTCTGGGTACCCATGATCAAGGCCCGCTTGTCGTCCTGGAGCGCACCCGAGACGATCTCGGATGCGGAAGCGGTGCCGTTGTTGACCAGCACGATCATCGGAACGGTCTTGACCTCGGGCGGAAGATCCTTGATGTAGTCCGTCTTGTCGGAAGGCTTGAGATAATCCTCCGGAATGGTCTCGAGCTTCATGTCCGAATCAGGCGTTCTGCCTCTTGTCGAGACGACAGGCGCGTCGGGGGGAAGGAAGGCTGCGGATACGGCGACCGCGCCGAAAAGCAGTCCGCCCGGATCGTTTCTGAGATCGAGGACGAGCCCCTTCACGGGCGACTTGAAGAGTTCATGCAGCGCGGCCGCGAGCGATTCACCCGTGTGCTCCTGGAACTGCGTGATGCGGATATAGGCATAGCCGGGCTCCGCCATCTTGTACTTCACGCTCTTCACCTTGATGATTGCCCTGACCAGCTTGAAAACGAGCGGCTTGGATTCTCCCTTCCTGAGAACGGTGAGCACGATGGGGGTATCGGGTTTGCCGCGCATCTTCTTCACTGCATCGTTGAGCGTCATGCCCTTGACGAGCGTATCGTCGAGCTTGAGGATCAGGTCGCCGCTCTTGATGCCTGCCTTGTAGGCCGGCGTATCCTCGATAGGCGAAACCACCTTCACCAGACCGTCTTCCATGGTGACTTCTATGCCGAGGCCGCCGAATTCCCCTTCGGTGCCGATCTGGAGCTCCTTGTAGGCGTCGGCGTCATAATACGCGGAATGCGGGTCGAGTCCCGTGACCATGCCGTTTATGGCGGAATTGATCAGCTCCTTGTCCGATTTGGGATCGACATAATCGCTCTTGATTCGCCCGAAAATGTCCGCGAAGGTGCGCAGCTCCTGGACAGGCAGGGGGCTGGAAGCCGTTTCCTTCTGTGCGACTGCGGACAAATTGAGGCTCAACATGACGCCGGCGACAAGACCGATCATGATCAAGCCGAACTTTTTCATCTTGTGCATTCCGTTTCTCTCCAGTTTCATTTTACAGTGACCCACTTCATGGGATCGAGCGGCACACCCTGGTCGCGAAGTTCGAAGTATAAACCGGATTCTTCGTTGCCGCCGCTGTTTCCTACTTCGGCGATTCCCTCTCCGCCGTGAACCTTCTCTCCGACCTTCTTCAGCAGCGTTTCGTTGTCTGCATAAAGGCTCATGTATCCGTTGCCGTGATCGAGAATGATGATGTTGCCGAAGCCTCTCAGCCAGTCTGCGAAGACGACCCTTCCCGCGGCGATGGCCCTCACTTCCTCGCCTGTCGCCGCGCGGATGAAGAGGCCTTTCCAGACCAGCCCGCCGTTGAGCCTCGGCGCGCCGAACCGGTTTGCAATCACGCCCCTGACAGGCAGCCTGAGCTTGCCCTTCAGCTCTCTGAAGGGATTGCTGTCCAGGGACGCGTCCGGAAGGCTTTCGTTTCTCGCCAATCCCGCCTTCGGACGCCTCCTCCCTATGCTCTCGACGAGACGCTTGAGCCGCAATTCGTTCTGCTTGAGCCTCGATATTTCCTTGCGCTGCCTGCCTATTTCGGCTGAAACTCGCGCCAGCACCGTTTTCCTCTGGGCCTTTTCCTTCTCGAGCTCGAGCTTCTGCCTGCGCTGATTTGAAATGATGTCATCCAGCTCGGACTTCTTTTCCCTGGTCGAGGAAACGAGGCTGTCGAGTTCGGAAAGATTCCGGCTCATCTCCTTCAGCATGTCCGCTCTCGCCTTTGAGACATAGGCGAGATAGGTGAGGTTCCTGGCGGCCTGGTCCGGGTCCTTCGAATCGAGCAGCAGCTTCAGATATTCCTGCTCCCCGTTGAGATAGCGCTGGTACAGCAGATTGCCCAGAAGCTGCTGCTGCAGCGCTATGCTTTTTCTGACCTTTCCCGTTTGTTCCTGCAGCGCCTGGAGGCTTGCACCGGTCTCTCTTTCCTTCTCGTCTAGCGCCCTCATCTTCCTGATGGTGTTGCTGATCGCGACTTCGGATTCCTTGAGCGCATCGGCCGCCTCGTTTCTGGAGGCCTCGTTCTGCCCCAGCTTCTTCTCCAGTTTCGATATCCTGGAATGCAGTTCGTTCAGGTCCTGATGCCGCGCGGCATCGGCCTCCGTCCAGAAAAACAGCCCGCCCAATGCAAGATAGAAAAACGGCTTCACTAGGAATATGCGATAGCTCGCCCCGTCATCTGCTCAGGCTGGGGAAGCCCGAGGATCGCCAGCATGGTCGGCGCGACATCCTGGAGTGCGCCTCCCTCCCTGACATGAGAAAAGCGCTTCCCGATGTAGAGGAAGGGCACGAGATTGAGGGAATGCGCGGTATGAGGCTGGGAAGTCGAGGGATCCCTCATCATTTCGGCGTTGCCGTGATCGGCCGTGATCAGCACTTCCCCGCCTGTTTCCGTCATCGCCTCAACAACCCGCCCTATGCAGACATCCATCGCTTCCACGGCCTTTATCGCGGCATCCAGGTTGCCGGTGTGCCCTACCATGTCGCCGTTGGCGAAATTGCAGATGATTGCCTGGTATTTCCTGCTCCTGATCGCATCCACGAGCTTCTCCGTCACCTCATAGACGCTCATCTCCGGCTTGAGATCGTAGGTCGCGACCCTGGGGGAAGGCACCAGTATCCTGTCTTCTCCCGGATAGGGTTCTTCCCTTCCGCCGTTGAAGAAGTAGGTGACATGCGCGTATTTTTCCGTTTCTGCGATCCTCAGCTGACGGAACCCCGAGTTTGACAGGTATTCGCCGAAGCAGTTCTCTATCCTCTCGGGCGGAAAGGCAGTGGGGAGGCGAAACTCGTCGCCGTAATGGGTCAGCATGACGAAATCGAGCTTAGGGAAATATTTGCGCTCGAATCCAGTGAAATTTTCGGCAGTCAGCGAACTCGTGATTTCCCTTGCCCGGTCAGCCCGGTAGTTCATGAACACGACCGCATCCCCTTCCTTCATCCTGAAAGGCGCTTCCCCTTGCCCATGAATCGCCGATGCCTTGACGAATTCGTCGGTTTCCCCTCTCCGATAGGCGGCTTCCAGCGCTTCCAGCGGGTCGTCGTATCGATATTCCGCAATACCCTGAGTGACGAGATCGTAAGCCTTCTCCACCCTTTCCCAGCGCTTGTCCCTGTCCATCGCGTAATAGCGGCCGATGATCGATGCGATTTTCCCTTTCCCCAGCGAATCGCATTTCTTCTTCAATGATTGGAGGGAAGAAGCCGCGCTTTTCGGCGGGGTATCCCTGCCGTCCAGAAAGGCATGGATGCAGATTTCGCTCACCCCCGCCCTCGCCGCCATCTCGAGCAGGGCATGGATGTGGGATTCATGGCTGTGCACGCCGCCGGGAGAAAGGAGCCCCATGATGTGAAGCGTGCCCTTCTTTTCGATCGCACGGCTGATCGCACCTGTCAGGGCAGGATTGGAGAAGAATTCCCCCTTCTCTATCGAAACGTCTATCCTGGAGAGTTCCTGGTAGACGATCCGGCCTGCGCCTATGTTGAGGTGACCGACTTCCGAATTGCCCATCTGGGCCTTCGGCAGGCCCACGAAGGACTCGGATGCCTGAAGCTTTCCATGGGGATAATCCTTCCAGAGTCTTTCAAGATTGGGCTTTTTTGCAAGCGCCACTGCATTGTCTTCTTCCTCCTTCCGGCAACCTATCCCATCCAGGATCAGGAGCAAAACGGGCACCCCGTTTTGCGGAAGTTCTTTCGCCATGTTCATCATTTTTCTGGACGGTTGAAAAGCTTTATTTTATGCTATTTTGCTTATCACATACATAGCACGGGCATGCACATGAAAAGCCAAATAGAATTCCTGAGCGAAATGATGGGGCAGGACGATGTGATCGAACAGGCTTCCCGCTCCATGAAAGCCATATCGCATCCCCTGCGCCTGAAGATTCTGTGCATACTCGGGGAGAAGGAAGTCAGCGTCCAGGATATCGTCGAAAGCGTAGGCACTTCGCAGAGCAACATTTCCCAGCATCTCGCGATTCTCAGGGACAAGGGGGTGCTGAAGACGCGCAAGGATGCAAACAAGGTCTATTATCGGATAGGGGATGCGAGGGTCCTTCAGCTCATCAAGATGATGCGCGACGTTTTCTGTCATATGTCGGCATAGCCGACCCAAAACCTTCTGTTGTGGGCCCATGAATATTAGCTTATACTAATATTCAACAAGGAGGTAGTGCGTGAACCGATTTTTCTTCATGGCATTGCTGCTGCTCATACCGGCTGCGCATGCTGCAGAAGTCATGGAAACAGCCGAAGTCAGGTATGCCGATGTGCCGCTGACCTATTCGGCAGAAGGGGTGGTCGAAGCAGTCAAGCAGTCGACAGTTTCCTCCCAGATATCGGGCAGGGTCTCCTCTGTCGATTTCGACGTCGGCCAATCCGTCAAGAAGGGACAGGTGCTGGTCAGGATAGACGCGACCGAAGTCAGCCAGTCGCTCAACGAGCGACGTGCGATGCTTGCCGAAGCGCAGGCTTCGTTCGAAAACGCCAAGTCGACCTATGAAAGAACGCTTCATCTTTTCGAGAGGAAATTCGTCAGCCAGGCTGCGCTCGACACCGCAAAGGCCGAATTCGAAGCTGCAAAATCGAGGGTGGACGCGCGCCGGGCCAATGTCGGCATAGCCGCCAATACCGAAAGCTATGCAACCGTCGTCGCCCCGTACAGCGGCGTGGTCGCCTCCCGTCATGTCGAGGTGGGAGAAATGGCCTATCCTGGAAAGCCGCTGATGACGGGATTCGACCCCAGGGAGCTCAGGCTTTCCGTCAGCATCCCCCAGGACAGGCTGGAATCGGTCAAGGCGCATGCCAGGGACGGCGCGCTAATCCTGCTCGATCAGGGAAAGCCCGTCAAGGCCGCCTCGATCACGTTCCTGCCCGAAGCCAACGTGCTCACCCATACCACCCGGGTCAGGCTGATTTTCCCGCCGGAAGTCGCAAACGTCTATCCCGGGATGTTCGCGAGAGCCCTTTTCAGCACAGGGCATGGAAGAAAGCTCCTCATCCCGGCGTCGAGCGTATTGAGAAGAAGCGAGGTGACTGCAGTCTATGTCGTCAAGGGGCCCGGGAAATACGAACTGCGCCAGGTGAGGCTCGGGGAACCCTACGGCGAAAACGAGATAGAGGTGCTCGCCGGGCTTGTGGAAGGCGAAAAGATAGCGCTCGACCCTGTCAGGGCCGGCATCCAGCTCAAGAACTGACATGGGCATTTCGGGCAGAATCAGCAGGTTTTTCCTGCATTCCCAGCTGACCCCCCTGATCGCCCTGATCGCAGTGCTTCTGGGTCTTTTTGCGCTCTTCGTGACGCCAAGGGAGGAAGATCCCCAGATCAACGTCACCATGGCGAATGTCTTCATTCCGTTCCCCGGCGCCTCCGCCAGGGATGTCGAGCATCTGGTATCGACCCCTGCCGAACAGGTTCTCTCCCAGATAACCGGAATAGACCATATCTATTCGGTTTCGCGCCCCGGACTTTCCATCCTGACCGTGCAGTTCAAGGTCGGGGAAGACAGGATACAGTCGCTCGTCAAGCTCTACGACACCATCAATTCCCATGCCGACTGGGTTTCTCCCTATCTCGGCGTGCAGAAGCCTATCATCAAGCCCACCGGGATAGACGATGTGCCCATCCTCACGCTCACCCTCTGGACGGCGAACAGCGAAGGGGCGTTCGAGCTCGAACAGGTCGCGCATGCGTCTGAAATAGAGCTGAAGCGCGTTCCGGGCGTGAAGGAAGTCAGGACGATAGGCGGGCCCCAGCACAGAATCAGGGTGCTGATGAACGCCGACAGGATGAACGCCTACCATCTCTCGGCGGAAGACCTGAAGGATGCGCTCCAGTTCGCAAATGCCTCCCAGCCTTCCGGAAGCCTCGTCAGGAACAACAAGGAGATCCTCGTCCAGACCGGCACTTTCCTGACTTCCAGCGACGACGTCCGCCGCCTTGTCGTCGGCGTGAAGGAAGCCAGGCCGATATTCATGAGCGATGTCGCCGATGTCGTGGACGGCCCCTCCCAGCCGGAGCATTATGTCTGGATAGGGAAGAACCATGACGAGCATCCGGCGGTGACGCTCGCGATCTCGAAGAAGCCGGGTGAAAATGCAGTCGATGTGGCAAAGGAGCTGATCCAGCGCGTGCATCAGATAAAGGGCAGCGTGATTCCCTCCAATGTCGAAGTGACCGTGACGAGGGATTACGGCGTCACCGCCAACGACAAGGCGATGAAGCTGATCGAAAAACTCGTCTTCGCCACCACTTCCGTGGTGATCCTGGTGTGGATCGCGCTCGGAAGAAGGGAAGCGGTGATCGTCGGCGTCGCCGTGATGCTCACCCTTTTCGCCACCCTTTTCGCCTCATGGGCATGGGGATTCACATTGAACAGGGTATCGCTCTTCGCCCTGATCTTCTCCATCGGCATCCTTGTGGACGACGCCATCGTGGTGGTCGAGAACATCCACAGGCGGCGCCTCCTTTCCAATGCCCCGCTCTCGGAAATCATCCCGGAAGCGGTGGACGAAGTGGGCGGACCGACCATACTCGCCACGCTCACCGTGATCGCCGCCCTTCTTCCCATGGCTTTCGTGACCGGACTGATGGGCCCGTACATGAGTCCCATCCCGATCAATGCCAGCATAGGCATGATGATTTCGCTCGCCATCGCCTTCATCGTGACGCCATGGCTCGCATTCAAGCTATCTGCAAAGCAGCAGCTTCATGAGAGCGGGCACGAGAAGCAGGAAGCCTTCTTCAGGAAGAGGCTTATGCCCTTCCTGAGAAGGGACGAAGGCGGCAAGAACAGAAAGCTTCTCATGATCGGGATCGTCGTCCTCATCATGCTCGCCGTGTCGCTCGCCGCAGTGAAGCTCGTCGTGCTGAAGATGCTCCCATTCGACAACAAGTCCGAATTCCAGGTCGTGGTGGACATGCCGGTGGGCACTCCGCTCGAAGACACGGCCAAGGTCTTGCACGATATAGGCGGCTACCTCTCGACCATTCCTGACGTCACCGATTACGAGGCCTATGCGGGAACGCCCGCGCCCATCAATTTCAACGGCCTGGTGCGCCAGTATTACCTCAGGGAAGGGCCCGAATACGGTTCCATCCAGGTCAATCTCCTGGACAAGCACCTGAGGAAGAAGCAGAGCCATGAAATCGCGTCTTCCCTGATCGAACCCATCGCGAAGATAGGCGCGAAATACGGCGCGAAGACAAAGATCGTCGAAGTTCCGCCCGGGCCGCCTGTCCTTTCCCCGCTTGTCGCAGAGATCTACGGGCCGGATTATGAAGGGCAGATCAGGGTGGCGAAAAGGGTGAAGGCGGCATTCCAGAAAACGCCTGACATCGTCGCGATAGACGACAGCATCGATGCGGATGCGGAAAAATTCACGCTGAAGGTGCTCCAGAACAAGGCCGCGCTGAGAGGCGTCGCCCAGCAGGACATCGTCGAAGTGATGAGGATAGGCCTGTCGGGAGAAAACGTCACGCCGGTTCACAGCATGAATGCCAAATACGAGATCCCGGTCACTGTCGCGCTTCCCGCGGACAAGAAGGGCAACCTGGAAGATCTGCTGAAGCTCGGGGTGAGATCTTCGAGCGGGGAACTGATTCCGCTTTCCGATCTCGTCCAAGTCGTCCATGTCCCGAGGGACAAGACGATCTACCACAAGGATCTGCTTCCTGTGGTCTATGTGATCGGCGACATGACAGGCAAGACGGACAGCCCGCTCTACGGCATGTTCGACATCCGATCGAAGGTGAAGGACATGACGCTTGCCGAGGGGGGAAGACTGAAGGAATACTTCATCCACCAGCCAAAGGATCCTTATTCAGGCTATGCGCTGAAATGGGACGGAGAATGGCAGGTCACCTATGAAACTTTCAGGGACATGGGCATCGCCTATGCGGTCGGGCTCATCCTCATCTATCTGCTGATCGTCGCCCAATTCAGGTCCTACCTCGTTCCGCTAGTCATCATGGCGCCGATCCCGCTCACCATCATCGGGGTGATGCCGGGTCATGCGCTGCTCGGGGCGCAGTTCACCGCGACCTCGATGATAGGCATGATCGCGCTCGCCGGCATCATCGTCAGGAACTCGATACTGCTGGTCGATTTCATCAACCTTCAGCTCGAAGAGGAAGTGAGTTTCCAGGAAGCCGTGATCGCGGCAGCAGCGACCCGCGCCAAGCCCATCCTGCTGACAGGGCTTGCAGCGATGCTGGGCGCATTCTTCATCATCGACGACCCGATCTTCAACGGGCTCGCCATTTCCCTGATCTTCGGCATACTGGTATCGACAATTCTCACACTTGTCGTTATCCCGGTGCTATATTACGCGTTGTTTTACAGGAAAATCGAAACAAAGGAGTGAATATTGATGACTACCCATCGAATTGTTAGAATTGTCGCCGGATTTTTCGTCATGGTCTCCCTCGCGCTCGGCGTCGAAGGCAGCCCGCTTTTCATGAACTCGAAATGGCTCTGGTTCACCGCATTCGTCGGCTTCAATCTGTTCCAGAGCGGATTCACCCGCTTCTGCCCGCTGGATTCCATACTGAAGAAATTCGGCGTCAAGGAAACCTGCTCCGCCTGAACCCTTCCGGCCTGATTCTGGCCGGACTGATGGGGCTGATCCCCTTCCTGCAGTGGAAGCATTATTACCCCCTCACGGATTTCTACACGGAATGGGCGGCCGCATTCATCGGGATATGCGCGCTTCTCTTCAATTTCAGGCGGCTCGATGAGCTGCCCCTGATTTCGCTCGTCCCTGTCTCATTGATCCTTGTCGTATGGCTTCAGTATTTCACGGGGATGATCGAT
Source organism: Pseudomonadota bacterium (assembly GCA_021848825.1). Classification (GTDB taxonomy): domain Bacteria; phylum Pseudomonadota; class Gammaproteobacteria; order Burkholderiales; family JABEVD01; genus JABEVD01. The sequence continues at coordinate 20,148 of JAJZTQ010000027.1, forward strand.
TATCCCCAGCAGGCCCTGCTGATTTCGCTCTATCTCTCATGGGCAGCGCTCATCAGTATGCTGGGTCATGCGCTGAAAAGGGATTTCGGGATAGAAAAGGCTGCCGCAATCCTGGCCTGGTGCATCCTGGCCGGCGGGTTTCTCAATGCCGTCTCGGCCCTCATTCAGCATCACCATTTCTCCCTCCCCTTCGTCACCGCCGATTCGGCAGAAACGGTATATGGCAATCTCGCCCAGCAGAACCATTTCTCGGACTATGTTTCGCTCTCCATCGCGAGCCTGCTCTATCTTTTCGCCAGGAAGAAAATCCCCTTTTTCATTGCAATCCCGATCGGCATCCTAGCGCTCTACACGCTTGCCCTTTCAGGCTCCAGGAGTTCATGGCTTTATCTTTCCGCGATGACGATGCTCGCGCTCTTCCAGTACAGGAAGGAAAGGGCGCTTCTTCTTGGTGCGCTGCTGCTCGTCCCTGCATTTTCATTGATGCAGTATGCAGCCCATCTTTTCGATGCGGTGGCGACGACTTCGGCGGACAGGATGCTCGTCATCGCCAAGGACAGCGGGATCAGACTCTATCTCTGGCACGAAGCCTGGCTGATGTTCCTGAAGGCGCCGCTCCTGGGCGTGGGATTCGGCCAGTTCGCCTGGCATCATTTCTGTTACGGGCCTGTCCTCGGCAATGCCGCAATCACCGGGCTCTACACGAATTCCCACGACATCCTGCTCAATTTCCTTGCTGAAACCGGGCTCGTCGGCAGCCTCGTTCTTGTTCTCGGGATCTTCTTCTGGGCGAGAAGGATTGCCATGCCTTTCGACATCCATGCCTGGTGGATCTATTCCCTGCTGCTCGTCATGGCGCTTCACAGCCTGGACGAATATCCGCTCTGGTATGCCCAGTTTCTGGGTGTTTTCATGCTGCTCCTCGGGTTCGGAGAAAGCCGGGCCCTCAAGCTCTACATGGCCAGGCCGATTGCAGCCTTTCTGCTCGTTTCGGGAAGCTATCTGATGACGGGATTGCTTCTCGATTATCTGCATCTGGAAGCATTGCTCTATCCGGGCTATCATAACGGGAAGCCGCCCCTGAAGGCATCAGCGCTTTATGATTCGCTCTACCGCGCGAGGCAAGAGACGCTCCTCCTCCCTTACGTCGAATATCCATTGGCCGAAATGTTCCCAATGAACAGCAGGAATCTGGAATGGAAGCTCGGCATGACCGAGAGGGTCGTGCATTTTTCGCCGACCGGCATGGTGAATTACCAGTATGCTGCGCTGCTCGCGCTGGATGGGCAAGAAGCGAAAGCGAAGCTTCAGGTCGAGCGATCCGAATATTCCGACCCCGATCTTCTCGAGGAAGCATTCGGTCTCTATTCCGGGCTTGCGGAAAAACAACCTGAAAAATTCGCCCCTCTCGAAAAAGAGGTCATGACAAAACTGAAGGAGCAATAAAGTGCATTTCATCACAGCCAATCTACCCCTGTTTCTGGCAGCCCTGGGAAGCGGCATCATGCTTCTCTGGCCTTTCTTGAGAAAGCTTTTCGTCGATTTCCCTGAGATCGACACGGTGGAGGCGATCAATCTCATCAACCATCAGGATGCGGCGATTCTAGACGTCAGGGAGCATCACGAATATGCCTCCGGCCATCTCCCCAATGCCAGGCATATCCCTTCAGGGAAGATAGGGGAAAGAATCGGCGAAATCGAGAAACTGAAGGAAAAACCGGTTGTCGTTTATTGCAGGAGCGGCGCTAGATCGTCCAGCGTTTGTGTGTTATTGTCGAAGAAGGGTTTTGGCAAGGTTTACAACCTCAAGGGGGGGATTCTCTCCTGGGAAAGCGCCAAACTCCCTGTGGAGAAATGAAGAAATGGTAAGGATGTATTGTACTGCCGTATGCCCCTATTGCGTGATGGCGGAGCGCCTTCTGAAATCGAAAGGGGTGAATGAAATCGAAAAGATCAGGGTGGACCTCGATCCTGCCAGAAGAGCCGAAATGATCGAAAAAACGGGAAGGCGCACTGTTCCCCAGATCTTCATCATGGATTATCATGTCGGCGGCTTTGACGACCTTTCGGCGCTTGACCGTGCCGGCAAATTAAACGAACTGCTAGAACAGGAAACAAAATGAGCGAACAACAACCGATATTTGCGATCGAGAAAATCTACGTCAAGGATCTCTCGCTCGAGATTCCCCACGCCCCCCAGATCTTCCTCGAGCGCGAAACGCCCCAGATAGACATCCAGCTCCATACCGAAGGAAAGCCCGTTGCGGACAACATCTACGAAGTCGTGCTGACCGTGACCGTCACGGCCAAATTCGCGGAAAAGACGCTTTTTCTCGTCGAAGTCGCGCAGGCTGGCATATTCCAGATCCAGAATGTTCCTGAAACCGACATCGAGCCTATACTCGGCATCACCTGCCCCAATATCCTGTTCCCCTATGCAAGGGAAACGATCTCGGACGTCGTGACCCGCGCCGGATTCCTGCCCGTCATACTGAGCCCGATGAGCTTCGAGGCGCTCTACCAGCAGCGCCAGCAGGCCCAGGCCAGCAAAGAGGAAACCACGCACTGAGATGAAGCGACTCGTCCTGCTGCTTCTTTTGGGATATTTTGGGGCCGCCTCGGCGCAGGACTTCGTTTCGGTCGGGGAAAAGCCGGCCGTCCTTTACGACGCGCCTTCGCTGAAGGCAAAGAAGCTTTTCATTCTGGGGCCCCATTATCCGCTCGAAGTCGCGGTGGTGCTGGAACACTGGGTCAAGGTCAGGGACAGCGACGGCAGGCTTTTCTGGATCGAAAAGCCTTTGCTCGGCCAGAATCATTACGTGATGATCACCGCCCCTTTTGCCGAAATAAGGCAGTCCGCTTCCGACGATTCCCCTATCGTCTTCGAGGCGAAAAGCGGGGTGCTGCTTGAAGTCACGGGAGCCGCAGCGAACGGCTGGATAGGGGTCACCCATCAGGACGGCCAAAGCGGTTTCGTCAAGGCAAGCCAGGCCTGGGGCGGATGAAAATCGCAGTGCTCGGTTCCGGCGCATGGGGAACGGCCCTTGCGATCGGCCTTTGTCCTCGCCACGACCTGACGCTCTGGATCAGGGACAGGCTTCATTTCGAGGAAATGAGAGAGACCAGGATAAACAGGCGCCATCTCGATCCCTTCCTCATTCCGGAAAAAATCCTTCTTTCCAACGACTTCGATGCCGCGACGAGCAATGCCGATCTTGTTCTGATCGCAGTTCCCATGTCCGGCCTCAGGGAAGTCTTCAGGTCGCTCGCTCACTCGGGAAGAAAAATTCCCGCGATATGGGTATCGAAGGGGTTCGAATCCGGAACGTCCAAACTTCCCCACCAGGTCGCATTCGAGGAATACGACGAAGTCGCCCCTTATGGCGTGCTTTCAGGGCCGAGCTTCGCGAGGGAAGTGGCGGAAGGGTTGCCTGTCGCCCTCACCCTGGCATCGAACGATCATGATTTCGCGGCCAGAACGGCCGCAGCGCTGCACAACAACAGGATAAGGATCTATTCGAGCGAAGATCTGATCGGGGTGGAAGTGGGCGGCGCGGTGAAGAACGTGATGGCGATCGCCGCAGGCATCTCCGACGGCCTCGGCCTTGGAAACAACGCCAGGGCCGCATTGATCACCAGGGGGCTGGCCGAAATCACCCGGCTTGGACTGAAGCTCGGCGGAAAGCTCGAGACCTTTCTCGGCCTCTCGGGTGTCGGCGATCTCGCGCTCACCTGCACAGGCGACCTTTCGAGGAACAGGAAAGTCGGCTTGATGCTTGCAAAGGGCAAGCCGCTCGAAAAAATACTAGAAGAACTGGGCGCCACTGCGGAAGGAGTCTATACGGCCAGGGAAGTAGAAATGCTCGCGGGCCGGCTGAATGTCGAAATGCCCATCACGAAAGCAGTCTGCTCGGTGCTCTACGAGGGGGTTCCTGCCATCGCTGCAGTCGATGAATTGATGAAGCGGGAATCGAAGGCCGAGAGCAATCTCGGCCTTCCACTTCACTGATCAGGGCTTTCCGCCTGCTGCAATCGTCAGCGCCTTCCTGATCGCCTCCGGAGACTTCATGATGTTCATGAAGCTGTGCGCGCCCATCATCGAGAGATCCGGGAAATCGATGGCTATCCTGAATCGCGCATAGAGCGCATAGACCTTGTTCCCGTCGACCAGCATCTCGTAGGGAAGGTGGGCGGCAGACTTCAGTTCCCTGAAGTCTATCTCGCTCATGATGTATTTGTCGTCCATGTACTTGTTGTCGCCCTCTCCCTTCATGGCGACGCCGAATACGGTCTCCTGCTTGCCTGGAATGTCTATCCTGTAGACTTTCGTGACGCCGTCTTTTCCTGCTGCAAGCCCTGCCTCGACCGCCTTGACGGCGTCTTCATAGCTCGGATATTCGGCAAGTGTGCTCGGATCGGTGAAATATTCCATTCCGAACATGTAATGGTAATCCCTGAGATCCGATGCCGAGAGCCCTTTCGCGCCGAATGCCTGCACCTTTCCGAGCGCCGCCTGCATCTTGGAGGCCACGCCTGAAAGATCCCCTTTCATCCTGTAGGCATTGGCCATGTAGACTGGATTGATATAGGAGACCTGGATCTCCCCGCCGGACTTGACCACCGAAACCCGCTCCATCGCGCCGAATCCGCCCTTGTCGGACTGGGCTGCATTCTTCTTGAGTTCGTCGTCCGTCACGACCAGGATTTCCGTATCGGGATAGGGACTGTAGCTTCCGACCAGCACGAAACCCTGAGAAGCCAGCGCCTTCTTGGTTGCGTCGATTTTCGCATTCAATTCGCCCGGCCCCTTCGAACCGAGTATGAATGGTTTAAGTAGACCTTCGTCCGCCTTCACGGAATGGAAGCAGAACGCCATCAGAAATGCTGCAAACACCCTCGCCAATTTGCTCATCGATATGACCCCTCTTTTAGTAATGTTGCGGAAAAACTCTAGACCTTAAGTGCCTGATGGAAAATAACCCATTCGGGCAATGATCATATACTTCCTTCGAAGCACTGCTGGCGCCATGCTTCGAAAATCGCAACTGCTGCCGCATTGGAGAGATTGAGGCTGCGGCTGTGCGGCAGCATGGGGATTCTTATTTTTCTTTCTTCAGGAAAAGCACCCAGGATATGTTCGGGAAGGCCTCTCGACTCGGGCCCGAAGACGAAAACATCGCCCGGCCTGTAGGCGACCTTGTCGTACCTGTTTTTTGCCTTGGTCGTGAAGGCGAAAAGACGCCTTCCTTCGAATTTCGAAAGACAGGATTCCCAGTCCGGATGGACATGGATGCTTGCGAATTCGTGATAGTCCAGTCCTGCCCTGATGAGCTGCTTGTCTTCGAGCCTGAAGCCCATCGGTTCGACCAGATTCAGGGTCACTCCTGAATTTGCGCAAAGCCTGATGATGTTTCCCGTATTGGGCGGGATCTCGGGTTCAAACAGGACGATTTCGAACATGTGTCCATTCGCGCCAGAGCGAAACGACGGTTGCCATGATGACAGGGCCGATGAATATGCCCAGCAGCCCGAATGTCTCGATTCCGCCGAGCATGCCCAGGATGATCAGGATGAGCGGAAGCTCCGCCGAATCCCCGATCAGCATCGGCCTCACGACATGGTCTGAAACGAGCATGACCACCGTGCCCCAGACCAGGATGGCGATCGCTGCCGTCTCGCTCCCCTGCGCGAAGAGGATCAGCGATGCAGCGCCGTAAAGGGCGGGCATGCCGAAAGGAATGATGGCGAGAAGCCCTGTCATCGCCCCCCACAACGCGGGAGAATCGAGCCCTGCGAAAGCATAGGCGAGCCCGAGCAGAATGCCTTCCACGATGCCGACGAGGACGAGCCCGTTCACGGTTCCCCTTATCGTGTCGACCGCGCGCCTTGCATGTTGCGTCCCCGATTCACCCAGCATTTTCTGGGTGAGGGCAAGCAGGCGCATGGCAAGAAGATCCCCGTCCCGGTAAAGGAAAAAGAGCGTCAGGAATGCGAGCAGCAGGACGAGCGAACGATGGATCATCTCGACGCCGAAAAGCTTGGCCCAATCGAGCAATGGCCCCTGTCCGACCTGGCTGACCCAGGAAGAGAATCCGCCCGGCGTTGCCAGCACATTGTTCCACCACCCGAGCATCGTTTTGCCCGCCAGCGGGATGCGCACCACCCAGGAAGGCGGGGGAAGGCCGTGAGCCTGAGCCTCGACGAGCAGCCTTCCGAGCACCGACGCCTCCCGCCCCACCACGAAGAGAATGTAGCCGAAAGGCGCGAGGAAAAGCAGTGTGACGAGAAGGGTGAAGAGAAGCGGGGAAAGGCGCTTCACCTTCGAAGGAAGGTGCGAGCTGAACCGGAGGTACGATGGCCAGCTTGCCAGCGCGATGATGCCAGCCCATGCCAAGGCCGCGAAATAACTGTGGACGAGCCAGAACGCAAGGAGAAGGACAGACGATCCGAAAAGCCATTGCGCAGTGAACCGGTTCTGTATGATGTTCTCCCCGGACAAGAAAAACCCGTCACCATGATGGGTGACGGGTTTTTCAGAATTGCATTCAGGCAGCCCTGATATTGGAAGCCTGCTTGCCCTTGGGTCCCTGGGTCACATCGAAGGTCACCTTCTGGCCTTCCTTGAGGGTCTTGAATCCGTTCATGTTGATCGCCGAAAAATGAGCGAAAAGATCCTCGCTGCCATCGTCCGGGGTCACGAAGCCGAAACCCTTTGCATCATTGAACCATTTTACCGTACCTGTTGCCATAACCCATCCTTGCCGTAATGAAAAAAACCGGGAAAACCCGAGTGTAATGACCGGGTTTCAAGACCGCTGTTCACGACAAAGACAAACCTTGAATCCGAGCACAATGATTTTTTACTCCACGCCCTTCCGAAAGTCAAGGGAACCCTTGACATGGTAGAATGAAATTTTTGAGAAGAAACGATGCTCTCGATCACCCAGCCTGACGACTGGCACCTTCACCTGAGGGACGGAACCCGGATGCGCGACGTGCTCCATCACACCGCTTCCCTTTTCGGGCGCGCGATCGTCATGCCCAATCTCAAGCCACCCGTAGTCAGGACTCGTGACGCGGAAGCCTACCGCAACAGGATCATCGCTTTGCGTCCGAAAGGCTCGGATTTCGAACCGCTGATGACGCTCTATCTCACCGACAATACCCCCCCCGAAGAGATAGCCACTGCAAAAAAGAGCGGATTCGTCCATGCCGTGAAATACTATCCCGCAGGGGCGACGACCCATTCCGATTCGGGCGTGACGGACATCTCGAAATGCAGCGACGCTCTGGAAGCCATGTCCGAAAACGGCATGCCTCTGCTGGTTCACGGCGAAGTTACCGACCCCTCCGTCGACATATTCGATCGGGAAAAGGCATTCATAGAAAGGGTGCTGGAACCCTTGACGATCAGGCATCCCGGACTGAAGATCGTCTTCGAGCACATCACGACGAAGGATGCGGTCCAATTCGTCAGGGAAAGGAATCTCGGGGCGACGATCACCGCTCATCACCTTCTTCTCAACAGGAATGCGATCTTTTCAGGCGGGATCAGGCCCCACCATTACTGCCTCCCCGTGTTGAAGCGCGAATTGCACAGGCAGGCGCTTATTGAGGCGGCCATATCGGGAAACCCGAAATTCTTCCTCGGCACGGACAGCGCACCCCATTCGAAATCGGAGAAGGAATCCTCCTGCGGCTGCGCAGGGATCTATACCGCCCATGCCGCAATCGAATGCTACGCCGAGGCCTTCGAGGAAGCAGGCGCGCTGGACAGGCTCGAAGCATTCGCCAGCTTCCACGGCGCGGACTTCTACGGCCTGCCGAGGAACACGAAAAAAATCGAGTTATCGAAGGAAGAATGGACGGTGCCCGAGCATTATCCCTTCGGGGATGCGCTTCTCGTTCCATTGCGGGCAGGCGGCCGGCTTTCCTGGAAGAGCCGCCTTCGTTAAAATTCATTATTTGATCCGGAAAGGCATCATGGCAGGACATTCGAAATGGGCGAACATCAAGCACAAGAAGGCGGCGACTGACGCCAAGCGCGGCAAGATATTCACCCGACTCATCAAGGAAATCACGGTCGCAGCGAAGCTCGGCGGAGGGGACATTTCCTCGAATCCCAGGCTGCGTCTGGCTGTGGACAAGGCCTACGACAACAACATGCCGAAGGACAACGTCGAGCGTGCGATCAAGCGCGGAACGGGCGACATGGAAGGGGTCAATTACGAGGAGATCCGGTACGAGGGATACGGCATCAACGGCGCCGCGGTGATGGTCGACTGCCTCACCGACAACAGGGTCAGGACGGTCGCGGACGTTCGCCATGCGTTCACCAAGTACGGCGGGAATCTCGGCACCGACGGCTCCGTTTCATTTCTTTTCAGGCATTGCGGCCAGCTGATCTTCTCCCCCGAGACGATCGAAGAAAAGCTCTTCGACGTCGCGCTCGAATCGGGCGCGGAGGATGTGGTCAGCCAGGAAGACGGCAGCTTCGAAGTGATCACTTCGCCGCAGGATTTCGAGGCCGTGAAGTCCGCGCTGGAGAAGGCGGGAATGAAGCCGGAATTCGCCGAAGTGACGATGCGCCCTGAAAACGAAACGGTCTTTTCAGGCGAGGATGCAGTCAGGATGCAGAAGCTTCTCGACGCCCTCGAGAACCTGGACGACGTCCAGGCTGTCTACACCACGGCGGTGATAGAGGACTGAGTGCGCATACTCGGGATCGATCCGGGGCTCAGGGTGACGGGTTTTAGTTTCGCTCTGAAACCCGTCGCAAGTCATGAGTGACACAGTGCGGATACTGGGTATCGATCCGGGGCTCAGGGTGACGGGTTTTGGCATACTGGATCGCAGGGGACAGGCCCTGGAATATGTCGCGAGCGGATGCATCAGGACGCCGGACGGGGAATTGCCGGAAAGGCTGAAATCGATACTGGACGGGCTGGGTGAAGTGATTTCCATGCACGGACCTCATCAAGTCGCGATAGAAAAGGTTTTCGTCAACGTCAATCCGCAATCGACCCTGCTGCTCGGGCAGGCGAGGGGCGCCGCGATATGCGCAGCGGTATCGAAGAATCTGCCGGTATCCGAATACACGGCGCTTCAGGTGAAGCAGTCTGTCGTCGGAAACGGGCACGCAGCCAAGGAACAGGTGCAGGAAATGGTGAAGCGCCTTTTGAATCTGACAGGAATCCCGCAGGCGGATGCGGCCGATGCGCTCGCCTGCGCGATCTGCCATGCGCATGCCGGAAGCGTTTCCTTCAGGCTGGGGAGAAGGTCTTGATAGGCAGGATTTTTGGCAAGCTGATCGAAAAGCACCCTCCCCTGATACTCGTCGACGTGAACGGCGTCGGATACGAAATAGACGTGCCGATGAGCACTTTCTACGTGCTGCCCGCTATCGGCGAATCGGTTTCCCTCTACACCCATCTTTCGATCAGGGAAGATGCGCATGTTCTGTACGGATTCTCCTCGCTGGATGAAAGGAAGGTCTTCAGGCAGCTTTTGAAAATAAGCGGGGTGGGGCCCAAGCTTGCGCTATCCGTTCTTTCAGGCCTTTCCATAGGCGAACTCGCTGCGGCAGTGCAGTCGGGCGAATCGGCAAGGCTGGTGAAGATTCCTGGAGTGGGAAAGAAGACGGCGGAGCGCCTCCTTCTCGAACTCAGGGGCAAACTCGAAGGGCCCGCCATCCTGCCCAAATCGAAGACGGATGTGCTCGATGCGCTGGTCTCGCTGGGCTACAGCGAGAAGGAAGCGTCATCGGCATTGAAGCTGATCGATCCTGCGCTCTCCACTGAAGAAGGCATCAGGGCAGGACTCAGGCTGCTATCGAGGGGAACATCTTGATCGAATCGGACAGGCTGATTTCGGGTTCCGCGTCCAACCAGGAAGAGGCAATGGAGCGTGCGCTCAGACCCAGGCTGCTCGAAGAATATGTCGGGCAGGAAAGGATAAGGGGGCAGCTGCAGATCTTCATAGAGGCTGCAAGGATGAGGCGGGAGACGCTCGACCATGTGCTGCTCTTCGGCCCGCCCGGACTGGGCAAGACGACGCTCGCCCACATCATCAGCAGGGAGATGGGGGTCAACATGAGGCAGACTTCGGGCCCCGTGCTCGAGCGGGCGGGCGATCTCGCGGCGCTCTTGACCAATCTCGAGCCCCACGACGTGCTCTTCATAGACGAAATCCACAGGCTGAGCCCCGTCGTCGAGGAAATCCTCTATCCCGCGCTCGAAGACTATCAGCTCGACATCATGATAGGGGAAGGGCCCGCGGCGCGCTCCGTGAAGCTCGACCTCCCCCCTTTCACCCTTGTCGGGGCGACGACGAGGGCCGGGATGCTGACCAATCCCCTGAGGGATCGATTCGGCATCGTGGCGAGGCTCGAATTCTACACCGTGGAAGAGCTTGCCAGGATCGTGCTGAGATCGGCTTCCCTGCTGAAGATCAGCATGTCGATCGAGGGGGCGCTCGAAGTCGCAAAGCGCTCGAGGGGAACGCCCAGGATTGCAAACAGGCTGCTCCGGCGCGTCAGGGATTTTGCAGAAGTGAAGGCGGACGGCAATGTCGATGCGACCGTCGCCGACGCCGCGCTTTCCATGCTCGATGTCGATCCTGCGGGATTCGATGTCATGGACAGGAAGCTCCTGCTCGCCATCATGGAGAAATTCGGAGGCGGGCCTGTCGGGCTGGACAATCTCGCTGCGGCGATAGGGGAAGAGCGCGACACCATAGAAGACGTGATCGAGCCCTACCTCATCCAGCAGGGCTACATCCAGAGAACGGCGCGTGGTAGAATCGCCACGCTCATCGCGTACACTCATTTCGGACTCGCAACGGGGGACCTGATTTGAGCTATTTCCTTCCTGTCAGGGTCTATTACCAGGATACGGATGCCGGAGGCGTGGTTTTCCATTCCAGCTACATCGATTTCATGGAGCGGGCGAGATCGGAGTGGCTCAGGAGCCTCGGATTCACCAATACCGGCCTGATGAAGGATCATCAGGTCTTTTTCGTGGTGAGGTCGATAGAGATCACCTACAGGAAGCCTGCAGTGCTGGACGATCTCCTGGATGTCGGCGTCGAGATCGAATCTGCGGGAAGGAGCCTGATGGTTTTCAGGCAGGAAGTGAAAAGAGGGGAAGAGCTGTTGACGAGCGCTAAGGTCGGCCTCGTCTGCGCCGATGTCGATTCATTCAAGCCCGTGAGCGTGCCCCGAGCGATCAGGGAAAAACTGGAAAACTGAAAATGGAATTCACGAAGGATTTGTCTTTTGTCAGCATGATCACGAACGCGAGCGTCGTCGTTCAGATCATCCTCGGCCTGCTTCTGCTCGTATCGCTGATGTCCTGGTGGCATATCTTCATGAAGATGTTCTCGATCAGGCAGGCTTTCAACCAGTCTGAGAAGTTCGAGCGCGAATTCTGGAGCAGCCCCGATCTCAATGCGATCTACCAGAACGCGACTTCCGGGCGCCACGAGACGGGAAGCATGGAACGGATATTCGAATCCGGATTCAGGGAATTCCTGAAGCTGAAAAGGCAGCCTGGAATGGACAACGGCGCCGTCATGGAAGGAACCAGGCGCGCGATGCGCGCAACCTACCAGAGGGAAATGGACGCGCTCGAATCGAATCTCCCCTTCCTCGCGACAGTGGGATCCGTCAGCCCCTATGTCGGCCTTTTCGGCACGGTATGGGGGATCATGAACGCATTCAGGGGGCTGGCGAATGTCGCGCAGGCAACCCTTGCCCATGTCGCGCCAGGCATTGCTGAAGCCCTGATCGCAACCGCAATCGGTCTTTTCGCAGCGATTCCGGCAGTGGTCGCCTACAACCGCTACGCCCATGAAGTGGACCGCCTCGCAAGCCGCTTCGACAGCTTCATGGAAGAGCTCTCCAACGTGCTCCAGCGCCAGGCGGGAAGGTCATGAGCCTGGGCTCGAGGCGGCCCCGCCGCCAGATGAACCAGATCAACGTCGTGCCCTACATCGACGTGATGCTGGTTCTGCTCGTGATCTTCATGGTCACGGCGCCGATGATCAATCCCGGCGAGATCAAGCTTCCCCAGGTTGGCGAATCGCTGAAGACCCCTGTCGCACCCATGGAAGTGATCGTCAGGGCTGACGGCACGCTGGCATTGAGGGACAGGTCCAAATCGGGGCGCGTCAGGGAAATGTCGAAGGATGATCTTGCTTCCGAGATCAAGCAGAAGCAGCAGGACAATCCTGACCAGCCGGTCGTGATCGCCGCCGACAAATCCGTGAAATACGAGGAAGTGATCAAGGTCATGGACATGCTAGAGAGCCAGCAGGTGAAGGAAATAGGCCTGCTCGCAAAGCCCTTCGTCAAATGAAAGAAAAAAAAGTCCCTGCGGCGATTCTCGCCGTCATGGTCCACCTGTTCCTCCTCGCAGTGCTCGTCTTCGGCTTCAGATGGCAGACCTCAGAACCCGTCCTGATGCAGGCACAGATATGGAAAGATCTCCCGCCTGCCAAAAACCCTGCTGTCGAACCCAGGCCTCAACCCAAGCCCGTTCCCAAACCGGAGCCCAAACCCGAGCCGAAACCTGTTCCCAAGCCCGAGCCCAAGCCCGTTCCCGTTGCCAAGCCCGTGAATCCCGAAATCGCCATCAAAAAGGCCAAGGAAAAAAAACAGAAGGAGCAGGAAGAAGCTAAACTGAAGAAGCTCGAGAAGGAGAAGGAAGCCAAGCTTGAAAAGGAAAAACAGGCTAAGCTTGAGAAACAGAAGGAATTGGAGAGGAAGAAGGAGCTGGAGAAGCAGCTGAAGGCGCAGCAGGAAAGGGTCGCCGAGATGAACAGGATGATGCAGCAGAAGGCTGCTGCTGCAGCGCGAGGGATCATAGACGAATACAAGGCCAGGATACACAACAAGATCAAGCGCTATGTCGTCGTGCCGCCCGACATAAACGGCAACCCCGAAGCGGAATTCGACGTGGTCCTGCTTCCTGACGGCGAAGTGCTGAAAGCGACGCTGGTGAAATCGAGCGGCATACCCGCTTACGACAATGCAGTACAGCGCGCGATCCTCAGGGCCTCCCCCCTGCCGCTTCCGCCTGACCCTTCCCTTTTCGATCAATTCAGAACGTTGGACTTGCATTTCAAGCCTAACGAATGAAAGAATTATGTAAGGAATTTTATATAAACTTCGGGAGCCTGGCGGCAAACCGCCGGGCATACGGTATTTTGAGATGAATAAACTTGCAAGCTGCATCGCCTTTCTTTTTCTGATCCTCTGCAGGCCGTCTTTTGGCGCCCTCACCATCGAAATCGTCGGGGGCGGAGAGAACCAGATCCCCGTATCGGTCGTTCCATTCGAGTCGGATGCCCCTGGCGTATCCTCGGTGATCTCAGCCGACCTCGCTCGCTGCGGCATGTTCAGGATGATCGATCCGGGCGCATCGAACCCCCACACCATAGACCAGGTGAACTACCCCGACTGGAAGGCGAAAGGCGCCGACGCCATCGTGATCGGCGGAATCTACCCCGCTTCCGGCGGGCAGTACGAAGTCAGATTCAGGCTGCTCGACGTGGCGAAAGGCGCGCAGCTCGCGGGATTCAGCTACACTGTGTCGAAAAGCCAGTTCAGGCAGACTGCGCACAGGATCTCCGACATCATCTACCAGCAGCTGACGGGAGATGTCGGCGTATTCAGCACCAAGATCGCCTACATCCTGAAGAAGGGCCAGCATTTCGAGCTCCAGGTCGCGGATGCGGACGGCTACGGCGCCCAGTCCATCGTCTCGGTCAACGAGCCCGTGATCTCGCCCGCCTGGTCGCCAGACGGGAAGAAGATCGCCTATGTCTCCTTCGAGCAGGGAAAGGCGACCGTCTACGTGCAGGATCTGATGACAGGAAAAAGGCATGTCGCCGCCAACTACAGGGGGAGCAACAGCGCCCCTGCATGGTCTCCGGACGGCAGGGACATCGCATTCGTCCTGAGCCGCGACGGCCATTCGAGGATCCATCTCGTCAACGAGGCTGGCGGAAACCTGAGGGAGATCGAAAAATCGCCCGGGATCAGCACGGAACCCTCCTTCTCTCCTGACGGGAAGGAAATCATATTCACCTCCGACAGGGGGGGCTCCCCGCAGGTCTACAAGATGCCCGTTTCAGGCGGCCCTGCCCAGCGTCTGACTTTCGAGGGCAACTACAACGTTTCGCCTCATTACAGTCCCGACGGCAAGAGCTTCGTCTATCTCGAGCGAAACGGCGGGCATTTCAATGTGGCCATCCAGGACTTCGCAACGGGACAGTCGCAAATACTCACTGACGGGGATCTCGACCAATCGCCTACGTTCGCCCCGAATGGAAAATTGATACTGTATGCCTCCATTTACAGCGGACGTGGTATATTAGCCATCGTATCGACAGATGGCAGAATAAAACAACGCTTGTCCATGCAGTCCGGCGACATCCGGGAGCCTGCCTGGGGGCCGTTGGTGCACTGAAATCTTTTGATCAATAACAAACCAAGGAGAGAATCATGAAAAAAATGATGTTGAGTGCGCTTCTGATGAGCCTTTTGGGCGCATGCGCAAGCCACCCGACCAAACCCGAAGAAAAAGCCGCTCCTGCCGCGAAGGCCGCCCCGGCTGCGCCTGCCGCACAGACCCAGGCTGCCGCCTACAACCCGCTCAACGACCCGAACAACATCCTTTCTCATCGCAGCGTTTACTATGACTTCGACAAGTCCATCGTCAAGGACCAGTACAAGCCGATGATCAAGGCGCATTCCCAGTACCTGATGAGCCATGCATCAGCCAAGGTTCAGCTGCAGGGCAACTGCGACGAGCGCGGCAGCCGCGAATACAACCTCGCACTCGGCCAGCGTCGCGCGGACAGCGTGAAGCAGCTGATGGAATCTGCAGGCGTTTCCGCAGGCCAGATCTCGACCATCAGCTATGGTTCGGAGAAGCCCCGCGCACTCGGACACAACGAGGAAGCATGGGCGCAGAACCGCAGGACCGACATCGTTTACCAGAGCGAATAATTGCGTCCTGAATCGACATGGAACCGCCTTCTGAGGCGGTTCCCCGTATTCCTTTTCCTGCTTGCAGCGCATGCGCATGCCGGGCTATTTGCCGACGACGAAGCTCGCCAGCAGATCGCCGAGCAGAAGCAGGAAATACAGAAATTGCAGGCCGATCTTGCCGACGCCGCGAACAGGCTCTCGAAGCTCGAGGGCAGCATGATAGACATGGCGACAAGGATACAGGCCCAGAATGCCGACATAGCCGACCTGAGGGGCAAGATAGAGGAACTCCAGAACGGCATCGACACTGCGCAGAAGCGGCAGAAGGAATTCTATCTCGACCTCGACACCCGCCTGAGAAGGCTGGAGCCTCAGGCCGCATCCTCCGCGTCACCCGCATCTTCCCCGGCAGCTGTTGCCCCCGCCGCCGACAATGGCTCGAACGAAGGTTCGGCCTACGAATCCGCTTTCAACCTGATCAAGATAGGAAACTATCCCGGCGCGATAGCAGGCTTCCAGGATTTCCTGAAATCCTATCCCGAAAGCAGCCGGGCGCCTTCCGCCCAGTACTGGATCGGCAACGCCTATTTCGCGATGCGCGAATTCAAGGAAGCGATTGCAGCGCAGAAGATCCTGATATCAAAATATCCGGACAGCCCCAAGGTGCCGGATGCCCTCATCAACATCGCGAGCAGCCAGCAGGAGCTCGGTCAGACCAGGGAAGCGAAAAAGACGCTGAAGCATGTCGTTTCGAAATATCCCTCCAGTGATGCCGCAGCCAAGGCGAAGCGCCGACTGGACAGCCTGAAGTAGTGCCTTCCCTCAGGATCAACGAGATATTCCATTCCCTTCAGGGGGAAACGAAGCGGATGGGGCTCCCCACCGTCTTCGTCAGGCTCACCGGCTGCCCCCTGAGATGCAGCTATTGCGATACCGAGTACGCCTTCCACGACGGAAAATCCATGGAGATCGCCGAAATCCTTCGGGAAGTCGGAAAATATCCGGCACGCTGCGTCACCGTGACGGGAGGGGAGCCGCTTGCGCAGAAACAATGCCTGATGCTCCTCGAAGCGCTCTGCGACAAGGGCTATTCCGTGTCGATAGAGACGGGAGGGGCGCTCGACATCTCGAAGATAGACGAGCGGGTCTCCCGGATAGTCGACATCAAGACGCCGGGCTCCATGGAAGAGGAAAAGAACCTCTGGTCCAATCTCGACTGGATGAACGATCGCGACGAGATCAAGTTCGTGCTGATGGACCGGGCTGACTACGAATGGGCGAAGAGCGTTCTCGAGGAAAGGAAGCTCTCGTCGATATCGCCCGTGCTTTTCTCCCCCGTCCAGGGAAAGCTGAGTCCGAAGGATCTCGCGGAATGGATACTGGACGACGGGCTGGACGTCAGGATGCAGGTCCAGCTTCACAAGCTCCTTTGGGGGAACGAACCTGGACACTAGGAATGCCGTCATCCTCGTTTCCGGAGGACTCGATTCCGCAACCACCCTCGCAATCGCAAGGCGGGAAGGATTTTCGTGCCATGCGCTGAGCCTCGACTACGGACAGCGCCACAGGTCGGAACTATTCGCTGCCGAGAAGGTATGCAAGACATTGGGAGCTGAGCACAGGACAGTGAAGCTCGATCTCACGGTTTTCGGGGGATCCGCCCTCACGGATTCCTCTATCGCTGTGCCGATCGAAGCGACTTCCGGGATTCCCATCACCTATGTCCCGGCGAGGAACACCATCATGCTGTCCTTGGCCCT
>JAJZTQ010000047.1 GCA_021848825.1 Pseudomonadota bacterium
CGCAGATCAAGGCGATCACGGACGACGCGAAGGCGATGGAGAAGATCAACGAGATGGTTCAGGCGGATACGGCGTACTTCACGAAGTACGGCCCGCTGATCGTTCGTCATCCTGTGACGATGAACGACCTGAGGATCATCAAGCCGCAGATCGAGGCGCTGGAGAAAGCCGGGAAGGACCTGGAGGAGTACAACGTGGTGGGCGATCAGGTTCACATTGCGAACTTCGAAGGGAACAAGCGTCCGGATGGCTCGAAGATCAGGAAGCAGCCTTGGTGGGACAAGGGCTACACGATCGACGTGTTCTATCTTTCGGCATTCTGCCTGTCCGTGATGGTCGTGGTGAAGCGCCTGCCGCCGTCATCCTGGCAGCCGAAGCACTGAGTTAACGTTAGGAGGGAAACATGATAGAAATCGACAACGGCCCGGTATGCCTGTTCGGGATCATCCTGATTGCGTACATCGCCCCGTTCATCTACAGCTTCGTGGTGGACAACTACGACAAGAAGAACCCGCAGATCAGGGATTGAAAGCGGGAGAAAAGCATGAAGACGATGCCGCCGTGGTGCGGCATTGTCTTTTTTGGGGGCACCCAAAGGGTGTCAGGCCGAGCTGAAATCCCGAGCATTGCGAGGGATCATGCGAGGGATCCGGAACCTAGTCCGGCAGGAATTTGTCCAATGCCATTTCGGGAAACGAGTTGAGCAGCACGAACGCAACGCAGCAGCTATCGCCGAAGCTGGACCTTTCGATAGAAGGGATGAGCAGCCAGCAGTTCAGCGTCGGGGTGTTTTACTTCATGATGGTCGGGATCGTGGTATTCTCCGCGATCATCTACTTCTTCCTGAAATCGTCGAAGAAGACGAAACTTCGCACCGGGGAGAAGTACATGTTCGGCGCCATCATCCTGGGCGTCGTGGTAGCCGTCTTCTTCGGCGCCACCCAGATGGTTTTCGATTACCTATTCTGATCTTGACCGGATACCTTCAAAAAGCTTAAAATTCGCAATTCGGCCAAGTAGCTCAGTCGGTAGAGCAGAGGACTGAAAATCCTTGTGTCGGTGGTTCGATTCCGCCCTTGGCCACCAAATGAAAAGCCGCAAACTGAGTGTTTGCGGCTTTTTTTCCTTTTCCAGAATCATTTATACTTGCCGCGGTCATAATATATGCTGGACAACAAAAAGGAGCTGTCTTGAAGATTTCAAATTGGGCTGCAGCGGTGTCGCTGCTGGGGATTCTCGGTGGCTGCGCAAGCGACCTGATCCATGTCAAGCCGGGTTCGGAGAGCGTCGCGCTTGCCGATCCGGGGCAGGTGAAAGGGTGCGAATCGAAGGGAACGATCACGGTCAGCGTTCTCGCCAATGTCGGCTTCATCAACAGGAGCGTTAAGGATGTCGACGCGAACCTGCTTCAGCTTGCCAGGAACGGGGCGGTCGATGCAGGGGGAGATACGGTTGTGAAGGGGCCGAGGCCCGACATCGGGAAAAGGACTTTCGACATCTACAAATGCCGTCCATGATCTGAATTGAAATAATCGGGAGGTGGGATGAGAATGCGTGCGATGGTTTTTCTCGTCTTCATGCTTCTCCTTTCGCCCTTTTCGGCGAATGCCCAGACGTCCGGGCAGAATCCCATTTCTCCCCGTGATCTCGACCGGATGGTCGCCCCCATCGCGCTTTATCCGGACGAATTGCTCTCGCAGATTCTGATGGCTTCAACCTATCCGCTGGAGGTCATCGAGGCGGCGAGATGGGTAAAGCAACCGGATAATGCGATATTGACCGGGGATGATCTGGCAAGCGCGCTGGAGGACAAGGATTGGGATCCGAGCGTGAAGTCGCTCGTTCCCTTCCCCGACATTCTCGGGCGGATGAACGATAATATAGACTGGATGCAGGCGCTCGGAAATGCCTTCCTCAACCAGCAGGGAGCAGTGATGAATTCTGTGCAGCGCCTGAGGCAGAGAGCGCTTGCCGCGGGAACGCTCGACTCGAATGCACAGCAGATGGTGATAACCGGAGGGGATGCAATAGAAATCGAACCTTCGGATTCCGACATGATCTATGTTCCCCAATACGACCCGGGGATCGCATACGGATCGTGGCCCTATCCAACCTATCCGCCTTTCTATCTCTTTCCCCCTGCCCCCGGCTACGCCACAGGCCTGTATTACGGAAGCGGAATTGCGGTGATCGGCACGCTGTGGGGCTGGAACAATTTCGACTGGGGGCGCCGTCGAATCAGCATAGACAGGGAAAGGTACAGGCGAATAGAGGGCGGGCACGGGCGGATGGACAACGATTTCTGGGAGCGCTACCGCAGGGGCGGCGTCGATTATCGGACTTTACGGCAGAACCAGCACCCTGCGCGTACCTTGGCGCCCGGCCTTTCCCCGGCCATTTCACCAGGCTTTCTTTCTCCTGCCGAAAAACCGGGGGCGGCCCATCCCATGGCTCATCCGCAAGGCAGGAAAGACGGCGAAAGGAAAGACGGGGGGCAGGGCAAGAGGGAAGGCGAAGACCGGAAATGATTCCGGAATGAGACAGGTCTGGAAGGGCGGATTGCCCGCCCCGGCAAGTTCATGAACAGGGCAGGTCTATCGCCTCGGCGGTCAATTTCCTTTCCTCGAACCTATCCTTGAGATGCGCCAGCGCCTGGTTCTGAATCTGTCTGATCCTTTCCTTCGTCAGCCCCATCGATCTCGAGATCTGCTCCAGCGTCATGGTGTCGTCATTGCTTATCCCGAAACGCATTTCGATCACAGCCCTTTCCTTGGGGCTCAGCTTCTTCATCATTTCAGCCATCAGCGCACCGCTTTCAGCCTGTTCAAGCATCCTGTCAGCAGTGAGGCTGTGCGTATCGGGTATCGAATCGCCTACAGTGAGATCAGGATCTGCCTCTATCGGCGCATCCAGCGAAATCATCCATTCGTCCTGATGCAGCGTTTCCCAGATCCTGTCCACAGGCATCTCGAGCTGCTCTGCAACCAGCCTGCTCCTTTCATTCATCCCCAGCTGCTGATCCATTTTGCCCATCAGTCTCTTGATCGCATTGATCTCCTTGACGACGTAGACGGGAAGCCGGATGGTGCGGGAATGGTTCATGATGGCGCGCTCTACATACTGGCGTATCCACCATGTCGCGTACGTGGAAAAGCGGAAACCCCTGTCCGGATCGAATTTCTCCAGCGCATGGATCAAACCGAGATTCCCCTCTTCGACGAGATCCATGAAATCGAGGCCGCGATCGACATAATGCCTCGCGATATTGACCACGAGTCTGAGATTGTGTTCGATCATTTCATTCCGGGCGTCCTCGTCGCCAAGATGCGCAGCCGAGGCGAGCGCTATTTCCTGTTCGGCGGAAAGGAGCTTCTTTCCCCTGATGTCGTGAAAATACAATTGCCCGATATCGAAACAAACCTCTTCTCCGAATGAATCGGGGTGTTCGGCATGGGAGGCGGATTCTGAATATTCGTATGCGGAAACGGCGTCTGGAGTCATGATTGTTTTCCTTCTTGAAATGAGCCGCGGGAGCGGGAGGAATCCGAGCCACAATGTATATCATTGAACTCTTATGGACACTATAGGACGAATGGCGTCGCCTTTCATTGATCCAGATCAATTGAAATGCTTGCCCATGACGAATCGACCGGGGCTATAATTGGCAGGAAGCCGCAACTCAAGACCATGGAAAAGATAATCGTATATGCCATCCCCGTATTCACCGTGATGATCCTCGCGGAATACGGCTATGGGCTTGCCGTCGGGCGCAGCACCTACAGGATAAACGATGCCATCGCGAATCTCTCGCAGGGCATGCTGAGCCAGATCACGCTCGTCTTCACGGCGCTTTTCCAGATAGGCATCTATACTATCGCCTGGGACAAAATCGCGCTCTATCACGGCCCGTTCTGGAATGCCTGGTACGGCTGGGCTGCCGCGATCCTGCTTTTCGACTTCTGCGGCTACTGGCACCACCGATATTCGCACGAGACGGGCATACTCTGGGCTGCGCATGTCGTGCACCACCAGAGCCAGGATTTCAATTTCTCGACGGCGCTCAGGCAGGAAAGCGCCTATCCGGTATTGGGCTGGATATTCTATCTCCCGCTTGCGGTGATCGGCATCCCGCCGGAAGTATTCGCGATTTCCGGCCTTGCCGTTTTGCTCTACCAAGTCTGGATCCATACCGAGCTTGTCGGAAGGCTGGGCTGGTTCGATCGCGTTTTTTCTTCACCCTCGAACCACAGGGTTCATCATGCCGTGAACGACAATTACATCGACAGGAATTACGGCGGCATGCTGATCATTTGGGACAGGATTTTCGGCACATTCCAGGAGGAAACGGACGAGCCCTGCGTTTACGGAATCAGGCCGCAGCTGGAAAGCTGGGATCCTGTATGGGCGAATCTGCATGTCTACCTTGCGCTCTTTCAGGATGCGTGGCGGACGAAGAGCTGGAAGGACAGGCTCCGGATATGGTTCATGCCGCCTGGATGGCGTCCGCGCGATCTGGACCCCAAACCTGTATTCGACATCTCGAAAGTCACGCTCTTTGACCCGCCCATGCCGAAACAGGTTGTCTGGTTCGGCTGCATCGAATTCTTGCTGCTGCTTGCAGCATTCGCAGCATTCCTCTGGTACCAGGACTCGTTTTCATTTTCCACTTCTGCCATGCTCGTGTTCGCGATCACGGCAGGACTGTGGGTGCTGGGCGCGGTGCTCCAGGGCCGGATGCGCATCTTTCGCGCATTGATGCTCGACGCTGCAATCCTTTCATTCGCAACTTTGACCGTCTCCTGAGCTGCAATCTTTAGGCGTCCTTTTTGGCTCGAATTACAGCTCCGAAATCACAACTGCCTCTGGAAGCCTGGATTTAGGCAGCCTGGCGTTGAAGTCGCCTGTGCTTCGATATCCCAGCGCCGCCAGAACGACCGAGGTCATGCCCTTCTCGTGCAACCCAAGCTCCTCGTCCAGAATGCGCGGATCGAAGGCCTCTATCGGCGTTGCGTCGATTTCCAGTGCTTCAGCGCCAAGAAGCAGGGTGCCGAGCGCAGGGTATAGCTGCTTCTCCATCCAGTCCTGGGTATCCTTGCACTCGAACCGGTGCAGGTCGACGTAATGATAGCGCCCCCTTTTCTGCATGGCCTTGCCTTCTTGGGACGACGCGAGAATGAAATGCCACGGCTGGGAATTGACCGAAGAAGGGGAAAAGCGGAGCAGCGTCTTGATCTGTTCGATCTTCTCTGCAGGAATTTTCCTGGCAGAATCATAGGCTTTTCAGGTGTGGTGGGAAAGGGCTGGGCGGCCCATGTCCATGAATACCTCTGAAAAGGGCTCAAAAGCGGTTCCTGCATTCTACAGCGACATGCGGGATTTGAAATCCGGACTTTTCCTTGCGTGGCGATCGTTCAGGCTGCTCGGTGCCAGTTGCGGCCGTCGATCGATATGCTATTTCTTCATTTGAAGGGCAGATCAATTCGATAATCAGTCATTCGAAGCTGCTTTATTTCAAGAGCCATTGCTCGAATTCATCTGATGGGATGGGCTTCGAAAAGAGAAAACCCTGCATAAAGTCGCAGCCGTAGGATTTCAGCACATTGCGTTGGGCCTCGGTTTCAACCCCCTCGGCGATCGTTTTGATGTTCAGCTTGTGCGCCATGATGATGATCGCCTCGGTCAATGCCTTGCTGGAGGAATCCGTCGTCATTTTCTGGACGAACGACTTGTCTATCTTCAGATAATCCACGTCGAACTGGTTCAGGTACGAAAGTGCCGAGAATCCCGTCCCGAAATCATCGATCGACAGCTCGATGCCATGTTCCTTGAAGAAGTTGAATTGATTTCTTATTTTGTCGGATTCCGACAGCAGCAGGCTCTCCGTGATCTCAACCGTGATGGAGTGATCAGGCAGCCCCGATTTGAGGTAATTTTCATGCCAATGGTGCTGGTCACTATGCATGAACTGGACAGAAGATTTGTTCACGCTGACCTGCACAAGCTTGCCGGTGTTCTCCTGCCATCTTGCAATATTTCTCAAGGCTTCCTCGAACACCCAGTCGCCGATATTCAGAATCAGTCCCGATTCCTCGGCCAGTGGAATGAACATGAGTGGGCTGACCATTCCTCTAACAGGATGATGCCAGCGCAGCAACGCTTCTGCCTTGACGATTTCTCCTGTTCGCGCATCCACGATCGGCTGGAAATACACCTCGAGCTGATGCAGCTCCAGTGCATGGCGCAGATCGTTCATCATTTCAATCCTGTCACGGGCTTCTTCCTGCATGCTCCGCGTGAAATAGTTGAACCGGCTGGTCCTGGAATGCTTGGCTGCATACATGGCCTGGTCTGCGTGTTTCAGCAAATCCTCGATACTGTTGGCCTCCTTTGGATAAAGTGCAATGCCGATGCTGCCGGAAATGTGGCCAACGCTCCCGCCCCCCAATTCGAACGGCATTTCGAGGGCTTGCAGCACATCCTGAACGATTCGATCGATGTTGCCTGTCTCGCCATATTCGGGCAGGACAATGGCAAATTCATCCCCCCCGAGTCGAGCCAAAGTATCCGTATCCCTGACATGCTTCCGGATGCGCTGCGCTGCCTCGATCAGCAGAATATCTCCCTTGTCGTGCCCCAGCGTGTCGTTCACTTCCTTGAATTTGTCGAGGTCGATGAACAGTAGCGCCAGCGAAGAGTTGTTTCTTGTCACGCGCTTCATGTCCTGTTCGAGTCGGTCACGGAACAATCGCCGGTTCGGAAGCTCGGTCAGGTGGTCGTAATATGCAAGTTTCTGGATCTTTCCTTCAGCCAGCTTGCGGTCGGTAATGTCTTGCGAAACGCCTCGATACCCCAAAAATCTCCCGTTTCTGGAAAAAATCGGATCTCCGCTCATCAGAAACCATCGGGTCTCTCCATCAGCGTTGGCTAATCCGCCTTCGAAATCTCGGAATGGCTTGTGCGCCATCAGCAATGAACGGTGCTCCGCCCATTTTTCATCGGAAATACCAACAAATGGAAGTTCCCAGCGAGTCTTTCCAACGTAATTCAGATAATTCAGCCCGGAGCGTATGGCTATGTTTGGCGAGATGGAAAGGAAGCGGAACTGCTCATCAAGTTCCCAGAAATAATCAGAGGCAATATTCGCGAAGCATCGGAAGGCTTCTTGTTCTTCCTGTAGTCTCAGCTCAGCCTCTTTTCGAGCGGAGATGTCGGTGTGTGTCCCCATCATGCGGAGCGGATGCCCTTTTTCATCCCGTTGAGTTACCCGCCCTATTGCTTCAATCCATTTCCAGGATCCATCTTTGCAGCGCATCCGGAACTCAATGTCATAAGGACCGCTTTGCTCCACAAGGTGCTCTTTGACAGCGGCCAATACGCGCTTCCTATCTTGCGGATGAAGCGCGCCTTTCCATGCGGCGCCAGTATGCGGGAAGTCATGATCGGTATATCCGATCATCTCTTGCCACGCATCCGA